>JBOHHF010000068.1:0-1167 GCA_050700495.1 Pseudonocardiaceae bacterium
ATCACCAGCCGCACGGCTTCGTCCCGAAACTCGGGACTGAACTTGCGGTACTTCTGAGGCATTTCCGCTGCCACCCTTCGGACCGATCCTAGTTGGGGTCGTGGTCCGTGAACAACGGGGCATCTCATGGTCTGCATGAGCGCGGGCTTCGTCCCGGTCGCCGTTGGTTGCGTGGGCGATCGCGAGGTCGACGCGGAGTGCGGTCTCGGCGCGGACGAAAGTGGGCTCGAGCCGGTTGAGGGCGTCGGTGAGGACGGCGATGGCGTCGGGGTGGCCGAAGCGAGCGAGGGCGTGGCCGCGCCAGCGAGCTAGGTGCACGGGGTCGAGGGCGACGTAGGGGCGTTCGTCAGTCGGGTCACCGGGGAGTAGTTGGGCCGCGTGGTCGAAGGCGTGCAGGCTTGCGGTGCGGTCGCCGTGGGCAGCGAGGGCTTCACCGTGCGCGGCGGCCAGCCAGGCTCGCAGGATGCGGGGTGAGGTTGTGTCGGCGCGGCGGCGGGCACCGTTGATCAGGTCCACCGCGTCGCCGGTCGCTCCGGCGTCGATAAGCACGAATGCTTGCTCCGCGGCGGCGTGAGATTCATGGGGGATAGAGCCGGATTGTGCGGCGGCGGATCGGGATTGTTCGTAGTGATGCCAGGCTTGGACGGTGTCGCCGAGGTCGAGTGCTTGCCATCCGGCGAGGGTGTGCATTTCGGAGAGCAGCGCGGCGAGCGGTTCGCGGGAACCGGGGGCGAGACTGTGCGCGGTGAGCCGCTGGACTTGCCGGATTTTGGCGGTGAGTTCGTCTCGGACGACGATGGCGCCGAGTTTCCGGTCGAGTCGGCGGACGGCGTCGAGTTGCTGGTGCAGCAGCGTGATAGTCGAGTGATCCACGCGGCGGGCGGTGTCGAGCAGGTGGCGTAGTTCGGTGGTGGGATCGCCGTTCTCGTCCGCCGTCGTGGTTACCGGTGGTGCGAGTAGGGCGGCGATCGGCTCGCCGAGGAGCTGTTCGAGCAGTCGCGCGGTGGCCGGTCGGAGGGCACCGTGGGGTTGGCCGCTGACGAGTCGTTGAAGGTGGCGCAGGCTGAGCGTGCCTGATTCGTCGTGGTTCTGAGCGAAGGTCTCGGCGTGCTGCACGAACTCCTCGAAGGTCATGCATCGCTGGCGGATGCGTTGTTCGAGCAGTGT
>JBOHHF010000069.1:0-3094 GCA_050700495.1 Pseudonocardiaceae bacterium
GGCGCGAGGTGCGCAGAACCGGAACTGGCACGGCCACCACCTGCTTGGACCCTTATCTCCGCCCGGCAATCTGTCAACCCCACAGCTCACGCGGCCACCTTGCCAGCACACCGAATGGGAGATCCGCTCGTGACGTCGGCCATGTCGTTGCGCGGACGCGTCGCCCTGGTGACCGGGGCCAGCCGGAGGATCGCGATCGGTGCCGGTGTGGCCCGCCGGCTCGTCAGCGACGGTGCCGCGGTGCTGCTGCACTCGTGGACACCGCCCGATGCGCCTTCGGGCACCTGGACATCGTCGTCGCCAACCACGCCCGCAGCAGCGCCCAGGCGCTGGAAGAGCTGACCGCGGAGGAGATCGACCTCAGCTACGCAGTCAACACCCGCGCCACACTGCTGCTGATCCAGGCGTTCGCCGCCCACCACAACGGCCGCCCAGGGGGCGCATCGTGCTCTTCACCTCCGGGCAGTACCACTCGGCCATGCCGGCCGGGTTGCCCTACATCGCCTCGAAGGGGGCGCTGCACCAGCTCACCCCCAGCCTTGCCGCCCACCTCATGCCCCGCCGCATCACCGTCAACTGTGTCGACCCCGGCCCCAACGACACCGGCTACGCCGACGCCAACACCAGGGCCCTTATTGCCACACGAAACCCGGGACGCCGCTGGAGCACACCCACCGACACCGCCCGACTCGTGGCATGGCTAGTCAGCGACGAAGCCGACTGGGTCACCGGCCAGGTCATCGCCTCCGACGGAGGCTGGTCAGCCGCCGGCTGAACCCCACCAGCGGATCGGGCCGCGCAGGTCACGCTGTGCTGGTCGACAGCACCCCATCACCGGAACCGTTCACCGAACCAGCCTTCCGGGACACCCCAGCGCGCGCACCGTTGCTGACCTGCAGCGTTCCGTATGAGGTCAATTCTGCTCGTGTTCGGCGTGTTCGGCGTGTTCGGCGTGTTCGGCGGCCACGGCAGCCGCGATGTGAGCTTCTGCGGTCGGCTTGTCGATCCCGAGACCGGCGAGCACGCCTGTCCCGTCCCCGAGCTCCAGGAGGGCGAGCAGGATGTGCTCGGTTCCGATGTAGTTGTGGCCCAGCCGTAGTGCCTCTCGGAACGTGAGCTCCAACGCTTTGCGTGCGCTTGCGTCGAAAGGGATGAGATCGGGAACCTGGTCGGCCGCTGCTGGCAGTGCTCCCGTGACGGTGTCCCGCACGTGCTTGAGTGCGACGCCTTGCTCAACGATCGCCTTCGCGGCGAGTGCGTCCGGCTCGGTCAGCAGGCCAAGCACGAGGTGCTCGGGGTGGATCTCGTCGTTGCCGGCTGCGCGTGCTTCGTTCTGCGCGGCCATCACGACGTTTCTGGCGCGCTCGGTGAAGCGGTTGAATCCCTGGTTGGGGTCCAGATCGGGGCCGGAGTCCTTCGGCACGAAGCGCTTGCGGGCCGCTTGCTTGGTGACGCCCATGCTCCATCGTCAACCTAAGGTTGTCGACGTCGAGTGCAACGAAACGATGTGGTCTCCCGCGCCATCCCGGGGCTGTGGATGAGTTTCGCCGTCTACGTCAGTCTCCTACCTGAACCCAGTTGGGCGAGAACATCCACACCAACCGGAGAAAAGTGGAGGAACGCTCATGGCGTTGGCAGAGGCAAGGGTGGAGGCCCGACTTCCCGCGCAGGACCTCGACCGTGCACGCCGGTGGGTACGCAGACGAGCTAGGACTCGCCCTCGGACAGCCCCTTGTGGCTGGTCCACCTTGACGACGGCGGCGAGCGACCCTGGATGCCGATGACCTTCGTGCGGCAATGAGTTGTTACCCGTGCAGGACGTCCCAGTAACCGATCCGTGCGCGGGACAGCACCTACCCGGCTGGCCACAGCGGATCACGTCGGCCAGGATAGGTGGAGACCAACGCGGCAGCGGTGACAGGCGCACTCGCGGAGTTCACCCTGCCCAGAGCACCTCCAGCAGGTCCACCCGGCGAAGTTCTTCCATGATCAGATAGATGATCATCCCGGCGTGGCCGAACGCCAGCGTCCGCACTGGCCCCTCGGGATTGCCACGGTGGATCGGGTCTCCGCTCCAGGGGTGGATTTCCAGAAGCGTTCGCGCCTCGGCGAAGGAACCCAACACTTCGGCAGGCAGCGCGGCGATCTGTTGATCGGTCTGCTCGTCGGTAATGACGCTGTACACCGGGTCAGTAGCCCAGCCGGGCCTTGGTGACGGGCAGCGCCTCCTCCGCGGGGATATCCTCGCGGGTGGATAGCGTGGCGGCGCGCCGCCACATCTGCCGGTAGCAATCAGGGTCGGTGCACATCCACGCGATGCGCCGCCAGGACTCCAGCGTCGCCTCAAGTTCCTCAAGGCTGAACGTCTCAGCCGCCACCTCGAGCGCCTGGCGGTACTCGCGGTCGAACCCGGAGCGCTCCTCGGGGACGAGGGCCGCGCGGATCTCAGCTGGGGAGGCGGCGGCGAACGGCGGCCGGGTGGCTGCGGCGGTCATGCCGACCACGATAGCTGCCCGGCGCGGCGGATCAGCTGCCTGCAAAGGTATGTCCAATCAGCGACTGCCTGGCGTTCCGTACGCGCCTCCCTCTTCGGTGACGGTGCAACTTCACCCCCGGGCACTCATCGGCGGGCGAGGAGCCCGGCGAGCACGGCAACGGTGGCCAACGCCAAACGCGTCAACGGTGTGTCGATGCGAGGGCGGTCCTCGGAGTTCGGGAGCCAGCCTGGTGAGCCGTACTGTAGGCGGGCTGCTCGTGACCGGGGAGGAGGTGTCGCGGATTCGGTGGCAGAAATGAAGCTTGAGGTCATAGGGTGAGCGCACCACCGGAAATTATACCCTATTGCCCGCCCCGGTCGGCAACCAGAAGGAGCCATGGTCAGTGCAGGGTACGGAAATAGTTGCCGATGAACGGGAAAATATCTCTCGGGAGCTTGCCGCCGGCCATTCCTTTCGGTCGATCGGGCGACTGCTGAAGCGGGACCATACCGTGATATCACGTGAGGTTAATCGGAATGGCGGCCGATCATCGTACCGGGCTATACCCGCACAGCGGCAAGCTGACGAGAGCCGTGCGCGCCCGAAACCGCGACTAT
>JBOHHF010000070.1:0-1699 GCA_050700495.1 Pseudonocardiaceae bacterium
CCTCGACACCGACCCGATCCACCCCCAACACCTCAGCCCAAACCCCGACCAACACCCGCTCAGCCTCACTACGCGGCGCCACATAACCCACCACCGCAGCGAACTCCGGCACCGGCAACCCACGGCGATCCAGTTTTCCGTTGGTACTCAACGGAAGCTCATCGAGTACCACGAATGCTGCGGGCACCATGTAGTCGGGCAACCTGGACGCCAGATACGCCCGCAACCCGGCCACATCCACCACCCCGTCGGCCACCGAGACCACATAGGCCACCAAGTGCTTACGGTCTGGCTGGTCTTGCCGGGCGATCACAGCAACATTTCCGACCGCCGGGTGCGCGGCCAGCATGGCCTCGATCTCACCCAACTCGATCCGGAACCCCCGAATCTTCACCTGCTCATCAGTCCGACCGATAAACTCCAGCACCCCATCAGTCGTCCAACGCACCAGGTCCCCGGTGCGATACATCCGCTGTCCCACCGGCCCGAACGGGCAGGCCACAAACCGCTCCGCGGTCAGCCCCGGCCGGTCCAGGTAACCTCGGGCCAGCCCGGCCCCGGCGATGAACAGCTCCCCGCGCACCCCCGGCGGTACCGGGCGCAGATCGGCATCCAGGACATAGACGCGCATGTTGTCCAGCGGTGCACCGATCGGCACCAGATCCGACACCGACTCAACACCCGACATCTGATACGAAGTGGCGAACGTGGTGGTCTCAGTCGGCCCGTAACCGTCGACCACCACCAGACCCGGGCAGGCCTGCAGCACCCGACGCACCGCCCCCGCCGGCACCACATCCCCACCGGTCCACACCTCACACACCCCGGCCAGACACTCCGGTGCATCCTGCGCAATGATCCGGAACAGCCCAGCGGTCAACCACAGCCCGGTCACCCGATACTCGCCAATCACCCGCGCCAACGTGTCTGCATCCAGCTCACCCGGTGGGGCCACCACCACCTGACCCCCGTTAAGCAACGGCACCCACAACTCATAGGTCGAGGCATCAAACGCCAACGGCGAATGCACCAACACCCGCCGATGAGCATCACCAGCGAAACGCCGGTCAAACGCCAGCGCCACCACGTCCCGATGCCGTACCGCCACACCCTTAGGCACACCAGTCGAACCCGAGGTGTACTCGGCATAAACCAAATTGTCCGGCCAGACCCCCACCACAGGCGCCTCAACCGACTCCTCGATCAAAGACTCATCAGCATCCACCACGACAAGCACTCCGCAATGAGCTTCTCGGGCGACCTGCTCCCACACCCGATCAGTGATCAACACCGACGCTTCGGCCTGGGCCAACACCAACCGCATACGCTCCACCGGCGCACGCACATCCACCGGCAGATACACCCCACCCGCCTTAACCACCGCCAACACCGCAACCACCAACTCGGCCGAACGCCCCACCAACACCCCAACCCGACCCTCCAAGCCGACACCCAACCGAATCAACCGATGCGCCAACCGATTCGCCCGCACCTCCAACTCAACATAAGAAAGCACAACCGCACCACAAACCACTGCAACATCCTGCGGAACACGCCCTACCTGCTCGACGAACAGACTCGACACCGTCCCCCCCGGCACCTCCACTTCGGTGTCATTCCACTCATGCAGCACCTGGTGGCGTTCGGTCTCAGACATCCACGGCAACTGCCCCACCGCACGGTCGGCATCCTCAGCGAT
>JBOHHF010000071.1:0-4378 GCA_050700495.1 Pseudonocardiaceae bacterium
CGGTTCCCCCGGAAGCGAGAATTCCTTGGTCAGAACTCTCGTATTCTTTCGCGGGAACCGTTGCTTTCTGTTGCGACACGCCGAGTAGGCGATCACTCATTCTGAACCGACTTTTGAATAATGTTCCGTGTTCGTGATCGCTCAATGGGCGCTCGGCCGTGACGGCGACGAGCGTGCCAACGTCCAGCCCTCGGCGTACAAGATCCCGCGCAAGGGTGGTCCGAAGCTGGTTCCCGGTGGTGGCGCCACCGAGCAGGACCATCACATCGTAAGACGGTCGGCGGGGTGCGGTGGTTTCTCGTAGACCAAGGGGGCCAGCGACCGACAGCAACGCTCGAACCTGGTCTGTTGTCCATGTCGTGGGAGCAGCGTCGCGCCTTTCGGCGCCACGGCGAGTATCGAGGACGTTCGCACTCCACGTCGCCAGAACACCGAGATCCTCGGTGGCCGGACTAGGTCCACCCAACGCTGCGGTGAGCTGCGCGAGAGCGGCTGATTCAAGCCAGCGCTGAGCGGTACGCAGAACGTCCATCGGATTGCTAGCCATCCACGTACAAGGGATGGATTCAGGACGTCGGGGCTCATGCATGATTAGCATACTAGTACACTGGTTCCTTGACGGCCTACTGTACGGTCCTGATTCCCGTGTTGCGCGGTCCGTTCCGGTCTGAAAATGCAGTAACGGTCGGTGGCTTGCCAGTCACCGAACACAACATTGGCCAGCACGATCGTACCAGCATTACCGCAGGACAATATCGCATGAGGAATTCGGCGGCATGGCTCCCATTGAACTTTGTCCTGATTTTGTAGGCTGCGGGCGACCATCCATTTGATGCGAGGAGTCCCCCGACCGTACTACAAGTAGCGGGCCCGCTCATGATGGTCGGGTCCCGGCTTGACTGTGTATGATCAGTTGTCTGCAGCACCAGCGCCACATCACTGTCCTCGCTGACCCGAGCCGGCGGCTCCGGCTGAGCCGCTGCCGCGCCGAGCGCGCCATCCTGATCCATACCGTGATCAAGGAGCTGTGACGATGACCAACCCGCGCGTCGCGCCCCCCGTGGCACTGGCCGACGCCACCTACACCACATCCACCCGCAGTGGCGGCACCGGCAACTGCGTCGCGGTCGGCCGCGTAGACGGGTGGGTCGGGATCCATGACACCAAGCAAGGCCCCGACAGCACCCGGCGAACCACTGTGGCGTTGCCCGCCGCCACCTTCTCGACCTTCCTCGACGCGGTGAAAGCCGGCACGTTGCGCTGACCCCGCCTAGGACAACCGAGCCCCGACAACGGCGCCAGCCGTCCCGCTACCGCCGTGGCCTACACCAGGTTCGGTGCCCAGCGGCCTGGCGATGAGAAAGTTCGGCGTCGGCACGTCGCCTCGCTCAACTATCGCATAATGCGTAGCATGAATTCCACGATCATGACGCCCACTGTGACTTCGGTTGGCGGTGCTCGTTCTCGTGGATTCCGAGGGAGGCGGTCATGCGTCCGACTGTGCGGAGCCGGCGGCTCGGTGCGCGGTTGAGCCGGTACCGGGATGAGCGTGGCTTGTCCGGTGCGGCGTTGGCGCGCGAGTTGGGTGTGGGTCAGCCGCAACTGTCCCGGATGGAGACGGGCAAGGCGAAGGTCACCCCAGCGGCGCTGGAACGTCTGGTCGAGGTACTCGGCATTCCCGAGGCCGACGCCCGCAGGCTTGATGAGCTGCGTCGACGGTCGACTGAACCGGGGTGGTGGCAGGACTACGGTGATATTCTCAGCGAGCCGGTGGAGATGCTCATCGAGCTGGAGGTCGAGGCCTCCTGGATCCGCAGCTATGAGGGGCACGTGATCCCCGGTCTGCTGCAGACCCGCGACTACGCCGAGCGGATCATCACCGCCGCCTCCCCGCACCTGCGCGTGGCCGACATCGACCGCTACCTCGAACTGCGGATGCGCCGCCAGAAACGCCTCGCCGACGGGATGCGCTTCACCGCCATCCTGTCGGAGGCGGCGATCCGCCAGCAGGTCGGCGGCCCCGACGTGCTGCGCGAGCAGCTGCGTCACATCAACCGGGCCACCCGCGAATTCGACCTCACCGTCCAGGTGGTGCCCTTCAGCGCCGACGCGCACGCCGCGCTCACTGCTTCCTTCGTCATCATCCAGTGGCCCGACGAGGACGACGCTGAGGCGGTCTACGTCGATGGGGAGACCAGCTGGACCGTCCACGAGCGCAGCGGCATCATCCGCCAGTATGTGCACGCCTTCGCGTCCGTGCAGGCCCAAGCACTCCTACCCCGGGAGTCGCTCGACCTGATCTACACCGTGATCAGGGAGCTGTGACCATGGCAGCATACGGCGCAGGTCAGCGGGACATCGACCAGCTCACCTCGCTGACCGGCCGAGCCGAGCCGACAAGGCCACCAGGTAAGCGCCGTGGGCGCAGGTAGCGCCGGACGCCTGACAGTCACCCGCCCCTCCGCCCGGACGCCGGGGTTCTACGGTTCGACCGGCGAGCCACGCCATCGACCAGTTCAACGGTTCAGGACGTGAAAAACCCGACCCACGAGGGGCCGGGCGGGTATTGAACTAAATTAGCTGGCCCGGCGACCGTCGTCAAACCCCGCGATCGCCAGACATCGTCGTTGTCCTCACCAGCCTGCGGGGCGACGATACCGGCCAGCTGGGTCTGGTAGTTGATGTGTCACGTAGTCGGGCTTTGCAAGCTGTCGCCACCAGTGTCCCCCCACTCCGTCGTCGGGGCTGCCGCTGAGCGCACCGGCTGGATAGTTGGTACCCGGGTGCACAGTCCCGATCGACACACGAGCCCTGATTCGCTTGATAGGCAGGGCGAGATCGCTGTCGTTCGAGATCACGACAGCCGCGTCGATCTTCTGCTCGAAGACGTCAATCAGGAGATGGGTGGCTACGTTGACGTCGGAACCCTTCTCTTCACGATCTGCGATCGACACCATGAAGATTGCGTTGGGGTCATCGAGCATGACTCCGGTTTTGACCTTCACCGGCCATCCGGGGTGGACGAGCCTCGGTCGATCTTTGCGATCCGGGACTGCCATGGGTCGAGTCTTGATCTTGTTCGTGTAGTACCCGTATTCGATCAAGTCCACGCTGCCCGATGCGATCAACGCCTTGAGGTACACGTCCTGATCTCGAGAGCCGCTCGCGTTATCTCGGGCGCTGATTCGGGCAGTGCAGTAGGTCACCTGCGTCACACGCGCCTGCTGCCACGCCGCAGCCTGCTCACCGACCAGGGCCGACGCCAACGCTCGGAGGTCAAGCCAGCGCCAGCCAGGTACCCCGCTACCGAAGTGAGCACGACCCCCGTAGTAGAGGTTGAACGCATCGACGTATACACCCACACGCATCAGGCGTCAGACGGTATCGCGTTCGCACGACACGCTGTGTCCGGGTCATGTCCGCGCCCCGCAGCTCCAGGGGCCTGAGCACGCACGCCCTAACCTTGATGGTGCGGCACGGGTTTCGTGCCGTCGAGCCCCCAGTGACGGGAGGCGACCGTTGATGAGCGGGGTGAGCCATCGGTGGCGGTGGGCGCTGATCCTCGTGGTTGTGCTGCTCGCGGTGGTCTCGGCGGTGGTCCAGCTTCACGTGTGGGGACTTCCCTGGGCAGTGGCCGTTGTACTGGGGGCCGCGCAGACAGCGCCGGCAGCCACGGTCGCGCGGTGGCCGGTCTGGAGTTGGTCGGTGGCCACCGGCGCGTTGACCGTGTCGACGTTCCTTGGCGTGGGGCAGGGCGTCCTGCGATGGCCCTGGCCCGGGGCGAGCTGCCAGGTCGTGCTGGTGATCGTGGTGGTGGTCGCGGCGACCCACCGACGTCGAGACGCTATCGCGGTCGGGGTGGTGACCGCGGCAGTCGCGCTGGTGCCTGCGCTGGTGACGGTGCCGTTGCCGCCCGGTGTGGTGGGCCTTGCGGTCGTGGCGGTGGCAGTCGCGGTCGTGCTCGGGGACTCGATCCGGACTCGCCGGCAGGCGCAGGCCGCGCTGCGGGCCGAGACGGCCCAGCGGGCCGTTCTCGCCGAACGGGCCCGGATCGCTCGGGAGATGCATGACATCGTGGCGCACCGGTTGTCGCTGATCGCGTTGCAGGCCGAGGCCGCGCCGCACCAGCTGGCGGGGCTGGCGCCGGAGGAGTTGGCGCCAGCGGCGCGCACCACGTTCGACACCCTGCGGCGGCTGGCCGGTGCGGGCCTGACGGAGATGCGCGGCCTGCTGGGCGTGCTGCGCGACGATGACACCTCGGCGTCCCACCAGCCCGCTCCCCAGCTGGCAGACCTGCCTGAATTGATCGAGCGAGCCCGGCGCAGCGGGGCGACGGTGCATGACCGGCTGGACGGCGCGCTCGGGCGCGCAGCTGTCG
>JBOHHF010000072.1:0-4852 GCA_050700495.1 Pseudonocardiaceae bacterium
GAGCCACACCGCGCCCAGCGCGCCTTCGACATGCTCGTGCGTGAGGCCGAGCGGACCGGTCGACCGACCGCGCACGCGGTCGCAGCCCGTTGCCGTGGCCTGTTGTACGCCGATGATGAGCAGGCACACGGTGCTTTTGTCGAGGCCCTGCAGTGGCACAAGCGAGCGCGGCAGCCATTCGAGCAGGCCCGCAGCCAGCTGTGCTTCGGTGAGTTCCTGCGCCGCCGCCGCCCGACGCAAGCCCGGCAGGAACTCGCCGATGCGCTGGGTACCTTCACCCGGCTCGGCGCGAGATCGTGGGTCCAGCGGGCCGAGGCCGAGCTCCGGGCGACGGGGATCGCGTCGCGGCCTCGCCGCGAACGTTCAACGACCCAGCTCACCCCCCAGGAGCTGCAGGTCGCGCTGGTCGTCGCAGATGGAGCCACCAACGTGGAGGCCGCCGCACAGCTGTTTCTCTCCGCGAAGACAATCGAGTTCCACCTGTCGAACACCTATCGCAAACTGGGGATCCGGTCGCGCGCTCAACTGGCCCGGTCGGTTTTCGGCAGCACCTCGGGGCAGCTTCGCGGCAGTGACGTCCGCGACGACGTCTCGATCACCGCCAGGTAAGACCGCTGCGCAGGATCGAAGTACTTCGCCAGGTCAGCGGCCGTGATATTCACCCCGCTACGGTTGAAATGGCTGCCGGTCCGCTCCAGCGCGCAGGCGACAAGCCCAGAGCACACGTACTCGCCGTCGCGGTAGAACGTGAACATGCCGCCGGTGAGCATCGACAGGGCGATGCTGATGATCGACCACATTCCGTACTTGGCGTGGTTGTCCAGCACCCGCCGGGCGAAGTCGACCGCCTCCGCGCGGTTTTCGTCCGAGGTCTTGATGCGGAAGATCTGGTAGTGCCGCCCGGTGTAGTAGTCAAGTGATATCTGCCTGACGCCGGTGCCCACCGCCTCGATCAGGGTGCCGTCACGGTCCACGATCAGCGCGGCATGCACCCAGTCCACATACTTCCGGTCATCCCCGTGGATCCGCATCTTCTGGCCGAATCTGATCAGCCATCCCTGCAGACCGTGTCCCTTGACGAGGATGAAGTCTCCCGGAAGGAACTCCGTCGCGACCTCACCCGGCTCGAAGTGCTCCGGCGGGAGGGTATCCACGGGTCGCGAGGTGGAGAAGTCACCATGTTCGGTGGATGCGCCAGGACTTTCCATGTTCGCTCCAGGTTGTGTGGGGCGCCGGCTTGGCCAGCTCCCTTCGCCTATCGCTTTCGGAGAGATAGAGGCGTGCGGCGACGCACAGATACCCGCTGAGGCGAGCTGCGGGGTAACACCACCCGTTCAGCTGACGATGAGTAGGGCCAGTCGTTACCTGTACACCCAGTCCCGCGTTAGCAACCGGGTGCGGCAAGGCGCCTTCGCACATGTCCATGCGGTAGTAGGGGGAGGATGATGCGCAGTCGCCGAGGCCGAGCCGGGGGCGCCTTGGCGGTCCTGATCGCGGCAGTCACGGCAGGCCTGGCGCTGCCGGGGGCCGCTTACCCGGCGCCGCCGGACCAGGCAAGCCGGGTTGCCGGGCTCACCGGTGCTGGGTCCGTCAACGACACTGAGGCGCGTTACCAGGTGAGGGGCACCGACCTGGGCATCATGTGGACCGACGAGCGAGGTCAGATCCTGGTCGCGTTCGGTGACACCTTCGGGGCCGGATGGGCCGGTCCCGGCAGCGGGTTCGGGGACCCGGCCGCGATCGATTGGCGCTCGAACACGCTGGCTCGCAGCAACGACCGGAACCCGGCCGATGGCATGACTTTCCACGACTTCGTCACCGACCGTGCGGGCCACGCCAAGGAGCTGCTGCCCTCGCTCAAGCGCGACAATGTGGAGATCAGCAAGCTGCCGACCGGCGGTGTCAACATCGGCGGCCGCAACTACCTGGCCTATATGTCGGTGCGCCACTTCGGCCCACCGGGGCAGTGGATCACGAACTACGGTGGCATCGCATACTCCGACGACGGGGGCCAGACCTGGGTAGACGCCCCCCTCGTGCGCCGGCCGAACGCCCCGGGCCTCGACGACAAGTTCCAGATGATCGCCTTGGCCCGGCGGGACGGCTTCGTCTACGCCTTCGGCACGCCCAACGGCCGCTTTGGTGCCGCCCATGTCGCCCGGGTGGCCGAGCAGCGGCTGCTGGACCTGTCCGCCTACGAGTACTGGACCGGGTCAGCGTGGCAGCAAGGCGGCAGCGCCCTTGCCGCTCCGATCGTGCCGGGGCCCGTCGGGGAGCTGTCAGTCCGTTACGACCAGATCCTCAAGAGCTGGCAGATGATGTACCTGGACGAGGCGCGCGGCGCTATCGTAGTTCGACTGGCGCCACAGCCGACCGGTCCGTGGGGCGCACCGGTGCCGGTCGCGACCTCCGGGCAGTACCCGACCCTCTATGGCGGTTTCCTGCACCCAGACTCGCAGGGATCCGACATCTACTTCACGATGACCCAATACGACCGCTACAACGTCTCGATGATGCACGCCACGCTGCCCGCCGACGCGGCGAGCAGCGCGCAGGCGCCCTGACATCTCCCTTCGGGCGCAGCATAATCGGGTGGGAGCGCCGGCCCCGAGCAGTGCCGCCGCGTGGCCTGTACCAGCCGGATCCACCACCGCGGCGACCAGCCACGATGCTTCGCGGGCTAACCGGCTGTTCACGATGGCCTCGTGCAGATGCCTATCAGCCGATCGGGTGGTCCGCCATCACTGGTGACTAGTAGAGGGCCGTTCGGGGCACACAGTAATCACCCGATTGGCACCCTGGCCGCTCCGGCTGGGGTGTGGCTAGGAGGAGTCGTATGTCTGACAAGCCCTAACAGCCTACCAATGAGAACGACGCGATCGTTGCCGACGTCAACATTCCGGGACCCTACCCCACCGGGCGTGGGGACCCCACCGGGGAGCCCCTAACGTCGGAGCCCGACCCAACAAAGGAAACACGAGATGCGGGATCGCTCGGAAATCTCACTGAGGAGGCCAGCACGTCGACGACGCGCGCTGAGACCGGAGGCTTAGGCAGCCCCATGTATGAAGAGGAAAGCGCCGCGAAGGAAACCTAGTGTCAGCTATGCCAGTTGGAAAATTCTCCATGAACAGCGTAGGAGGGATTTTACAGTGAAAGAGCGAGATGAGGAGACCCCGCAGGAGAAGATCGAAAAGGCAAGGGGTGAGTCGATGCCCGGAGGCGTCCCGGAGGACGCAGACGTAGGGACCGGCCGCCAGAAAGGTGTAGGCCTGCCTCCCGGATCGGTGGGAGAGGGAGACGACACGCCGCAGACGCCCTGAGAGCGTCGTACGGCAAGCAGCCCGCAGGAGACGCGGGCAAGCGTCTCGCACTTTTGATGCAGTCCGGGGCTACCCGGTGGACCGTCGCATCAGGGCTCCGTCATGTTTGATTTTTGACCGTTTTGAGTGGTTTGGTGATGAGGTCTACGCATCGGTGGATGCTGTGTGCGAAGTGGCGGCGGGCTTGTTTGAGGTTGGTCCATCCGGTGAGCCGGAGCGCGGCGATGAGGGTGTTTCGGATGATCGACATGGCGAGGGGTGCGGTGGCGGTGCGCAGGGTGGAGGCGTCTTCTCGCCAGGTCACGTCGCGCACCCAGTGGGTTCTGTTTTCGATGGCGCCCCAGTGCCCGCGCAGGAGTTCGCCCAGGTCGTGACCGTCAGCTCTGGCTGGGGTGAGGCTGGTGAGGCAGTAGGCGATCTCTTTGGTGCGGCGCTGTCCGGTGAGGTCTCCGACGTGGCGGATGACCCGGAAGACCTGGGCGGCGTGGGGGAAGTCGATGCCCAGGTCGTCGGTCACCGCCCTGGTGCGCAGGATGCGCTCTTCGGTGCGGCCGTGGCCCCGGTCGTGGTGGGTGTGCTCGACGAACTCGGTGGCTGGCCCGGTCAGTGCGTGGTGCGCGGCGGCCAGCAGGCGCGGCTGGTTGGCCTTGATCGTCATGAGGTAGTCGGCGTGTTTGACGCTGACGAGGTGCTCGGCGGTGGCGCGTTGGGTGTGCAGTGCATCGACGGTGACCACGGTGCCGGCCAGGTCCAGCTCGGCGACCAGCGCGCCGAGCTGGGTGATCTCGCTGCCCTTGTCCGGGATCTGGCGCTGCGCGATGACGATCGCGCTGTCGTGGGTGGCCGCTCCCAGCAGGTGCGGGCGGGTGGCCCCGCCGGCGGCAGCGCCGCGGACGGATTTGCCGTCGATGGCCACCGCGGGCAACCGGGTGCTGTGGCCATCGCTGACACTGGCCATCAGCTCCTGGGTCCACCGGGTGCTGCGCCGTTGCAGGTCGGCGGGGTCGACCTGGGCCAGTACGCGACGCAGGGTGGCCTCGCTGGGTGCGGTGACCGTACCGGTCAGCGGATCGGGCTTGGCACCCAGCGCGATCAGCACCGACGCCGGGGCCTCCGCGGCCCACTGGGCCGCCGCGGCGACCTCGTCATGTCCGGCGCACGCCGTCGCCGCGGTCACCACGGCCAGCAAGAACCCCAGCTCATAGCGCAGTCCCTGGCGCGACCGGTGGTCAACGACCCGATCGAGACACTCGCCCAGCGGGCCGCAACCACCACCAACGGTGCCCGCTGGCCCGACGTCCCCGAGGGCGTGGTCGACACGGTCGGTGGTGTAGGGCTGCTGGCCAACAGCGGGCGGGGCAAGGCAGGATGACGGCACGGGCACGGTCCTTCGAGACGATCACCGGTGTAGGAACCGTGATCATCTCGAGGGTCGTGCCCGATCCCACGCAAGACGCCTCAAACGGCGTTTCTACCCAAACAACCCTAACCAACCAATGCGGTCATATCCCAAACATGACGGAGCCCTG
>JBOHHF010000073.1:0-1193 GCA_050700495.1 Pseudonocardiaceae bacterium
CAGCGCGATCAGGGCCGCAACGGTCAGTGCCCGACACGCACCGAGCCGCCGGCTGGCCCGCGCCGTCACGCGGGCGGAAGCCGTAGAGCCATGAGGCCAAAGCCAGCGGTGGGGTCAACGAGCCGGACCCCGTGATGAGGGCGGCAGCAAAGCACGATGGGTGATTCTTCAACGGCCGGTGCGACGCTGCTCCGGCGCCCCGTACCGGTAAGGCGCACGGAGATCGTCGAACATGGGGAAGTGGCGGACGTTGATCGTCACCAGGTCAACGCCCACCGCGGATACGGTGCCCGCTAGATGGTTGATTCTGTGAAGATCGTGTGAGGTGTGTCGTTACCTGGGATGTGGACGGAGGGCGTTCAAGATCAATGTGTGACGAAAGAACTGAACGCCCTCCTGACTGCACTGTATGTGCTGATCGACGATCACGTGGTGGAGGCTCGCGTCGGTCGTGGCCGGGCGCCCCTGCTCTCCGACAGCGAGCTGATCACCTTGGCGGTGGCCCAGGCGTTGCAGGGCTATCACTGCGAACGCCGCTGGATCCGCCATATCCGCAGCAGCGCCCCGTGGCGTGGCATGTTCCCCTATCTGCCGGATCAGTCGGGCTACCACAAGCGGCTGAAAAACGCCCAGCCGTTGCTGTGCAAGGCGATCCTCACCCTGGCCGCATGCTGCCCGTCATGGTTCGACGATCTGTGGATGACCGACGCCACCCCGGTGCCCTGCGGCATGTCCCGGGAGACGGTGCGACGGTCGGATCTGGCCGGGCACGCCGGCTACGGCTACTGCGCCTCCCATTCCCGCTGGTACTGGGGTCTGAAGCTGTATCTGGTGTGTACCGGGGACGGGATGGGCGATTATGTGGTGCCTGGCCAACCCCAAGATCGGGGAACGCGAGGTGGTGGCCGCCCTGCTAGAGCACAACCACCACCACCTCCTCCGCACCGGGCAGATCCTGCTGGCTGACAAGGGCTTCGCCGGCAAAGAGTTCCCACAACTCACCGACGCGATGGGATTGCGCCTGCTGCGCCCGGACCGCAAGGACGAGACCTACCGCAACGGCAACCTCGGCGACGTGCGCCAATGGATCGAGTCGGTCAACCAGACGCTGAAAGGCCAGCTCGACTGGGAGCACCACGGCGGCCGGACTCCCGCCGGGGTGTTCACCCGCATCGCGCAGCGCCTGCTGGCCA
>JBOHHF010000074.1:0-8122 GCA_050700495.1 Pseudonocardiaceae bacterium
GAAGTTGCCGGTGGCGGCACCTCCCCAACGGCGCGATAGTCCTCCCCGGAGTCTCACTGACAGTGACATCGGGTGGTGGTGGAGCATGAGGTGATCGTGACACCATGGGTGCCGCTTGCGAGGCGGGTCTGCTCACCGATGCTCACTGACGCCCTGCCAGGCACCGGCGGGACCGCCCCAGGTAGCGGGCGGATGCTAATTCCCGACTCACCTATACGATCTTGAAACGACCGTGGGCCCCGCGCTTGATCGAACAGTGACCCAGATGGGTCCGAGCTCATGCGCGAGCGTGTTGCCTTACCGCAGGTCGAGTGCGGCGCGGAGCCGGTCGGGGTTCATCGTCCCGGGGTTGTCGTGGTGGGTCGGGAAGGAGTCGAGGAGCCGGATCAGGTCCCCGCGCCGGGTGGGGTCCGCGGCGGCATGGCGGGGTGTGTGCCCGGCCAGGGCGGGGATGGGCTCGTCGAGCCACTTCTGCTCGTAGCCGCGGATGAATCCCTCGAGCGCGGCCGCGACCTCGGGATCAGCGGGATCGAGCCGGTGTGCTGAATCCAAGGGAACCGAGTCTTCGCCGTCAGGTGAGGTACGGGCGGCGAGCGCGGCCGCTTCCCGTGTGTCACGGGCCGGCTGGCGTGACTGGTTGACGATGGTGAGCGTCGGGTCGAGTGAGTGGACAGTTCCGAGCACGCGATCGAGGCGGGCCTCGCTGTTGGTGTGGATGGTCAGTTCGTGCTCATCGAGGCGCAGGGTGGCGCGGATGCACTCCGTGCCGTGGGGAGTGACGTGCTCGATCCATTGTGCGGTGTCGGCGTCGCGCTGGTAGGTCTCGTCGAGCGTGGCGGACAGTGCGGCTGGGTCGCCAGTCCGCAGGGTGGCTTGGCACAGCACCAGGGGGTCGCCTTCGGTGTTTCGCAGGACGGGTGGGGCGAAGCGGCGGGTGAGGAAGTCGACCAGCTCGAGCGGGTCGGGCTCGGAATCCAGCAGCACGATGAGCTCGTCCCGCTGGTGCAGGGCGACGGGTTCGATGCCTCCGAAGATCTGTGTCGTGTCACCGGCGGGCACGACGCGGGCACACACCAACGCGCCCGCCGTGAGCGTCTGGCTGGCCGTCCGCTCCCGGACCTGGTGGACGTCGCCGGTGCGCACGTCCCGCATGGTGAAGCCTGCACCGCGCCGGACGTGTTCGATCTCATACACCGACCGGTCGACGAGCAGCCACTGCTCGGCCAGCAGCCGCTCGTCCTCGGGCAGCAACCCGCCGCGGATGGCCACGAACTCGGCGAACGCGCCGCCCTCGAACAGGACCGCGTCGGTGACCAGCGGTTCACTCAGCGCGCCGAGCAAGGCATGGGGGGCCTCGGCGAACCGTGCCCGGACTCCCGAGGCCTCGATCACCGCGCCGCGCCAGGGACCGTCGACCAGGAACATGCTCGCCTTCTGGTACAGCCACGCGGCGCGCTGCTCCAGCGGGAGCTGTTCGTGATGAAGGTGGCATTTCTTGTACTTGCGGCCGGATCCGCACCAGCACGGCTGGTTGCGGCCGAGGTCAGACCGGGGCACGGCCTGGAAATGTTCGAGCACCTCGACCAGTGCGTGGTCGGAGAGGGTTCCTGCGCGGCGCAGCAGCGCCAGCCCTCGGGGCGCATCGCCGCGGTCGCTGGCGTACCTGGCGAGGTCAACCAGCGCCGGCGGCCACTGCGGGTCGAGCGACTCTGCGGCGTGGTAGGCCGCCTCGGCCTGGGTGAGCTCGGCGAGCCGCTCGTGGGCTTTGCCGCACAGCCACCGCAATGCCGGGCCAGCGGCCCGTGGCACCAGCGGCTCGAGCGTCTCGGCGAACAGGCGCAGCGCCGCGGCGCCGTCGCTGTCGGATCCGATGGTCTCGGCCAGCACCGCCTCAGCCACGGCGGGCTCGGCCAGGAACACGATGGTTGCTCTGACCGTGGTTGCCCGCGCTGTCGGAGCCGTGTCATGATCATGGATCGGGTTGGTCGGTGACGGCTCCGGTTGGCCCGTGAGCTCGGCGGCGAAGGTGGCCATCGCGGCCTCATCCCCCTCCTCCTGGGCAGCCAGCACGGTAGCGTGCACCGCAGCGACCTGGTCGTACAGCGTGACGATCGCCAGGACCGCGAGGGCTTCGTCGTGGCTGAGGTCATACACCTCGGCGATCGCCGCGCACCGCTTCTCCACCCGCCACCGCCGGAAGTCGAATCCCTCCGCGGCGAGCCACTGGCCGTCACGAGCCAGCCCGCAGGCATCCAGCGCCGCCCCCAGCGGTGGCAACGGTTCGGTGAACAGCGCCGGATCATCTGCGCACGCCGTCCAGATCGCGACGTCCAGCGGCACAGGCTCGTCGGACTCGGTCTCAAGAAGGACTGCGCTCAGCCGCTGCCCCAGCCTGGCTACCGTCTCAGCCGTCACCACCGGCTCCGGGACGGGTTCCAGCAACAATCCGTCCCCAGTGAGACCGAGCGCGATGACATCACCCTCGTTGAGTCCCTTCCCCCGCAGATAGCCGGGCGGGAACAGCAGGGCACCGTGATCGCCCACCACATCCAGCGGGATGCCCCGCCCGGTCAGAGTGTCGGCGTCGAACGGCATGAGCACCGCGACCACCGGCGAGCCATCGGCCAGCCGCTGGTACTCCTCACGTTCGGTCAGCATGTCGAACGGTTGGAGGTCCGGGTTCACGTCGAGGATGTCGTGCTCGACCTCCGGCCCGGTCACCCGGTGCGTGAACACTCGGCCGGCCAGCAGGGCCGGTAACGACGCCCACCGTTCATCGGCCAGCACCGTCAGCAGACCGTCGCCGTCGTCCAACACGTTGTCCAGCGCCTCACCGGGGTCGTCGCCGAGATCCACACCGCGATCCGCCAACACGGCAGCAATCCGGTCCTCGGTCATCGGCCCGTTCTCGGCCAGGGCTCCGGCAATCACGTCGGTGAGGCCCGGACTCGTCACGGGCAGTGAGTCAGCCACGACGCGGCACAGTACCGAGCCCAACCACTCGGCAGCGGTCGGGCCACCACCGCTGCAGCCTGGGCAATGTATCCGGGTCCCCGTACTACCAGGGCTGCGTCGGGCAGTTCGTTCTGACGCCGTCTGGTCAGGTCGCACGAGTCGACCAGCACGTAGTGGACGACACGCTGCTGCACGTGCTTGGGGCCGTGCTGCCGCTCGCCACGGTGCGATACGGACCTGTTTCTGCCCTTCCGGTTCAGCGGCCCGGCGTGCTCCTTGTGGTGTCCCGTGCCGTCGCCGCCGAGGTTGCGAGGCTCGATCTGGTCTTCCCCGATCTGGAGATCCGCGACGAGCACCGCCGGGTTATCGGGCGCCAGCGGCTGGCTCGCTTCGACGTAACCTGAGCCGCGCGCCAACCTGCAGAAGCTGCACTTGGTATCTGCGGATTGTCCCAAATAGACCGCCGGCCAGCTTATCGATCACACGCCGTGCTGAGATCCCTGCGATGCCAGATTCCGGTGACACTCTGGTCACCTTCCGCACGCGATTTTCTGAGAGATCATCCCGACCGGGAAGCACTGCCCACGCATTCGAGTAAAAAGTCGAGTGTGGCAAAGTGAATTATTGCAGCGATACAAGAATGTCAGCAACCGTCTTTTCATGTTTTTATGCCCTCCGCAGCGGGCTATGCGTAGCGACGAAGCAGGACGATCCAGACGAGACAGATCATGCGTTTCTATGCCCTCCACAGCGGGCTATGCGTAGCGACACTTCGGCAACATCGAATATGTCGCGCCCGACGAACTGTTTCTATGCCCTCCACAGCGGGCTATGCGTAGCGACGTGTGTGGGGTAGGTGGAAGAGTTGCCTACGAAATGTTTCTATGCCCTCCACAGCGGGCTATGCGTAGCGACAGTAATGGAAACTTGGGGGGTCTGACCAGCGACGATGGTGGGGTTTGCGAGCACCGCGTCGCATCGGGCTTGCGATGATCTTCATGATGGCCCCGGAGGATGGTGGAGAGGGCTGCTGACCTGCGGTAACGAGCTGCGCGAGGGCCGGGACCTTTTTGGCTGAGATCGGGCAGTGTTGTACGGGTGCTCAGTGGCGGTGCGTAGCGGGGGGCGATGGACGAGTTGGCGACGATCCTACTCCTCGATGGTGTAGCTCCCTTATGGCTCGCTCGGCAAGATCTGGCTGATCCGGTTAGTCGACGACGGGTCCTCCCGGTAGACCGGTCAGCGTGCGTGGGTTACCCGAAGAGTTGCGCGCTGGGGCCAACCCTCACGCTCAGACAACGGTAGTTATACCGCAGGACCCTGATCTCTGGCTGTGGTCGAGTGCCTCTGCCTGAGGGCTCGGCCCGCTTGCCTGCGCCGATGATGAGGTCTGACTTTCGGGTGGTCACCTCATGACAGTGGAGGTGCAGTGGAGCGAACTCCAGCGTGACCCGAAGGCTGTGGCCGCACTAGCCGATCGCGGCGATGTTCGCATGAAGCGTCGTGACGGTGCCGTGCTTCTGCTCACCCGCGAAGATCGAGCCAGCTCCGCAGCGGAGGGCGCCGTGGCGGCCGCCCGCACCCTGCGGAACCTGCTCCTACGCCTGGGGCCGCAGGCGGTGGCCGCAGCGCTCCTTGATGAGTTCCCCTGGTCAGATGCCTTACCAGAGCAAGATAGGGCCCAGTTTGTGACGGACTTCGTCCGGGCGTTTCACGCTTCGGCCGAGATCGGTCAGTGGACGTTGTTATCCCAGACGGTCCGGGAGTGGAGGGCTACCGCTGCCGTCCATGCGTGCCCGGACCTGGTAAAGCAATTCTCCGGCCCGCTCAACGATGATTTCGGCGTGATTCGGGACCCCATCGAAGATTGACGATGGCTTCTAAACGTGGCGACCGGATAGCGCCACCTGGCCGCCCTGGCGGATGGGAAGCGCGCTTCGCTACGTCGGAAGCCGCCAAGGGCTGGGAAGAGGCCGGCGCCTGGAGCAGTGGCAGTACGAGGTGACGTCAGGCGACCGGATCTGGTATTGCCCTGATCCCGACAACCGAATTACCTGGGTCGTCGCAGCGAGTACCGCTCATCCAAAGGTTACCGAGTAACAGCCGACCGGGTCGTGGGCCACGATAGTTCAACATCCCTGCCCAGCAGGGGCGAACACCAGGATCTGCCGTATCCACAACGCAGAATAGTTCTTCTGTGAAGCCCGAGGTTTCGTGGTGTTTACGCCGGGCAGGCCACTGATAGCTGGAGGGCTAAGTCGTAGCGGTCCGCGATGAGCGAAGCCACGCCGTTGTCAGCGCACAGCGGTGCGGCGAGTCGAGCCTGCGGGTTGGCGATCGCGGCCAGCCGACTCACCTTGTCCGGCAGCAGGCCGGGCGCAAGGAACCAGGAGGCAACGGCGATGCGCTGGGCACCTGAGGCCTGCAGGATCGCGATGGCGTCAGGGACGGTGGGCTGGGCGGCGCAGGCGAAGGCGGGGATTACGTGCCAGTGAGTGTGCTGCGTAAGCCGGCGGGCGACGGCGGCAACGGCAGCGTTGGAGCAACCCTGTTGGGAACCGGCAGCGGCGAGCACGACACCGAACCCCGGGTCGGCAGGTGACACGCCGACCTCGGTCAGCCGGCGCAGTGCAGCGGTCTCCAGCCGCGGGTCGGGGCCCAGCACGTCGGCCACCGCAACATCCAACCCGGGTCGGGCCGCCGCAGCGCGGGACACCGCTTCGGGCACGTCAACATCTGCGTGGAAGGCGCGGCCCAGCAGCAGCGGCACGACCACCGCACGGGAGACCGTGGCGAGCACGGCATTCAGCTGGGGTGCGCAGAGGTCCAGAAACGCGAGCCGTACGTCGAGGTCGGGCCGCAACCACCGCACCCGATCGACCAGCGCCGAGATCGTGGCGGCCGAGCGCGGGTCGCGGCTGCCATGCGCCACCGCCACCAGTGCCGCCCCCGTGCACCTCAGCACGACACACCGTGTATGGGAGCACGACACACCGTGCGGGTCAGCACGACACACCGAGGACTAGGCCGGCGGCTAGGGTGTTGCCGTCGGTGGGGTCGATGACGAGGAAGCCGCCGGTGTGGCGATCCACCGCGTAGGTGTCTACTGCCAGTGGTTCGGCGAGTCGGATCCGGACGCCGCCGATCTCGTTGAGCTCCAGCTCGGTCGGTGGGTCGGTGTGGCGCAGGGTGTGCAGGTCCAGCCGCCCGGTCAGCTCGGTGACGATCGCGCGGACCGTGCGGGTGCCGTGTTTGACCAGCACCCGGGCGCCGGACCGCAGCGGCCGGTCGGCCAGCCAACACAGGTCCGCGTCGAGCTCGGTGACCACCCGCGGCGGCTGCTGCGGGTGGGCCAGCACTTCGCCGCGTCCGGCGTCGATCTCGTCGGCGAGTAGCACGGTGATCGAGTCCCCAGCGGTGGCCCGCAGCACCGGCCCGTCGGGGGTGTCGATGCCGGTGACGGTGGAGCCGCCCCCCGACGGCAGCGCGATGATCTCGTCGCCGACGTCGAGTACCCCGGAGGCGAGACGGCCGGCGAGGCCCCGGTAGTCGGGGTGCTCGGGAGTGCGGGGGCGCAGCACCAGTTGCACCGGGAAGCGCATCGGCTCGGCCACCGCCTCCCGCCCGATGGGCACCGCCTCCAGGTGCTCCAGCAGCGTCGGTCCGAGGTACCACGGCGTCTGCGTGCTGCGAACCGCGACGTTGTCACCGTGCAGCGCCGACACTGGCACGGACACGACATCGGGCACACCTAAAGAACCAGCCACCACCGCGAACTCCGATTCGATCCGGCGGAACGTCGGCTCGTCGAAGTCCACCAGGTCCATCTTGTTCACTGCGAGCACCAGATGCGGCACCCGCAGGAACGCGGCGACGGCCAAATGCCGCCGGGTCTGCTCGACCAGGCCGTTGCGGGCATCGACCAGCACCACGGCGAGCTCAGCGGTGGAGGCCCCGGTGACCGTGTTCCGGGTGTACTGCACATGCCCGGGGCAGTCGGCCAGCACAAACTTACGGGTAGGGGTGGCGAAATAGCGGTAGGCGACGTCGATGGTGATGCCCTGCTCCCGCTCGGCGCGCAGCCCATCGGTGAGCAACGCCAGATCCAGCTCGACGCCACCGCGCGCCCGGGTGGCCCGGTCCACCGCGGCCAGCTGGTCGGCGAGGATCGACTGGGTGTCGTGCAGCAACCGCCCGACCAGCGTGGATTTCCCGTCGTCCACCGAGCCGGCGGTGGTCAGCCGCAAGAGACTGGTCATCAGAAGTAGCCCTCGCGTTTGCGGTCCTCCATCGCGGCCTCCGACAGCCGGTCGTCGGCCCGGGTGGCGCCGCGCTCGGTGATCCGGCTGGCGGTCACCTCGACGAGCACCTCGTCGATGGTCACGGCAGTGGATTCCACCGCGCCGGTGCAGGAGGCGTCGCCGACGGTGCGGTAGCGCACCGACTTGGTGAGCAACTGCTCCCCGTCGCGCGGGCCGCCCCACTCACCGGCGGTCAGCCACATCCCGTCGCGGGCGAACACCTGCCGCTCGTGGGCGTAGTAGATGCCCGGGATCGGCACGTCGCGCCGCGCGATGTAGCGCCAGACGTCCAGCTCGGTCCAGTTGGACAGCGGGAAGACCCGGACGTGCTCACCGGCGGTGTGCCGGCCATTGTAGAGATTCCACAACTCTGGACGCTGCCGCCGGGGATCCCAGCCGCCGAAGGCGTCACGCAGGCTGACGATGCGTTCCTTGGCCCGGGCCCGGTCCTCGTCACGCCGGGCACCGCCGAAGACGGCGTCGAAGCGATGCTCGTTGATGGTGTCCAGCAGCGGGACGGTCTGCAGCGGATTGCGGGTGCCGTCCGGGCGCTCGGTCAGCCGCCCGTCGTCGATCCAGTCCTGCACCGCCGCCACATGCAGCCGCAGCCCCAGATCCGTGACAAGGCGGTCCCGGTAGGCGATCACCTCCGGGAAGTTGTGCCCGGTATCCACGTGCAACAGCGGGAACGGCAGCGGCGCCGGGTGAAAAGCACGCAACGCCAGATGCAACATCACTGCAGAATCCTTGCCCCCAGAAAACAGCAACACCGGCCGATCAAACTCCGCCACCACCTCCCGAATAATGTGCACCGCTTCGGACTCCAGGGACGCCCCGCATTCAGCGGGCTCAGCGGGGTTATTCGG
>JBOHHF010000075.1:0-1112 GCA_050700495.1 Pseudonocardiaceae bacterium
AGCAGGCGCTGCGCACGCAATGCCGGCAGCCAGGACATGCTGACGATGACGCGCGGGAACAGCCGGAACGGATTGGCATTGAGCCCGTGGCTGCGGCGGACCTGTGCCATGAGATAGCTGTTGACGATGACGAAGTCCAGGCCGAATTTCTCCCGCATCTCGTCCTGCCACTTGCCCGCCAGGCTCGGTGGGCAGACGATGACAACCGACCGGGCGCGGTGGCGCAGTAGCAGCTCCTGGATGACCAGTCCGGCCTCGATGGTCTTGCCCAGGCCCACATCATCGGCCAGCAGCAGGTTCGTGCGCGAGGACTGCAGTGCACGGCGAAGCGGCTCGAGCTGATAAGCCTCGACGTTGGCGCCACTGCGGAAAGGTGCCTGGAAGGAGTTCGCGTCGGCGGACGTGACAGCGCCCCAGCGCACCGCGTCCACGAACGCCGCCAGCGTGTTGGGGTCATCGAAGGCGTCAACGTCGATGTGCTCCGGCAAGCCCTGGTCGGGCGCGACGGTGTGCCCGACCTCCAGCTCCCAGACGACCGCGAGTTCCTGGCCGAGGCGGTCCTCTTCGAGGGACTGGAGGCTCACCACGTGCGTGAGCCCCGCCATGCCCTCATCCGCGGGGCTGCGCGGAAGGCCCTGCTGACGTACCTCGGCCACCGCCCAGGTGGAGCCGCGGACGTTGACCACCTGACCTGGTTCCGGCACCGGTGGCAGCGAGGTCGAATCGTCTGCCGTCGCAGCTGCGCTGGGCCGATGGTCCGCCGCGATCGTCACCTGAGCCTGCCCCTGTCATCCGTCACTTGACCGCCGATCATCCTGCCCCCGTCTTGCGATAGGTCTAGTCTCCTTGCGTGTCGAGCGTTCCCGATCGTGTGCTGGGCCTGATCGAGGCTTCGGGCCTGAGCCGTCCTGCCTTCGCGCAGCAGATCGGGCTCGACGACTCGAAGTTGTCCGAGTCCATGAGCGGTGCCCGCCGTTTCTCCTCACTGGACCTCGCGCGCATCGCGGAACTGTGCCAGGTCACGGTGGATTGGCTGATCACTGGGGAGGAGCCGCCGCTGGCGGTAGCGGCCAGGACCACGAGTGGCGATGCCGGTGCCGCCCTCGACGCGG
>JBOHHF010000076.1:0-19828 GCA_050700495.1 Pseudonocardiaceae bacterium
GCGCTGCCGCAATCCGGTAATCCGGGACGAGCCAACGTGAGCCTGGAGAACCTGGGCGTGCTGGACGCGGACGTCATCTTCGTTACCTACGTAACCGACGATGATCGGGCGCTGATCGAGGCCAACCCGGTATTCCAGCGGTTGGACGCGGTGCGCAACGGCAACTACCTGTCGTTGGACCTCCCGGTGGCGTTGGCGACAGGCTTTCCCTCCCCGCTGTCCATTCCCTACGGACTGGACCGGACCGTCACCGCGGTCGCCGAGGTGCTGGCCTGATCGCCGCGCTCATTTCGCTCTGGTGGAGCGCACGCCGGGGATCTCGTCGTTGCGGAACGCCTCGACGAACCGCCGGTGATCGTCACGGACCACTGCCGCGTACTCCCGAGCAAACGTGGTCAGCCAGTCGACGAACTCATCCTCCCGATCACCGATCAACGCGGCGATCGCGTCCTCGGTCTGGAACGGGACCAAGGTGTGATCGGAGTCGGCATCGGCAACGCAGTGCACCTTTGCGGTGGCCCGGCCGAGGTAGTCCAGTACTGGCGCGATCTCGTCCGGCTCGGTCAACTCGGTCCAGTCCAGGTCGGTGACGTACGGGGACAGCTCGGAGACCACGTATCCCACCCCATCCAGCTCGGTGTACCCGAGCAGCGGGTCGGCGTGTGCTTGCAGGGCGCGCTGCGAGATGGCGGTGCGGTGGCCGTGGTGTTTGAAGTAGGACGCGATCCGCTCGTCGGTGACCACCCGGGACGGGGCCGCGACGTTGCCCTGCTTCATCGACAGCACCACGTCGTTGTCCAGGGCTTGGTTATATCCCTCGATCAGCAGGTTATAGGTGGGCAACCCGGCGCTGCCGATACCGAAGCCGCTGCGCCCGACGACGTCCTTGATCGTGTAGGCGATGCCACGGAACCTCTTACGCTCCGGGATGGTGCCCAGGTAGTCCTCGAATGCCGCACACACGGCGCCGCGCTCGGCGTCGTCCAGCCGCCGCACCCCGGCCCCGTCCCGGAACCGGCGGTCGAATCCCTCGGTTTCGGTGACCGACTTCAGCAGATCGACGCGGGTGCGCAACCGGGCGAGCTGCAGCACCTGGTGAATGAGCCCGTCGGTGGTGTTCAAGCGCAGCGAGTAGGCCCGGTCATTGGTTACGTCGACAAACCAACGCACCTGATCCACATAGGCCCGGACGTAGGTCGCAACGAGGGCGTCGATGTCGGTGTCGGACAGTGCCTTGCGCCAGCCGAGCAGCGCGACGCTCGCCACCAGCCGCTGCAGATCCCAGGTGAAATGGCCCAGGTAGGCCTCGTCGAAGTCGTTCACGTCGAAGATCAGCACCCCGTTGCCGTCCATGTAGGTGCCGAAGTTCTCCGCGTGCAGATCACCCTGGATCCAGACCCTGCTGGTGCGCTCATCGGCCCACGGGTCGTCCAGTGCGGCCACGTCAGCGTAGAACAGGCAGGAGCTGCCGCGATAGAAGGCGTACGGATCGGCGGCCATCTTGCGGAACTTGGTGCGAAACGCTGCGGGAGCGGCGTCCATGAGCTCGGCGAAGGCGCCGGTCAAGGTCTCGACGATGCGATGCCGCCGCGCCTCGGCGTCGTCTATGAGCAGGGTCTCGGTCAGCAACGTCATGCTCTGATCATGCCAGTGGGCGTCGATCAGAGATGCTGCACGTCGGCCTGCTTGGTCCGGACGGCCTCGGCAGCCTTTCGCAACTCGGCGAGCTCATGGTCAGTCAACGGAGTCTCCACCACCCGGCGTACCCCTGACCGGTCCAGCTCGGCGGTGACGCCCAGGTAGACGCCGGAGATCCCGTACTCGCCGTCCACCCAGGCGCAGACCGGCAGCACCGCACCGGAGTCTTCGTGCACCGCGCGCACCATCCGGGCCGCCGCGGCCGACGGGGCGTAGTACGCCGACCCGGTCTTGAGTAGGGCGATCACCTCGGCACCACCGTTCCGGGTTCGGGTGACCAGTTCTTCGATCTTGTCCGCGGGCAGCAGATCGGCCAGCGGGGCGCCGTCCACCGTGCAGGCGCTGGGTACCGGCACCATGGTGTCACCGTGCGAACCCAGCGTCAGGGTGCGCACCGAGGACACCGGGACAGCAAGTTCGTCGGCGACGAAGTTGGTGAACCGGGCGGTGTCGAGCATGCCGGCCTGGCCCATCACTCGCTGCCGGGGAAATCCGGTGGCGAGCTGCGCCAGCGCGGTCATCTCGTCCAGTGGGTTGGACACCACGATGACGACCGCGTCGGGGGCATGCCGGGCGACGTTCTCCGCGACCTGCCGGACGATCCGGGCGTTGGTCTCGATCAGGTCCATCCGGCTCATCCCGGGCTTGCGGGGTAGCCCGGCGGTGATCACGACAATGTCGCTGCCGGCGATCGCCTGGTATCCGGCGCCGTCGCGGCCGGTGGTCTGGCCGACGATCCTGGTCCCGAAGCCCTCCACCGGCCGGGACTGGTTCAGATCCAGCGCCAAACCCTCCGGCTTGCCCTCGACGATGTCGGTGAGCACGACGGTGTCGAACAGGTCGTACTCGGCCAGCCGCTGCGCGGTGGTCGAACCGTAGAAGCCGGCCCCGATGACCGCGACCTGACCGAAACGTGCCATTCCGGGAGACTATCAAGCGCGCCGGCTCAGCCGCTGGCCAGCGGCCCCCCGGTGATGGTCAACGCCACGAACAGCATGAGCAGCCCGAAGCCGCCGTAGGTGACCACGTCCATCGAACGGCGGCGGATCCCGAGCAACCCGGTCCGCTCCGGTGGGAGCACCGCCCGCAACACGGCGGCCAGCAGCAGCGCACCGCCGATGATCACGGTGCCCTCCCGCCAGTGGTACTGCGCGATGCGCACCATCCCGAGCAGCACCACCGCCAGCACCAGACCGAAGGTCAGCTGTGGCCGCAGGCTCGTCCGCCCGGTCACGACGGGCCGGCTCGCTCGGCGGCCTCGACAACGTTGGCCACCAGCATCGCCCTGGTCATCGGCCCGACCCCACCAGGAACCGGCGCCAAGAACCCGGCGACCTGGGCCACCGCCGGGTCAACGTCACCGACCAGTCCGGCGTCGGTCCGGCTGATCCCGACGTCGACCACCGCGGCACCGGGCTTGACCATGCCGGCCGTGATCAGTCCCGGTCGTCCGGCCGCAACCACCACGATGTCGGCACGGGACACCTCGGCAGCCAGGTCCCGGGTGCCGGTGTGGCAGAGCGTGACCGTGGCGTTCTCACTGCGCCGGGTCAGCAGCAACCCCAACGGGCGACCGACGGTGATGCCGCGGCCCACGACGGTGACATTGGCCCCGGCCAGCGGCACGTCGAAGCGGCGCAGCAACTCCACGATCCCGCGCGGGGTGCAGGGCAGCGGTCCCGACCCACCGAGCACCAACAGGCCCAGGTTCACCGGGTGCAGGCCGTCAGCGTCCTTGCCCGGGTCGACCCGAGCCAGCGCGGCACCGGTGTCCAGCCCGGCTGGCAGCGGCAGCTGCACGAGATAGCCGGTACAGGCCGGGTCGGCGTTCAGCTCGTCGATCACCGCGAACAGCTCGCCCTGGCTGGTGGTGGCGGGTAGGTCACGGCGGATGGAGGTGATGCCGACCCTGGCGCAGTCGTTGTGCTTGCCCCGCACGTAGGCATGCGAACCGGGATCGTCGCCGACGATCACGGTGCCCAGCCCGGGCGTCACTCCGGCGCGGCGTAGCGCCGCCACCCGAGTCTGCAGATCCGCGAAGACCTCGTCTCTGGTCTTCTTGCCATCCAGCACTGTCGCGCTCACGGTATGCATCCTTGCACCGGCGCTCACGTTCGACCGCGCCCAGGTAGCGCGATCACGGCGACCGCCACCAGGGTCAGCGCGATGCCGATCAGTGTGGTGACGGTGAGCTGATCGTCGCCGGCGGGCAGGAACAGGTCCAGCAGCAGCGCTCCGACGAGCTGCCCGGCCACGGTCCCCAACCCCAGCAGGAGCACCCCGGTGATCGGGACGATCGCCGCGGCAGCGCCGATGAACAGCACGCCCAGCACTCCACCGAGGTACAACCACGGCTGCGTGGGCAGCGGTTCGGGCAGCCCGCGCAGCACGACCTCCACTGCCGCGACCAGTCCCAGCGCGACGGTACCGACCGCGAAGTTGACCAGTGCGGCCGGCAGCATTCCCGCCGTTGCCGGTCCGTCGTACCGGGCCTCCGCACCGACCAGCCCGTTCACCGCCTGCTGCCAGGCGGTGCTCACCCCGGCCAGTGCGGGCAACAGGGCCAGCCACAGGGTGTGCGACGCGCCGAGCCGGTCAGACACCGCCAGCGCCACAGCGGCCAGCGCGAGGACCGCACCGACGACCCGCCGCACGCTGACCGCCTGCGCACCGCCCGGTCCGATACCGGCCCGGTCGACCAGCAGGCTGCTGGCGGTCTGCCCGGCCACAACGGCGACGGTGAACACCGCCACCCCGATGGTCGCGACGGTCAGTCCTTGGCAGGCCACCAGGAACGCGCCGCAGGTCCCGCCGAGCAACTGATAGGGGCGCAGCCGGCGGTCCCGGACCGCGGCGCGGACCCGGCCCAGCCCGCGGCGCATCCGGGGTCGCGTCGCGGCCACCAGGGCCAGCAGCAGCAGACCGCCCAGGAAGGACAGCAGGGCGGCGACCAGGCCGTCATCGAGCCGCTGGCCGAGCTCGCCGTTGATCCGAGCCTGAACGGCCACCGCCAACCCGAGCCCGACGGCCACCGCGGTCCCGACGGCGCGCGCGCCTCGGGCGGGCGCGGACTGCTCACTGCGGAGGGCCACACTTCCATCCTCATCCCGCGCCCGGCGCGCTGCATTCGTCACCCTCCGAGATCCACCCGCAATCCGTTCGCCACGGCGAAGCGGATGGCGGTGTCCACGTCGATCCGGGCCCCGGACAGTCGCGCTTGCACCAGGCCGTCAGCGTCCAGCCTTGCCCCGCGCAGGTCGGCGCCCTCCAACCGAGCTCCCAGCATCCGGGCCCCGATCAGGTCGGCACCGGCGAGGTCAGCGCCCCTCAGGTCGGCCTGCACCAGGTTCGCCTCGGTCAGCCGCAACCCGGCGAGCCCAGTCTCCCGGAGATCGGCATGACCCAGCGCGGTGAGGCTCAGATCGACCTCGCGCAGGGTCCATGGTCGGAGCCGGCAGTCGCTGACCGTGCTGCCCAGCAGGGAGCAGCCCTCCAGATTCGACTCGGCCAGCGTGGTGCGGTGGAAGGTGCAGCTGTGGAATGCCGTTGCGCGATGGTGCGAGGCGCCGAGGTCGGCGCGGGTGAAGTCGCAGTTGGTGAAGCGGCAGTTGCGGGTGCGCAGCCCCCGCAGGTCGGCGTCGGTGAACTGGCAATCAACGAAGCAACGCCCCTCCCACTCCTGGTCGACGAACACCGCGTCGGTGAAATCCTCGCCGGTGCAGTCTCCATCGCCTGGCGCCGTCACGCACCCACCATGTCAGCTCGCTGCGCCGGATCGGGTAGCACCCCGGCATTTAGCGATGCGGCTGGCCACGAGCTACTACACCGATGATGGCGCCGAGCATGAGGCCATCACCAAGGGCTGGAACAGCCACGCCCGAACCGAAGCCAATATCACCGAAGCTCTGCGCCGGTCCATCCCGTTGCGGGTCGGTCTGGTCGACGTGCAGGACGACCAACGGATTGAGCAGGCCCGCGCCGAGTTAGAAGCTCTCGGCGTGACCGAGATCGGCACCGATCATCTTCGGCAGGTCGGTCGTGAAATACACGGTGGGCCCGGACCGCTTGGTGGCCTTCGCGGTCGCCCAGCCGTGTAGTGCGGCATCGTCGGTGAACGCCGGAAGGAAGACCCCCACGACGTCCAGTAGGGGGCCGGTGACCGGATCGGACCCGTCACGATCCGTAACTTACCTACATCGAGAAGGTCCAGGCAGGATCAGTGGGTGAGGGTGGTCAGGAAGGCTCGCCAAGCGGGGGCGGGGACGGCCAGGGCGGGGCCGTCGGGGTCCTTGGAGTCACGCACCAGCACCCGGTCCAGCGCGGGCGCGACCTGCACGCAGTCACCGTTCCCGCCGCTGTAGCTGCTGGTGCGCCAGCCGACCTGGACGCAGTTACCGCTGCCGACACTGTAACTGCTGGTGTGCCAGACAATGCTGCCCGGCTCACGCGCGGTCATCATGATCCTCTCCATTCGCATGGAACCCGGTTGCCAGGGCGGCAATCAGCTCCCTCGATTGTCCCTCGCTCAGTGCACTGTCCGCCAGCGCCGCCAGGATGCGCCGGTAGGCCCGAATTTCCTCCGGCTTCTCCAAGAACAGGCTGGAGGTCTCACTTTCCAGGTAGGCCACCGGTTTGAACTCGGTGAACTCCATCAGCCTAAACGCCCCGGTCATCGCCGCGTGCGCGCCCAGCGCGACGGGCACCACCCGCAGGCTCAGGTAGGAGCGGGTGGACATCCGGTGCAGGTGGCGCAACTGCTCGGCCATCACCGCGGGCCCACCCACCGGGGTGCGCAGCGCGGACTCGTGCAGGTAGAAGGTGAAGCCCGGCGGGCGGTGCCGGCTGAACAGGCTCTGGCGGGCCAGCCGGGCGGCCACCCGGTCACCGACCTCCTCGGGCGGCACGTTGACCACCCGGCTGATCACCGCTCGGGCGTACTCGCCAGTCTGCAGCAGGCCAGGCACGACGACCGCTTCAAAATCGCTGATCGTCAGCGCCTTGTTCTCATGGTCGATCAGCATGACGAGCTGCTTGGGCAGCGCGGAGCCGTGCTGCTGGAACCAGCCCGGGGTGTCCTGCTCCCGGCACAGCGCCAGCAGCCGGTCGCGCTCCGGACCCTTGACCCGGCACACTCCGAGAAACGCGGCGATGTCCACCTCGCTGGCGCCGCGCTTGCCGGACAGCAGCATCGACACGTAGCTCGGGGTCACGTCGAGCATCTGAGCGGCCTGTTTCCCGGTCAGCCCAGCCCGCTGCATGGCCTGGCGCAGTCCCTCCCCCAGCTCCCGGCTGCGGATCGTCGGCTCGCGATGTGGCATGGTGACACCTCCCGGCGGAGGATCATAGATCATGCCTTTGCGAAATTCACGCAACGCGGCCAGATTAACCACTGGTGAATTTCTTGCATAACCATTGGTTAACCGGTTATCTGATCATCAGCGGGGTGGCGGACCTCGCCTGAAGCCGGGGAGGTATCCGTTGAACACAGTCGCACCCGCACTTGCCGACGCAAGTCACCTGCTGCACGAGGATCTCTACAACCACGTGCACGAGGCAGAATACTTGGCGGAACAAGACAGCGAGTGGTCCCCAGACGACAGCGAAACGGCGCGCAAGCTGATCGGCGACCTAGCGCTAGTCCTGCGCAGATTGCTGAGCGACCACATGCTTCACAGCAGCGGTGACTGCCAGACCTGTCCGTCGGCATGGCCCTGCCCGGTAGTAACGACCATCCACGCAACCGTGAAGGACCCGCACCGCCAGTTCGTCGCACTTGTCCGTCGGACAAAGGATACTTAGGTAACCGTCGGCACCAAGGCTAGCCCAGGCACGCTGATTGGCCAATCACCTCTAACGCCTACAACAGGCGTCCCCGCCGTAGCAACGGCCTGAGCATCAAGCCGGCGGTCGAACGTGCTGTCGTCAGCTCAGCCGTTCCAGCCGTGCCAGAACGGAATCCGGTCGTCCCCGATCGCGAGAAGAGCGTTCTTGAGTGCGCCGGGCCGGACGTCGGCGCCGGCGAGCTGGTCGAGCGAAAGCCAGTAGAACTCCAGGTGGTCTTCCTGGCTGACGGATTCTGCGTCGGTGATCGCGACCTCGAACACGAGGTTGAGTTCGTGGTGGGTGACGTCGTCTTCGAGGTAGCCGTGCTCGACAATGCCGACGAACCCAGCGATCTTGGCATTGATACCGAGTTCTTCGGCAATCTCGCGAACGAGGGCTATTTCCACGCGCTCACCCGGCTCGACGTGTCCGCCGGGCAGGAATGACCACGACTTCGTGGCAGCACCGGGCAGGATCGCACGACAGTGCGATTAACGTCACGACTACGCTAGTCCGGTAGCTCCGGGATCTCATACCAAGCCAACTCATGCGCCGGCTCATCCGCGTACCACGCAAATGTATTAACCGCTAAATCCTTGAGCCGCTTTCGCGCAGCAGAATCATGACGCGACTTGAAAGCCGAGAGAAATCGACAAGAGCGTATTGGAATATGCTGATTATCTGCCCATCGAACTAACTGGCGCCGACGATCTTCCGTTACGGGGCCATCAGTGTGCACCGCTTCAACAATCCAGAATAAGGGTGGACTGGTCCCGATATCAACGATCACCGCATCGGGAAGCAGCTCTTGCGTATCCATCTTGATTCCGAGGTCAGCCAGCACCGCAGCATCGCCTATGTAGATCTTGTCTCCCGGCTCGGAAATCGTCAGCACAACGGGGTCGGACAACCTAGCAGGGACCCATCTCTCCAGGATTCCCTTTAAGATCAGAGACGTCGGGCCCGGCTCCAAGGAACGCACTTCGCCGCCGGGCAATGACACCACTACGGATTTCGATTTTCGCTCTCTCTCCTGGAGTGTTCGAATCCTGAAACGATCGCCGGGACTCATATGTTTCTGCCGCCATGCTTCAATAGCTTCGTCAAGCAAGGCGCCAGTCAACTCAGGAAGAAATAGTCGCGCAAAATTCTCGGCCAGCGCCCAGATCGGAACAGGTGAATTACGCGGTATTCCTGGCCTATATCTTATGGCGCCGTGATCTAGCCATGCGGTAAACGTCTCATCACGAAGCGGCTCTCGAGTATTATCCTGATACCAGGGTCTGAACGTCATACCCCACTGAGCCAGTAGTTTCTGTACCGCGCCCTTCCCTCTGAGTGCAGCACTAAGCCACGCAGCCCGAGATTCTGGCTCATCACGGATCAGTACTACCTCGTCGGACATCCACAGAACCGACGTCGGGCGACACCAGGTGGCATCCTCTTCCGTCGGGGTCTCATCCGGTACCACCGCACCGACGTAGATCATCGCTGAAACGGCGGACGCGCCGAGCTTATTGGCTGCCGCTGGATCAAACGCTTCCCTCGGAAAGATCTTACGGAGTCGTTCCGCACAATCTTCCCGCGATACCGCAGGCTGATAGCTACTCATCCGGATCCGACTTCGAACGCGCCCTTGACCGCGACCTCAAGTTCTGGTCCCGAGAGCTCCCGCCAGCTGGCCAATACATCTGCACTCGGCAGCGGAATTGATTCCAGTTCGTAAGCGCTTACAGCGACCGAGCCCGACATACTCCGCATGACACGATCAAAAACCTCTGTTGCCAACAGGAGCTCAAGAGCCTCAATACTTACCAGCGGCTCCACCGTCATTGATCGAAGAACGTTAACATGGTTCTCTACGACGACAGCACCCCCCCACTGGTCCAACTGCTCAGCGGTGAGCCTTACAGAAACGAGGCGCCGCGACTGCTCGGGGGCAGTCGTTCTCTGGACAAGAATAGCAGGCTCGGTCAAAAGCATGACGGACCGCTCTCGCGAACCGTGTACCATGAGGTACCTCATCCGGTTGCGAACCACATCGCGATGCAACCGACCCCCATCGATATCCGCCGCCCATATGATCGGATAACGGCAGGCGCCGGGCTCGGCCGATAGATCACTTTTTCGTCGATTCCACACGAGAGGGCCCGTCGAGACCCGCCAACCCGCTGCCCTAAGATTTAACGGCATCGAAAGCGAAGCCGCAGCGACAATAGCGTCGTCGGAACGCCGCGGCAGAAGCCAAGGGCCTTCCCTGCGTGGCGCCATAACTTGCGCGACAGAAGATTTTCCGGTACCGGTCAGGCGGGTAATCTTCACCCGCCGTGCGCGACGCCGACCGAAGACGGCCAGACAAGTCTCTTGAAGCACACCGGAAAACACGCCGGATCGGTCGGCGACGAATCCGATCTCACGGATCGGCGCAGCGCGCCCTAATTCACGTCGCAAATTCTGAAAATACAGGCCGGACATGAACGAGGTCGGCACTAGCGCAGCTATAATTCCATGTTCATCAAGATCGTCAAGTGCAGCAGCAAGAAACAACCCATAGAGGTTGGCATGTCCATACAACGTCCTTGCGAAACGCTCACGATCGGCATCTGTCAGGCGCACCCGACCGTACGGTGGGTTCATGATGTTCAGTCGTGCTCGCACGTCGTAAAACGCAAGCCCATCCCCGAGCCGGGCAAGCGCGGGAAGGGGCTGCCGACGTCTTGAGGGTGTGGCGGCAAGCAAGGGAAGAGCCTCCGCCGCGAGCACGACGCTGGCAAGCCACGCTGCGGCAGGGTCCGTCTCAATGCCGTCAATCACGTGCGGAAGCCCGGCGAGGACGACTTGCGGGTCAGCGTGGCGAGTGGCCCGGAGATGCTCCCGCAACGGCGGTAGAAGGAGAGCACCGGCCCCGCACGCCGGATCTCGAACCAATCCCGGAAGCGCCTCAGCAACTCCCCGTCGCATGCCGAGTCCACGCCGAGCCATGAGCCATAGCTCACCCGCGAGCACTGCGGGCGTGTAGTGCCGCCCATATCGGGCCCGCAACTGAGGAGACAGGCTGCTGACATACGCCACACCAAGATCATGCGCACTCGTCGCGTACGAGATCCCCTCAGCCGGCTGAGCATCACGCAGGCAACTCGGCGCCAGAGCAGCCACAGCGTGGCTGACATCTAGCCACTTGCCCGACAAGCCAGCCGCATGGACACGTGCGGACCACCAACCGGGCACAGCAGCCAGGACTTGCAGAGCCTCGCGAGGTAAACCGGCGGTCCGATCTGAGCCGAACAGCGGCGACCGCGACCCGCGCGGGCCCAGATCGCGGGCGACCATCTCCATCGTGATCATCTCGGTCGCCACCGCGGCATTATGACGGTCCGTCCCGGCAGCCTCAACGCGACATGCAGAGGCTCCGCTCGCCAGGTCATCTAGCCGGGTCATCGAACTCCCCAAAGACACATTGAAGATCGAATCGGGCATACCTTACTTTGCATCTACACCGACGCCGACGACACGTGGGGCTCACTGGAAGTCGCGGGAATTCGAGCGCACCCGCATGTCCAGCGGTGCGGCGTGCTCAGCCAGCACGTTGATCACTCCTTCAGCGACCTGCAGCCTGCCCCGGAGCAGGAGCGCCGGCCAAGACCGCACAACGGTGCGATACCGGACCCAGAAGCCCGGAGAGCAGATCACGTTCACCATGCCGGTCTCATCCTCCAGATTGAGGAAGGTGGCCCCACCGGCGGTGGCCGGGCGTTGCCGGTGGGTCACCGCACCGGCGACCAGCACCCGCTGCCCGTCGCTGCGATCCCACAGGCCAGCAGCGGGCACCACGCCGCGAGCGGTCAGGTCGGCCCGGAGGAACTGGGTGGGGAAGCTGCCCGGCGAGACGCCGGTGGCCCACACGTCGGCCGCGGCGAGTTCCAGCGCGCTCATCCCCGGCAGCGGGGGCGCGACGACCCCCACCGCAGTGCCGGGCAACCGGTCCGGCCGCTCGACGGCCACCGCCCCGGCAGACCACAGCGCTTGGCGACGGTGCGGGGCCAGCCGGTCGAACGCCCCGGCAGTGGCCAGCGCCTCGGCCTGAGCGGTGGTCAGCCCCACCCGGTGCGCGACGTCAGCGATGCTGCGGTAGGGACCGTGCGCTTGCCGCTGCTCGACCAGCTTGGTGGCCAGCGGCGGGCCCACCGTACGCACCATGGCCAGCCCCAGCCGCACCGCCTGTTCCGGTGCGCCCTCCGCGGCCGGTTCCAGCCCGGCGTGCACCCCGCTGGCATTGACGTCCGGACCACGAACAGTGACACCGTGGCGGCGGGCATCGGCGATCAGTGACTGCGGGGAGTAGAAGCCCATCGGCTGGGCTTGTAGCAGGGCGGCGCAGAACGCCGCCGGATAGTAGTGCTTGAACCAGGCACTGTAGTAGACCAGCGAGGCGAAGCTGATCGAGTGGCTCTCCGGGAAACCGAAGTTGGCGAAGGCCAGTAGTTTCGCGTAAATCTTCTCGGCGAGCTCGCCGGTGATGCCATGGCGGGCCATTCCGCCAAAAAGCCGCTCACGCAGCCGCTCCATCCGCTCGGTGGACCGTTTGGCGCCCATCGCGCGGCGCAGCTCGTCGGCCTCGGCCGCGGAGAAGTCAGCGACGTCGATGGCCATCTGCATCAGCTGCTCCTGGAACAGCGGCACCCCCAGCGTCTTGCGCAGCGCATTCGCCAGCAACGGGTGGTCGTAGTCCCACGCCTCCTGCCCGTTGCGGCGCCGGATGTAGGGGTGTACCGAGCCGCCCTGGATCGGGCCGGGGCGGATCAGGGCGACCTCGACCACCAGGTCGTAGAACGTTCTCGGTTTCAGCCGCGGGAGGGTGGCCATCTGCGCGCGGGACTCCACCTGGAACACCCCGACCGAATCGGCCCGGGAAAGCATCTCGTAGACGGCCGGGTCGGTGGGTTGCAGGTCCGCGAGCTGTACCCGATGCCGGTAGTGGCGAGCGACCAGATCGACCGCGTAGTGCAGCGCGGAGAGCATCCCGAGCCCGAGCAGGTCGAATTTGACCAGACCGGCGGCAGCGCAGTCGTCTTTGTCCCACTGCACCACCGAGCGGTTCTCCCGCCGCGCCCACTCCACCGGGCAGACCTCGGCCACCGGGCGGGAGCAGATCACCATGCCGCCGGAGTGGATGCCCAGGTGGCGGGGGAAACCCTCCAGCTCAGTGGCCAGCGCCAGCACCGGTTCGGGAATCTCGTCGACGTCGCCTTTCGACAGTGGCCCCCACCGGTCGATCTGCTTGCTCCAGGCGTCCTGGGTGCCGGTCGAGTAGCCCAGCGCCTTGGCCACGTCCCGCACCGCTGAACGGGCCCGGTAAGTGATCACGTTGGCGACCTGGGCGGCACAGTCACGGCCGTATCTCCGGTAGACGTACTGGATGGCCTCCTCGCGGCGGTCGGATTCGATGTCCAGGTCGATGTCGGGGTAACCGTCCCGGTCCGGGGCCAGGAACCGCTCGAAGAGCAGATCCATCCCCACCGCGTCGACATTGGTGATACCCAGCGCGTAACAGACCGCCGAGTTGGCCGCCGAACCGCGGCCCTGGCAGAGGATGTCGGCCCGCCGGCAGAACGCCACGATGTCGTGGACGATGAGGAAGTAGCCGGGAAAGTTCTTTTTCCCGATGACGGCCAGCTCGTGTTCGATCTGGTGGTAGGCGCCGGGACGCTCGTCGTAGCTGCCATAGCGGGTAGCCGCCCCGAGCCAGGTGAGTTCCCGCAGCCAGCTGGCCTCGGTGTGCCTGACCCCGGTGTGGCTGACGGGGACGTCGAACGGCGGCAGGTCCGGCGCTACCAGGTTCAGGTCGAAGGCGCACTCCCGCCCCAGTGTGGCGGTCCGCTCGACAGCCCCGGGCCAGCGGGCGAACCGATCAGCCATCTCCTGGCCGGAGCGCAGGTGCGCCGTTGCAGCGGCAGGCAGCCAGCCATCCATCTCGTCCAGGCTGCGCCGAGCCCGAATCGCGGCCAGCGCGGTGGCCAGCCGGTGCCGGGATGGGGTGGCGTAGTGCGCGGCGGTGGTGGCGACGGTATCCAACCCTTGCGCAGCGGCTAGCGCGGCGAGTGCATCGTTGCGCTCGGTGTCGTCAGCTAAGCCGTGGACGGTGAGCTCGACGACGACGTGGTCGGAGCCGAACAGCACGATCAGACGGCGCAGCTGTGCGGCCGCGGCATCTGGACCATCGCGCTCCAGTGCCCGGCGCACCGCTGCTTTGCGGCAACCGGTGAGCACCACCCAGTGCCCGCCCGCGGCAGCTGCCACCGCGTCCAGGTCATAGACCGGCTTACCCTTCTCACGGCCGCGGATCTGGGCGTCGCTGATCACCCGGGACAGCCGGCGGTAACCCTCGGGATCGCGGGCCAGCACGAGCAGGTGTTCACCCTCCGGATCGGGTACCCCGTTCTGCGGCGCGGTGAGCCCGAGGCTGAGCTCGGCCCCGAAGACGGTCTTGACGCCCAGCTCACGGGCCGCCTCGGCGAAGCGCACCACTCCGTACATCCCGTCGTGGTCAGTGATCGCGATCGCATCCAGACCCAACCGGGCAGCCTCCTCGACCAGCTCCTCGGGGTGGCTGGCCCCGTCCAGAAAACTGAAGTTGGAGTGGCAGTGCAGCTCCGCATAGGGAGTGCCCGGCTGGGCCAGCCCAGACTGGGCCGGCACGAATCGGGTCGACGTCAGCAGCGGCGGTGGCTCGTACCGGTTCCGGTGACGTGTCCACGCCGGGCTGTCCCCACCGTCTCCGGGGTGCTCTGGGGGGCGCCCAGACAAGGCCCGCTCCAAGTCCGTCCACCGCACCGGCGGGTTGTTCCAGCCCATGAGGTGGCGCTAGAAGGGTGACGAGTCATCGGGTGGGCGATGCCACCCCGCGCTACTCATAGATTCCCTCGACCCGCCAGCGACCCGTCTCGCAGGCCAGCAACACCGCGAGCGGCTCTTCTATGCCTCCGATGGGTTCCGGTTCGAGCACCGCCTGCAGCCGCGCACAGCGCCGCCCGCCACCGGGCTCCCACCAACGCTCCTCGACCGGCCACGGCCCCGCCCAGTCCAGCACCCGGCGTGGCGGGTGCCCGTCTACTGCAATGCGATACGGAACACTCGTGAGCATCCCTCGCCCGCTCACCCCGACGAGGTGGCCGGCATCGTCGAGCACCTCGGCGGGCAGCGGGTGGGTGGGCACCCGGGACGGGGACGGTGCAAGCAGCCGACCCGGCCAGGGATGATCCGCAGCGCGGACCGGGATGAGGTCGTCTCCCCAGGGCACCAGACGTATCCGGTCGGCGGAATCTCGCCCCCCGCCGAGCACCCCGGTGAGCACCGCGTCGGGTCCGAGCATTCCCTGTACCCGGACCAGTGCGCGGCTGGCCCGCTCGTCGTCCTCCCCCGACTCCCCCCACAACCCGCGCTGCAAGGCCTGCCCGCCGACCACCTCCTCGGGGATCAGCTGCAGCAGCGTGATGCCCGCCCTAGGCCGCGAGCCGCGAGAAGTCAACCAGCCGTCCAACTGCCAGCGCACCCGATCAGCGATGCCGGATGCGGTCAGCGGCTCGGCGCAGCGCCACACCCGGTGCAGTTCCTCGCCCGTCTCGGTGCGGGCGCTGACCCCGAGCCTGATGCAGGCCAGACCGCGGGAAGCTAGTGCGGCGTGTAGTTGCTCCGCGGGTTCCCGGGAGGCGAACGCTGCCGCGTCGACCCGGTCCACCGGCGGGTCGAGCCGGCGGATGACGGCGAGATCGACCGGCGGACGGCGACGGGCCAACGGGCGCTCGTCGAGCCCCTGGGCGAGCCGGTGCGCGCGCACCCCGTCGGGACCGAACCGGGAGGCGACGTCGTCGACGTCCAGCGCGGTGAACGCACCAAGGGTGCGCAGCCCCAACCGATGCAGCAGACCCACCAGCGCGGCCCGGTCAACCCCGGTGAAGGCAGGCTGATGCAGCTCGGCGATGCCCAGTGGGGCAAGGAAGCCAGCCGACCCCCCCGGCGGCACCAGCAAACCCCGGTGTGCAGCCAGGGTCGCAGCGAACAGGCCGTCGGCGATACCGATCTGACACCGGATCCGGGCTTGGGCAGCGACCACGTCGACGATCCTCTCGACCACCGCAGGTTCGCTGCCGAAGTACCGGGTCGGACCACGGGCCGGCACCGCGACCAGCCCCGGACGCACCACCTCCACCCCGGGCGCCAGTGCCTCGACCGCAGTCACCACCGGCTCGAACACTCGGGCGTCACGGTCCGGGTCGTCGGCGAGCACAGCCAACTCCGGGCAGCGGCCCTGCGCCTCACGGCGACGTTGCCCGTGGCGCACTCCCTGCACTCGGGCCGTCGCCGAGCAGGCCACCACCCGATTGGCGGCCACGACCGCGAGCGGTGTCTGCGCGGACAACCCCTCGACCGCCGCCGCGGCCACCACAGACCAGTCCGGGCACCACACCGTAACCACTCGCAACACTCTCCACGAGATAGTATCGAACATATGTTCGATACTATCTCGCAATCCCAACCGCGGTCCTGCCCTCGTGCACCCAGGCACTCTCCCGCAGAGGATTGATCCCCACGTCCCTTGTCCGGGCCGGAGTGGCGAATCCGGCCGCCACCGCACCGCCAGGGCCGGGCAGCAGCAAACGGGCGGTGCGAGGCCGGGCCGCCGCACCGCGGCCCACCACGCGCACCACGACCTCGCGGATGCGCAACCGCCCGTGCCCGGCCTCCGTGCCATGCCAGGCCTCGGCACGGCAGCTCAGCTCGACGTCCGCGCCCGGCCATCGACCGAGCGAGAGCAAGACCGACCCGCGCTGCCGGGCTCGGGCAGCCAGGGATCGCCGTGCCCCGGAGGGCATCCGGTCCGCGCGGCTCAGCGCCACCAGGCCCACCCCGTCGAGCAGGGCCGCGGCCACCAGGGCCGGATCCGGCCCTGGGTGAGGAACCAGGGCCAGCCGCCGCACCACCACCCCCGCCTCGGCTGCGGCCAGCACCCCGAGATCGCCGACACCGACCACCGCAGCCCAGACCCCCTGCGCGGTAGCCGCAGCCAACAGCGCTAGCAGCAACGCCGTCGAACCCTGCACCGCAACCACCGACCCTCGGCGTAACCCTCCGCTCGGAAGCAGCGTTGCGAGCGGTTCGACCACCGGGAACGGCGGCCGGCCGCCCGGAACGTCAAACCGCTCTCTCAGTCCCGACGCGGGCAGTATTGACGCGGGCAGCACCGACGCAACGCTCGCACCCGCCATCCCGCAGCCTCCTGCCAACGGTGGGTGCGCCGACGTCGAGCTGCCGAGTTGCTGCACCCGGATCCGCTGCGGGGAAGGCAGCGCCGAATATGTCGCCGAACATGAAATCGAACATATGTTCGAGCAACAGTTAACCCGAGCGCCCGCGTGCCGTCAACCGTGCAATCAACGAGGGACTGCCGCGGTCATCCTCGAACGCACCTGGGGGTCGCGCAGGTATCCGCAGGCGGCATGGTTGTTGGGTGAGGGATTGTCGACCTGGGTGTCGACGATTCTGGGGCCTCCGCCGAAGTCGTCAGCAAGGGTGGTGTCGAGCGTGACCACGTCCAGCTGGTCGGCGAAGTTCGCCCACAACTGGACCGGCGACGGGATCCGCAGTGGCCTGGCGATCACATCCTGGATTTCGGTGTAACCCAGCGGCGCGCCGAGGGTGACCAGTAGCGGCACCGTCCGGCCCGCGAAGCGTGGCTCGCTCAACACGTCGTAGGCGATCATCGTGCCGAGGCTGTGACTGACCACCACCACCGGCCCGTCCACCGCATCCAGGGCTTGGCGGAGCCGGTCTTGGATCGCGTTGCGCTTGTCGGTGAAGATGTAGCTGTCGGCGTCAGGGATGAGCTGTTGCAGCAGTTGCCGCAGCAGCAGGCGGCGCACCGGCGCCGGTAGCGGCAAAACCCCCCGCACGCTGTCGTCCAGGGTCGGAGGCTGGCTGGCCGCCCGGGTCGCCATGTCGATCGACAAGCGCAGCGCCAGTTCCTGTCCGCGCGGAGTCAGCCCGGCGAGCAGTTTGGCTTCTTCGGCGGCCACGTTCGCTCGAGCACCGGCGGACGCCGCATCCAACGTCGCCACAGGCTCGCCGGTCACAGCGGCTAAGGCGGCCAGCGCCGCCTCCGGTGCGCAAGAGTCAGGTCCGATCGCATCGGGCTGGGCATGCAGCAAATCCGCGTAATGGGCCATCCGGGTCCGCTGGCCCATGTCCTGTCCGAACAGGTCCTGGTCCCAACTTCGCTTCAGGTCGTCTCTGGGCGGCTTGTTGCCGGCCCCGTGGATGTACACGACGGTGGTCGCCTGTCCTGTTGAACTCATCGCAACCTCTCGAAAGGACACCCGTGACACGCCGGGTCTCTCCTGCAAATCTACGATCCGTTTGGCCACCAGCTCCCCACCCGAGAAGCCTTCCACGCACACCAGCCGCGCGCCCGGCACGTTCTCCACGGCGACCGAAGCGTTGTCCCCATCCACGTCAGCGACGTCGATGGACGCTCGAGGCCGGCCGTCGACATAGACGTCGGCGCGGTCCACGCCGGCGACCTCGAGCTCGATCCGCACCGCGTCGCCGACAGCCGAGTGGGCGGCGACAACCAGCTTGCGCACCGGCAGATCGGCCAAGAGCCGGCCCGCGTGCTCGAGCAGGTCGACGTTGCCCTCGAGCACGTCCCTGCGGGTCATGTGGTGACGCACGTCCGGCTTGACGCCGAGGTCCTCGACGGGAGTGCCGGCCAAGCGCCCGACCCGCAGGGTGCGCCGGACGGACACCCGCATGCTCGCTCCCCTGGGCAGGGGCTTGTACGGCGAGCTCGAGTCGTCCGGCGCACCCTGTAGCAGGGCGCTGAGTAGCCCGTGCGTCCACACGTTGGCTCCGCCGGCACCGGTGTTGTCGTCGACGCCGAGGATCGGACCGATGGCGTGGTCGGAGAATCCGGCCGCGAAGATGTCGGTGGCCGAGTAGCAGCGAGCGTTCGTGACGAGTACGACCGGGCCGTGGTATCGCTGGCCGATGGCGTTGGCGCCGTCCTCCGGAGTGATGGGGAAGGCGCTCGAGAACGGGGCGCCCGTCTCGGCGGCTTGGTCCAGCGAGGGAAACCACGGTCCGAGGTCGATCTGGCCGGTCGGGTTGTCTTTATGTTTACTGCAGATACGGGCACTCAGCGGCGTGCTGATGAACTGGACCGGCTCGGGCACGATCCGCCGGGGCGTGAGGGTTTGCAGGGTAAATTCACTCGCGAAGATGTGACCGCCGCCGTTATCGCGTACATCCAAGATCAACCCGTTTTGTGGGAGCAGTCCGATCAGCCTGACGAACTCCTCGACAAAACCCACGGGATCGTTCACGTTGAACGTGAAGATGCGGATGTGGCCGAAGGTGCCCGAGGCCGTCTCCACGCTTCGGGCTCTGAAGACGCCGGGCATGCTGGTCGGCACATCTTCTCCGGCGGCGGCAGCAACGTCGGTGAGCACCGGTGACTCGGCGGCCTGTGTCTGGCCCACCACCTGAGGTACGAACAGCAGCGTCCTGGCCCGGGTGGCCTCATCGCCATCGAGGTCGAGCCCCAGGGCAGTGGCGGTGGTGCTGACCTTGTTGAGGTCACCCACGAAGGGTGGCAGGTTTTCGGTGATCAGCCATTCCTGGCGCAGCTCGCGTTCGACGCCGTCAGTGCCGACATAGCTGACGGTGATCCATTCTTCGTCGGGCGGCAGGTGGATGACCAGAGGTCGGACGGTGAGCGAGTCCAGACCGCGGGCATGCCGGGCGGCGGCGTTGCTGCCGGCAAACCGGGCAGCATTCAGATCGACGACACGATCGACGGGGACCCCACTCCAGTGGGTCACCTCGGCGCCTGGGCCCAACCCGGGCGCGGCGAAACCCTGCATCACCTGGGACACGACGTAATGCGAGCCACCCGAGTCGTCGAAGAACTTCTCCACCCGGAAAGGCAGGAAGGCGACCTTGCCCGCGAAGGGACTCGGCAAGAGGTAGTTGGTGTGCAGGTCGCGGACGGAATGGAAGATCTCCGACATCTCGGTGTGGAACATCCATTCCGGATCGATCTGATCGGAGGTCTGGCGCTCCAGGCGGATGCGCAGCAGGCGGAGCCGCTGCACCGGGTTGATGGCATGCATCGCCACCTTGAGCGGGAGATGGACGTAGTTCTGCTCGAGTAACACGAGCGCCTGATCGACCAGCAGCCGCCGTTCCTGCACCGTGAGGGTGCCGGCGCCGCGAAGGAAATCACGAAAAGTCGCCGAGCCGGCCAGTTGATCCC
>JBOHHF010000077.1:0-3434 GCA_050700495.1 Pseudonocardiaceae bacterium
CCTGGCGGCCAGCCGGACCCCCGCCGCTCTGGCGGGGCGTCGGGGGTCGGGCCGCTGCGGTGGGCGCGCTGCCCCGACGATGGCCGCCTGCACCGACGATGGCCGCCTGCACCTGCTGCCACCCGCCCAGATCCGCCTTGCCGCCGCCGGGCATCACGCTCGGGTGCTGTGCGGTCAGCAAGTACCCGCTGAAGGTCTCACGATCACCAACGGTCCGGCGGCGCTGTGCATGGCCTGCATGATCGGTATCCCCGCCGAGATATCCGGCCCCGGCCCGAGCGGCACCGCCCCCTAGATCGCCGGCCGGCCGCCGGTGGAAGCCCTGGCCCCCGACTCGGCTCCCGGCGACCGGCCGGCCACCAACCCGAAGCGACGCTCACCATGCCCACTTCACCGCCACAACTCGCCTCCGATCCCTGGCCCTGGGTGCCCCTATCGGCCCGGACCCTGGCGTGGTTGGCCGAGCATCCCCACGCCCGACGGTTGGTCGACTCGGTATGGAACACCCTCATGTGCGACACGATGTCGCGTATGGCGAGTGAACTCGCAGGTTGGAGGCCGGTTATGCCGGGTGCGTAGTTCTCGATCAGTGTTCGAGATCGATCCCCGCTCTGGCGTGCGTCCGTGGGTCCTGTCCGTGGGGGTGCGAAGCCTAGAGTAAAAGCCGAAGGGCCCCTGTTCTGTCCGGGGGAGCAACGGGCGAGGGGAAGACCGGACGGGTGAACGCAAGTGAATCCCTGTTGATGCCTCGTTATTTCTAGCCCTGGGCGACGGGATGAGGACCAGGGTGATAGGGCCTGGCCGTTGGAAGAGGCGGCAAGCGGCGACCGGGTAGTGAGAGTCGGTCGTGGGAACACCGCTGGTCTCGGGGTTAAGGGGGCACCCACCCCGGTCGTGTCTCGTATACGCGGAACGTGGAAACCCCGTCGGGGTCCGGGCTGTACGGCCCGGTAGGCCGATCGTAAGAGGGGCGGAACTCCTCGGCGGGACTGGATGCCCAACAAGCGGATGCCGGTGCGCCGAAAGGCGACGGGAACCCGGGGCGATGATGCCGCTGCTCCAGGCGGTGGCCCCTGGGGTAACCGGCCGGATGCCGACCAGCACGGTCGGGCCCGAAAGGGCGCTGACGTGGGCAGGTGAGCCGGTGAACACCAAAGCAGCGAGCCTGAGGAACCGAGGGACAAGTTAGACACGGTGACGGGATACAGCTTTTCCACCCCGGCGGTGGAGGGCATGAACTTCGCGGTGAACGGACCCAAAGACGAGCGACTGGAGTGGGACGCTACTGACTGGCGAATCCACGAAAGCATCGTAGTCAGGCTGCGGCGGAGGATCTTCACAGCGACGCGGGAGCAAGAACCCGCAACGCTCTAGCGGCTTGCTTGAGCCGAGGTGCGGGGAAAGCCCGCTCGCCCGGTTCTGAGGGGGCTCCGGCGTGGCAACGCGCCGGAGCTACCCGACTGAGCTGGAGCGAGCTGGTTGTCCCCGCGGGCCGATCGCGGCACTGCGGCGTGTCCTGACCCACCACCAGCCCACTCCCGCGGGCCGATGCCGCACCTGCCGCTGGGGGATAGCGCGCCGTCGCCACTTTCCTTGCGTGGTGTGGTGCCAGATCCATGGCGAACTGCTTGACTCGTTCCCGGGCATCGGTGGCGCGGGTGCCGCGCCCCGTGACCTCGACGAGAGCGACGTCGGGTAGGACTGCAATGTCGCTGGTGTTGAGTTCACGGACAATATCTTGCGTTGCTCGGTGTGCCTCGTGCTTATGTGGTACGCGTCGGCGTATATGGAGCTGCCCGAGGTAGTTGTCGCAAGTGCCATGCGCAACAGAGACAAGTGGTACGTCTTTGGGCGCGAACCGGAGGTATGCTCAGTGCCGACAATGGCGCTAAGCCGACCCGCATCACCTGAAGGGAAGCGAAATTGGCGACGCCGAATGATCAGCTTCGGGCGGCGCGGGAGCGCACCGCATCACTTGCCTACCCGGAGGATTGCCTGTCCAGGCAAGAGCTCGCCGAGTTGGTCAATGCGTGGATCTGGGACCACCACCATAAGGTGGTGGAACTCGGCGGAAACTATATCGGCAAACTCGAACAAGGTGTCATCCGCTGGCCTGGTAAAATATATCGAGAAGCCCTTCGGGTGATCCTGGGTGTCTCCACCGATGCCGCGCTGGGGTTCGTCAACACCCGACGCGCGGTAGTGAAGCTGGCAGGCGTGGACCGTAGACAGTTCCTGCACACCGCCCCAGGCATGGGCGCGCTCGCCGCCCTGGGTCCGGTGGCGGCGCTGTGGGAGGGCGGCGAGCCCACCCCGATCCCGCACCGGATCGGCGCGACCGAGATCGAACAGATCCGCACCGCCACGCAAGTGTTCGAGTCGTGGAGTGCCACCTACGGTGGCGGGTTGGTCCGTGAGGCCGTCATGGGCCAATTGCGCTGGTCGGCCCGCCTGCTGGACGCCACCTGCCCGGACCGACTGCGCCCCGAGCTGTACTCCGCAGTCGGCTACCTCGCCAAGATCGCCGGGTACATGGCCGTCGACGCCAACGTCCAGGAGGAAGCTCGCCGGGTGTACTGCTTCGCGGTGTTCTGCGCCGAGCAGGCCAAGGACTGGCCCCTGCGCGCCGAGACCCTATCGAGCATGGCGGTACAGGCGATCTGGACCGGGCAGCCCGATGACGGTCTTACGCTGGCCGAACAAGCTCTGGTCCGCGCTGATCGGCTCACTCCGACCGTACGGGCGGTGTTGAACGTCGACCGAGGCCGCGCGCTGGCCAAGATGCGTCGGGTCAACGAGGCACTGACCGCCATCGGCACCGCCGATGACCACTTCGCGCACTACATCCCGGACAATGAGCCGCCGGTCATGGCCTTCTACAACACCGAGCGTCATGCCCTACTCACCGGGCAATCCCTGTTCGACCTGGCGATATTGGGCCGCGATCCTGGCGAGACCACCGACCGATTCGCGGCGGCAGTGGCCGGGTTCACCGACACCGGTGACACCCGCTCTCGGGCGATCTGCCTGACCAAGCTGGCCAGTCTCACGATGGCCACCGGCGACCCACTCCACGCCGCCGCCCTCGGACACGCGGCCTTGGACCTCGCCGGCACCATCCGCTCTCACCGCGCCGCCGAGGAACTGCGCGAACTGTCCCGCTACGCCGCTGCGCATCAGCACCTTGACGAGGTCGCGCACCTGCGACAACGGATCGGCACCCTGCTGGCGGGCTACCGATAGCCCGCCAGCAGGAAGGGTGCGAATCTCCCTCAATCCTCCCGTGACGTCCACGCGACCATGTGATCTCCGTGGGTGCCTGAGCCGGGAGGGTCACGTCCACGCCGTCACTCTTCACCGATATCTCAGGGTGGCGGTCAGTGGCGGCGGCCCCGCTTCTGGGTGACACACCGCGCGGGGCCGCCGCCTTCCAC
>JBOHHF010000078.1:0-7708 GCA_050700495.1 Pseudonocardiaceae bacterium
TCCTACATCAACGGACAGGACCTGATCATCGACGGCGGCCTCGTCGCCGCCATCCCTGGGTCGACGAGGTAGCCATGGCTACGGGACGACCCTGGTGTCGGGTGTTGGGGTGAGGCCGAGAACATCCCGTAGTTCGGGGTCGGCGAGGGTGGGGAAGCTTCGGTGGGCGACTGGGTGTGTTTCCGCGAGGTTGGGTATGGCGAAGACGGTGGTGCCGGCGGCGCGTGCAGCCAGCACGCCAATAAGTGAATCTTCCAGCACCACCACCTGGGAGCAGGGACACCAAGCCGCCGGCAGGTCTCCCGATAGAGGTCAGGTGCTGATTTCGGGTGGTCGGCGTCGCCTGCTCCGACAATGGTGTCGAAGACCTCGGGGATGCCGGTGGCTTGAAGGTAGTCGCGGGTGATCTCTGCCGGGCTGTTGGAAGCTATGGCCAGGGGCCGAGTCCTTGCTAAGGCGGTGACCAATTCGAGGGCACCGTGCAGCGCGATGACTCCGGCGCCGGTGTGGTGGCCACCAGTTTGCGGATCTGTTGGGCGAGCACCTTTGGTGGGACTGGGTGGCCGAGCAGGTCGGCCAAGGCGTATCCGAGGCGCTCAAGCCCGAGACCGACCAGGCGTCGCCGATCGTGTCGGCGCAGCGGAACCTGGTAACGGGTGAACAGCGCGGTATAGGCGCGGTCCCAGTGCCCGTGGGTATCGACGAGCAGCCCGTCGCAGTCGAAGATCACCGGCGGTAGGTTCATGGGAGACCGCTGCGGTGGGCAATCGCGCAGGCCACAAGCGGGAAGTCTGGGTCGTGGTGTTCCAGGTCGGCGGTAGCGAGGTCTTCGACGGCCTTGCCTAGTAGCGCGGCCAGGCACACTCGGAGATTGCCGTGGCCGGTGACGGTGACCGGCCCGTCCCAGACCCTGAACAGCTCCCACAATCCGGCCGGGGTGAACCGCCACCGGTCTTGAGGGCGGCTACTGGGGCTGATCCTGCCCAGGCACGGCACCGTGACCAGCAAGGCACCGCCGGAACGTAGGGCTTGGTGGCAGTTGGTGAGGGCAACGGCGGGGTCGGCGAGGAGCTGCAAGGTTTGGGTGAGCACGATGCAGTCGAACGTTCCGGTGGGCAAGCTGTGCGGATGGGACAGGTCGGTGCGCAATCGGGCCTGAAAGTTGCGCGGGTCAACGTCGATCACGGTGGTGCGGCGGATCTGGTCACGGCCAAAGCGGCGCAAATAGCCATCGGTCTTGATTTCGGCACCGTGACCGCGGATGTCATGACGGTGGCAGCGGAGGAACGCTTCGATATAGATCCGGTCGACTGGGATTCCGCGGTCGTAGCCGTAGCAGTCGCTGATCGGATGGAGCGGGAGTCGCATCGCGGCCTCCGGAAAGTGGTCGTGTTGTGAGTCTGGACCTAGACGATCTGTCGGTGGTAGGTCTGGACGTGGTCGAGTGCCACAACCAGGTCGCAGTGGAGCCGTTCAACCCGGGTTCGACAGGTGGCATCTTGAGGTCCTCGCTGGTGTGAGGTCAACAGGCTCGGGTGCGCTGGTCACCAACGTCGCGGGTGGCGGCGAGACGGGCGAAGAGCGGGTATTCGGTGTAAGACCAGAACCACTGCCGCGCTTGGCGCACCACTCCGGCCACGACGGTCTTGCCGTGTTGCTTGGCTAGACCGCTCAAGTAGCCGACGGCGTCAGTGAGGATTCGCTGTTCCCGCAACAACGGCAGGATCAGCACGACGAACGGCTTTCCCCTATTTCTACCAATTCTATGCTCAGCCCTCAGCCAGACCAGTGAGAACATCGTGTTGACGGTGCCGCTCACGCCGCGCATGGCAACAACCGCGGTCGCTGTCCACGCCAGTTGGGTCATCCGGGTGCGCCAGAGTGCTGGATTCACACAATCACCTGGTCTAGCCGGAGCACGGTGAACGCCTCCCGGTGCCCACCAGTGGTGGACGCGCCGCGCCACCCGGTCAGTTGCACTGCTGCCGATCCGACGTGGCTAGCCTGGCCGGCGCCCTTCGCCCCAGCGGCTTGAGAGCTATAACAGGCCAGAGCCATCAGCTTGCGGTCCAGTACCGCGGTGATGTCCTCGAAGTACACCGGCTGGCCGATCGCGGCCCAGACCTCGTAACCCAGCACGGTAGGCACCCAGTGCGGCTCGGCTCCCCACTCGGGGAAGTTCCGGCTCCCGGCCATCCCGAGAGCACGCCACACGAGTTCGAACCCGGTGCGGTGGTCAAACGAGGCTTCCTCAGCATGCGGCAGGTACACCAGATCCGGGCGCACCTCACGCAACAGCCGCACCACCGTTGCGACCTGGCCGAGATCGGCCGGCTGAATACCACCGTCGGGAAAACGGGCAAAGTGCAGCCGCGACACCGATATCCCCAACGCTCGGGCAGCGGCACTGGCTTCGGCCTCGCGCACCCTTCGCAGCTCCTCTGCGGTGTGATGGGGACTGCCCCGCTCCCCAGAGGTCAGGTACAGCACATGCACGACACGACCGGCGTCGTTGTGCACCAGAATCGAGCCCCCGCAGCCGAGCACCTCATCGTCCGGATGCGGGGCGATCACCAGAATTATCGGTGAAGTAACCACCGGCACTCCTCTCCTGACCTGGACCAGCCGGCGACGTAAGAAGACCTACTCGATCGCGAGCCGACACCCAGCATCTCGACGGTCGGTGACTGTCTCGTCGGACTCCTCCGCACCGGCCAGTAGGGAGGTCAGCGCGTGGGCGAGCTCAGCAAGGCACAGCTCGAAGCGATGTTGGCGTTAGTCTCGTCGACGAACCGGCAATCCCCCGAGATGCTCCTGTGGCAGGATACCGCGGGTGCGTTTCCATGCCGATCTGCATATTCACTCGAAGTACTCCCGGGCTTGCAGCAAAGACTGTGATCTGGAGCATCTGACCTGGTGGGCGCGGCGCAAGGGCGTCACGCTGGTGGGGACCGGCGATTTCACCCACCCGGCCTGGTTCGAGCATCTGCGCGAGAACCTCGTGCCGGCGCAACCGGGGCTGTTTCGGCTGCGCGAGGATCTGGACCGGGACATCACCCGTAGGTTGCCGCCCAGCGTGGCCACAGCCGATGTGCGATTCATGCTGTCCGTGGAGATTTCCACGATCTACAAGCGCGGTGAGTCCACCCGTAAGGTGCACCACCTGGTGTATGTGCCCGACTTTGACGCGGCTGCGGAGTTCAACCGCAGGCTCGGCCGGATCGGCAACCTGGGTTCTGACGGGCGCCCCATTCTCGGCCTGGACTCCCGGGACCTGCTGGAGATCACTCTGGAATGCGGTGACGGTGCCTATCTGGTGCCAGCCCATGTCTGGACGCCGTGGTTCGCCGTGCTGGGTTCGAAGTCCGGGTTCGATGCGATCGAGGACTGCTACGTCGACCTCGCCGACCACATCTTCGCGCTGGAAACGGGACTGTCCAGCGACCCGATGATGAATTGGCAGATCTCTGGTCTTGACCGCTACCGGCTGGTGAGCAATTCCGACGCACATTCACCGCCCATGCTCGGTCGCGAGGCCACGGTGTTCGACACCGACCTCGATTACTTCGCGATCCGGCGGGCCCTGGAAACCGGTGCCGGGCACGCGGGATCGATCGAGTTCTTCCCCGAGGAAGGCAAGTACCACATCGACGGGCATCGCAAGTGCGGCGTCCGGATGGAACCGCAGCAGACCCGCGAGCACGGCGGGACCTGCCCCGAATGCGACAAGCCGCTCACGGTCGGCGTGCTGAGCCGGGTCGAGGAATTGGCCGATCGGCCCGAAGCCATCCGGCCCGACGGCGCCGCCGGCTTCCGCAGCCTCGTCCCGCTGCCGGAAATCATGAGCGAGATCCTCGGTGCGGGACCGAAGAGCAAGAGGGTGCTCGAGCAGATCGACAAGCTGACCGCCGCATTGGGGCCTGAGCTGGTGATCCTGCAGGACGTGCCACTCGACGACATCGAGGCCCACTCGCCGCTGCTTGCCGAGGCCGTTGCCCGGCTACGCCGCGGTGAGGTGACCCGCGAGGCCGGCTACGACGGCGAGTACGGCGTGATCAGGCTCTTCGAACCCGGTGAGCTGAAGCGGATCAGCGCGGTCACCGCCCCGGCGCTGTTCGGCGATGCCTTGTTCGGCGATGCCTTGTTCGGCGCAAGCGAGCCCCTACCGGCCCCGCCGACACGCAAGGCCAAGGTTGCGCCGGAGCCGATCCCGCCCGCCGAGACCGCATCACCACAACAGATGCCGGGGTCGCTGCTCGACGGGCTCGATCCCGAGCAGCGAGCCGCCGCCGAGCTCACCGAAGGGCCGTTGCTGATCATCGCCGGTCCGGGAACCGGCAAGACCCGCACGCTGACGCACCGCATCGCGCACCTGGTGACGGCGCACGGCGTGGCACCTCAGCACTGCCTGGCGATCACCTTCACCCGCCGCGCGGCCGAGGAAATGGCGCAACGGCTCGCCGCGCTGACGCCCAAGCAGGCACCCAAGCTGACCATTGCCACCTTCCACTCCCTCGGCGTGCGCATCCTGCGCGAGCAGCATGAGCGGGCAGGGCTGGGCCCGAATTTCGGTATCGCTGATCAGACCCAGCAGATGGCCATCGCGACCGAGATCACCGGCGACGAGAAGCAAGCCCGGCGCCTGCTCACCGACCTGTCCAGGCAGCGCCGAACCGGCGGGCCAGAAATGGAATTAGCCGGCACCGCAGACCGGTATACCAAGGCCCAATACACCAAGACACTGCGCCAGCGGGATCTGGTCGACTTTGATGATCTCGTCGCGCTGCCGGTCACGCTATTGGAGTCCGACCCGGACCTGGCTGCCGCCTACCGTGATCGGTACCGGTGGATCTCGGTCGATGAGTACCAGGATGTCGACGAGCAGCAATACCGGTTGTTGAGCCAACTCGCCAGCCCGCACGGCAACCTCACCGCGATCGGTGATCCGGACCAGGCGATCTACCGGTTCCGGGGCGCCGACGTCGGGTTCTTCCTGCGTTTCCAGCAGGATTTCCCGGGTGCGCACACGGTGGCGCTCACCCGCAACTACCGGTCCGGCGCGAAGATCCTGACCGCGGCCCTGCACGTGATCTCGCCGACGACCCTGGTTCCGGACCGCGTGCTGCGGCCGATGGGTGCCCACGGGGACTGCCTGGTCGGGATGCATCAGGCACCCACCGAGCAGGCCGAGGCGTCGTTCGTCGTGCGCACGATCGAGCAGTTGCTGGGCGGGGTGTCCTTCCACTCGTTCGACAGTGGACGAGTCGACTCCGACGGCACGGGGAAATTGGGTTTCTCCGACTTTGCCGTGCTGTACCGGACCGACCGGCAGGCACGCGCCCTGATGGACGCGCTGACCAGGGCGGGCCTGCCGTTTCAGAAACGCTCGCACGACCGACTGGCCGATCGGCCGGGGGTGGAGCGGATTCTCGGTGAACTGACCTACGCACCGGCCAGTGATGCGGAGAAGATGCCGGTCCTGGAACGTCTTGGATACGCCGCAAGCGCTGTCCTGAACCGCCTCCCGGGCGCCGAACGGGAAGACGCCGAAATACACGCCGCTGTCGATCTGCTCACGCCGCTGGCCGACCGATGCGGCGATGACCTGGAGCGGTTTCGCACCGAGTTGTCGCTCGGCGTCGAAGTGGACACCTGGGATCCTCGGGCCGACCGGGTCTCGCTACTGACGCTGCACGCCGCCAAGGGACTCGAGTTTCCAGTGGTGTTCGTGGTGGGCTGCGCCGACGGGCTGCTGCCCTTGCACTGGCCGGGAATGGCACCCGACACCGAGCAGGTGTGCGAGGAGCGCCGGCTGCTGTTCGTCGGCATGACTCGTGCCCAGCAGCACCTCTACCTCAGTCACGCCGCCGAACGGGTCCGCCACGGCACCTGCTGGACGACCAGCCGATCACCGTTCCTGGCCGATCTTGATGCTGCCGTGTGCGAGCAGATCGGTGATGCTCTGCCGCGCCACAAGCCCCGAGACACCCAACTCCGCCTGTGGTAGGGCGGCGGCAGACCGACCGGGGTTCAGGACGGCTGCCGTCGGCCGGCGAGTTCGGCGACTCCGGCGACTCCGGGCAGTGGATTTCGGCACCCTGATCCCGCGGCATGATCCATCACGCCGGGACATCCGCAACACGACGCTCGCGGTCTGCACCCCGGCGGCGCAGCCACCAGCTCACCAAGACACCGATAGCGACCGGGATCCAGAATTGCAGCACGCGGAACACCACAACCGCCGCGGCAGCGGTTCCGACGGTTGCGCCGAAAGACACCAGCACCGCGACGGCACCGATCTCGACGAATCCCAGCCCTCCAGGTGACACCCCGACAATGCCGAACAGGGTCGAGATCGCGTAGGCAACGAGTGCGACGACCGGCCGGTCACCTCCACCGACGGCGGCCAGCGCGGCCCACAGCATCACGACGCCGAGCAGGTCGATCGCGACCGCGCAACCCGCCGCCGGCAGCATCGCGACGGGGCGGCGACGCAACAATCCGACGGCCTTGTAGAGCTCGTCGGCACCAGTGACGTCATGCGGACGGGCGGGCCGCCGCAGCATCCAGTCCAACGTCCAAGCCGGCAGCGTCCACAACCGGCGGAGCAGTTCGAGGCTCCGGACCGCGGCGAGCAACACCGTCACATGCGCGGCCAGCATGACCACGAAGATCATCACGGCGGCGACTTCGGGTCTGGTGATCCGACCGTCGACCCACACCACCACGATGCCAGTCGCAAGGGTGACCACGAAAGCGACCTCGGTCATCACAGCCGCCACCAGGTAGGCGCCGCTGACCCGCGCGGTTGACAATCCCCGGCGCCGACCGTCCGCGACGAACACCGCCAGCCCCGCCAAGCCACCGGACTTCACCGCGAGGTTCAACGCCAGCGCCGCTACCGTCACGGGTACCAGGGGGATCATCTCGGCAAAGCCACCGACTCCCACAAGCTTGCGGCAGAGCACATGCAAGAACACCCAGGTCAGCCAGGACAGCGCCAGCGCCATGACGCCGACCGCCAGCCAGCCGGGGTCAGCTTCGCGCAACGCGCGACCCGTGGCAGGCAATTCGCCGCGGTGTACCCACACAAGTGCGGCGAGCGCGGCGATCACCAGCACGGCACCCGCCCAGCGCAGCCCCCTGCTGGTCCCCACCGCTTCTCCCGCTTGCCAGGTCCCCGCTCACCAAGTCACTGGGCACCATCGTGACCGAGTAGCCGCCCCGCCGGATAGCGCAACGGACAGAACCTGGTCATCGACGGCGGCCTCGTCGCCGCCGCCATCCCTGGATCGACGTGGTAGCCATGGCTACGGGACGGTGTACAGATGCAGGAGCGCCGCGGCGCCGATCGCCATGGCAGGGGCGATGATACCGGCCGGTGCTTCGGCCTGCGCTGGAAGAAGAAACGCGCACGACCATCCGGCAAGGACACCAACCGCACGCCGGGGCAGCTCGTCAGCCCGGCCCTGGGGCCTTGATCACAACCGTGCCCATGTCTTCGGTGACGACATACCCAGAGCAGTTGCGACGTCTGGCAGTCGGTATCCCGATCGCGCGGGGAATTTCTGGACCAGGTTGGCCGGGCAGTATCGAGCCGGTAGCGTCTTTCTGCCATGTCCGAAAGCCGCCTATCGAGTGCGGCGCCACGATGTCGAGGAAGTGCTATGGGTGAGCTCCGCAGTAAGAAGCAGCAGCGTGAGCAGCT
>JBOHHF010000079.1:0-23663 GCA_050700495.1 Pseudonocardiaceae bacterium
GCGTTCGACAGTGCAGGCAACACAGTCGAACGCACGGGTCGGCCAGGACGGGCGGGCGCGGCCGCGCAATTCGAGCAGCACACGTGTCGATCCGGCGACGCGTGAGTTCAGCGAAACCTGCCGGGCGATGGCGGTGAAGTGTTCGAGTCCGGTCGGCGCGCCTTTCTGCGAATTACCGTTGCACGGACGTGTCGAACAGGTGCCCTCTCCGGCTAGCATTTCTCACGTACCGCCACTCACCGGCAGGCCTGATCACGGAACTCAGCCGTCGGCACGTCTCCACTACGCAATCTCTGATCTCACAAGGAGGGACGATGGTGCGCGCGTCCGGACTGGTAGTGGACCGTCAAACACTCACGTCACCGCCGGTGGCGGCCCGATGGTCGGCGCACTCGCGGCGAGACGAGCGGCTCACCGCACGGTCCACCTTGGCCGCCGCCGTCGCACTGCCGGCCGCGCAACAGCCGTGCTGGCCAGATCGGGAACACGCGCGCCAGGTCGCGGCGGCACTCACCACCGCCCAACCGGTCACCAGCCCGGTCGAGGTGGACAGGCTGGCGGCCCGACTGGCCGACGTCTCGCAGGGCAGGGCGTTCCTGTTGCAGGGCGGCGACTGCGCGGAGACGTTCGCCGGGTCGACCGTGCCACGCTTGCGGCACGTCATCCGGACTCTTCGGCAGATGGCAATGGTGCTGGCCTACGGTGCCGGTGTCCCGGTGGTGACGGTGGGCAGGCTCGCGGGCCAGTACGCCAAGCCGCGGTCGGCCAGGTTCGACGCCGACGGGTTGCCCTCCTACCGGGGCGACATCGTCAACGCGCCGGACCTCACCCCGGAGTCGAGATCACCGAACCCCGCCAGGATGCTGCGTGCCCACGCCCATGCGCGCACAGCCGCGAGGGCGCTGCGGACGCTGGCCCGGTCGGACACCCCCGGGCTGCGCCAGGTCCATTCGTGGAACGTGGAGTTCATGCGCACCTCGCCCGCGGCACCACGGTTTCGCGCGATGCACGACGAGATCGAGCGGAGCCTGCGTTTCGTGACCGCGCACGGCGTGGACGAGTCGCAGCTGAGGCCGGGGGAAATCTACGCCAGCCACGAGGCGCTGCTGCTCGACTACGAGAGCGCGCTGAGCCGCCCGCACCGACGGGGATCCGGCCGCGCGCTCTACGCGCTGTCCGCACCGTTTCTTTGGATCGGTGAGCGGACACGCCAACTGGACGGGGCGCATGTGGCGTTCGCCGAGCTCATCGCCAACCCGATCGGCGTGAAGATCGGCCCGAGCACCACACCCGAGCAGGCCGTGGCTTACGTCGAGCGGTTGAACCGGGACAATACCCACGGCCGGTTGACGTTGATACCCCGCATGGGCAGCGACAAGGTCCGGGACCTGCTGCCGCCACTGGTGGAAAAGGTGTCCGCGTCCGGATACCACGTCATCTGGCAGTGCGATCCGATGCACGGAAACACCGTGACCGTGCCGGCGGGCTACAAGACCCGCGACTTCGACCGGGTGTTCGACGAGCTCCAGGGGTTCTTCGAGGTGCACAACGCGCTGGGCACCTATCCCGGCGGTGTACATCTGGAGCTGACCGGCGCCGACGTGACCGAGTGCCTCGGCGGCGGGCAGCGGATCACCGCCGCCGACCTTCTCACCCGCTACGAGACCGCGTGCGACCCGCGGCTCAACGGCCAGCAGGCAATCGAGCTGGCCTTCCTCACCGCCGAGATGTTGAGCTCGGCGGTGGCGTGATGGCCATGCCGCCCATCCGCGGTCGGCGGTGCATGGACACCGCGGCCGATGCGGTGGCACGGGCGGGGCAGGTCGGCGGGGAGCAGGCCGGGCGCGCGGAGGGGAAACGGGCGGATGCGACGCCGAGGCAGTGACGCCGAGGCGCGCAACACCGTGCTGCGGGTCGTCGAGAGCATCCAGGAGAACCTCGCCGAACAGATCTCCGTCGACGATATGGCGCACACCGCGCTGCTGAGCAGGTTCCACTTCTCCCGCGTGTTCAAGCAGATCACCGGGCTGTCCCCCGGGCACTTCCTGTCCGCGATGCGGCTGGAGGCCGCTAAGCGGTACCTCACGTTCACCTCGCTGACGGTGGTCGAGATCACCCACCGGGTCGGCTACACCAGCGTTGGAACCTTCGGCTCCCGCTTCGCCCGCAGCGTCGGGCTGCCCCCGACCAGGTACCGCGAGCTGGGACCGCTGGCCATGTGGAGCCCGTGCGGGCACGCCGGTCCGGACCGCGACTCGGTGACAATGGTGCGCGGCCGGATCCGGCCATCGCAGCCCGGGCCGGCTGAAACCGTCTTCGTCGGACTGTTCCCCGAGCCGATAGCCGAGGGACCGCTGGCGTGCGGCAGTGTCGTGGACCGGGATGGTTGGTACGCGCTGAGCCACGTGCCGGAAGGGATCTGGCACCTGCTCGCCTACTCCGTGCCGGCGGCCGGGGGCGAACCGGCGGACATCGCGACGGTGCCGGGCGAACCGCTGCCGGGCGCCGCCGCGCTCGACGGCGACGCCCAGCAGCACGTCGGGTCGTTCGGTCCGGTCACAGTGCACCCACGGGCGGCCGTGCACCTCGCGGACGTCCGGCTGCGGCCCCGGTGTCCGCTGGATCCGCCGGTGCTGCTCGTGCCGCCCGGCCGGAGCATCGCAGCCCGCAGCTGACCGACGCCGCGGCGCTGACCGACGCCGCGGCGGACGGTCCCGCGGTGTCGTTGCTACCCGAGACCGTCCAGCCGCGCTGCGAGACCGCGGGGGCGGATGTCTTTCCAGTGGCGACGCACGTGAGCCAGGCACGCGGCCCGGTCGGCCGGACCATGTGCCCGCGTCCAGCCTCCGGGCACCTCGGCGAACGCCGGCCACAACGAGTGCTGGCCCTCGGCGTTGATGAGCACCGTGAAGCTGCCGTCCTGGTCGTCGAACGGGTTGGTCATCGGACTCTCCTGTCTGTCCATAGTGGAGCGGGGATCAGGCGCTGCCCTCGGCGCGGACGAGGTTTCCACCGGGTTCGATGCCCAGCTCCTGGTCCAGTCGCCGCCCGAGCAGCGCCACCGTCGGCGCGTCGAAAAGCGCATCGATGGACAGCTGCACGCCCAGCTTCGACTCGACTATCAGCAGCAGCCGCATGGCCTGGATCGACTGCCCACCCAGCTCGAAGAAGTTGTCGTCGACGCCTACCTTCGCCACGCCGAGGACGTCACCGAACACCTCGCACAGGATCTCTTCGTGCGGCCCGCTGGGGGCGTGGTACACCGGTGCGTCGTCCGCCGCCGCGGCCGGCAGGGCGGCCCGGTCGAGTTTGCCGTTCGCGGTCAGCGGCAACGAGTCGAGTGCCACGAACGCCGCCGGCACCATGTAGTCCGGCAGCAGCTGCTCGACATGGTTGCGCAGCGCGGCGAGATCCAGCTCGTCGCCCCCGGACACGACGTAGGCGACGAGGCGTCGCTCGGCCGCCCCGGCGTCGTCGGGCACCACCGCGACGTGGACGATGCCCGGATATCGCACGACGACGTTCTCCACCTCGCCCGGCTCCACGCGATAGCCCCGGATCTTGACCTGGTCGTCGACGCGACCCATGAAGTCGAGCTCGCCCTCCGGCGTCCACCGTGCCAGGTCACCGGTCCGGTACATCCGCTCGCCGACGGAGGTGAACGGATCTGCGACGAACCGTTCCGCGGTCAGGTCCGCGGCGCCGACGTACCCGCGCGCGACTCCGGTGCCGGCCAGGTAGATCTCGCCGACGGCGCCATCGGGCACCGGCCGCAGCGCCTCATCGAGCAGGTAGGCCCGCATGCCGGTCATCGGCCGACCGATCGGCACGGTCGCCGCGGCCCGGTACGGCGCGGCCAGCGTAGTGTGCGTCGCGAATAACGTGGTCTCGGTGGGGCCGTACAGCGCCCGCACGACACAGTCCGGGCACTCCTCGAGCACCCGCCGCACCGCGTGCGGCGCGACGACGTCGCCGCCGGTCATCACCTCCCGCACCCCGGCGAAGCAGTTGGGCGCCTCCTCGGCCACGACGCGGAACAGTCCGGCGGTGAGGTGGAGCGCGGTGATCCGCTCCTCGCGGATGGTCCGGCGCAGCAACCCCGCGTCCAGCTCGCCGGGTGGTACCAGCACGACGTGGTCACCGTGCAGCAGCGGCACCCACAGCTCATAGGTGGACACGTCGAACGCGTACGGCGCGACCATCAGCACCCGCTGGTGCCGGTGGTTGTCCCAACACGGGTCGAGCGTCAGGTCCAGCACGTTGCGGTGTGTCACGGCAACGCCCTTCGGCTCGCCGGTCGAGCCCGACGTGAACATCACGTACGCCAGCTGGTCCGGGCTGCCCGGCACCGCCAGCTCGGTGGCCGGCGTGCCCGGCCGGCCGGTACCGGTACCGGCCTCGCCGGTGTCGCTCTTGACGTCGGCCTTGGCCGTGTCGACGAGCACCACCTGATCGACGTCCGGGAGACCCCGGTCGCGCATTGCTTCGTCGGCGAGCAGGACGGGCGGACGGGTGGTATCGACGATCCACTGCATTCGATCCAGCGGAAACGCACTGTGCAGCGGCAGGTAGCAGGCGCCGGCCTTCAGCGTGGCCAGGATCGCCACCACGAGGTCGGTCGACCGTGCCATGAGGATCGCCACGGGTTGCTCGTGACGCACGCCTGTGCGGATCAGGACCTGGGCGAGTCGGTCGGCGCGGCGGTCCAGTTCCCGGTAGGTCAACCGATCCTCGCCCAGCGACACCGCGGTCGCCTCCGGCGTGCGGGAGACCTGTGCGGCGAAATGCTCCTGAATTGACGTGGACACCATCTGGCCCCTCAATCATCGTTAGTTCAAAGATTTCCACGACGTGGCGAGAGCGTGGCACGGCACCGCTCGCTGCGGCAACTTCGCGCTCGTCGTATTCGGTCGAACACTCAGACCGACTCGAAATGTGCTGATTTCCGCCGCGCGGCCTCGGTCGGGTATTGCGGCATGCATTCCGGTAGTACGGTCCAAGTGTCGGCGGTGCGACTGGCAAAGCACATTCGGGAATCGAGTCGTCAATCGGACGGGGGTTGGATCATGGCGCTGCACAAGTTGGCGTCCGCCACCATCGGCGTGCCCAACGTCGGGGAGACCGCCGCCTATTACCGGGACTTCGGCCTCGTGCCGACCCGGGCCGGGTGGTTCTCGACCGCGGACGGGGGCGAGCAGCTCCAGATCGTGCGGACACCCACGCGGCGCCTGGTCGGGTTCACCGTCGGCGTGGACGATGAGGACGACCTCAACCGGGTCGCCTCGCGGCTGCGGCAGCTGGACGTTGAGCACCGGCGGCAGGGCATGTGGGTGATCAGTGCCGACCCGGTCACCGGGGTCGTGGTGACCGTGCGGGTTCTGGAGCGGATGCGCCAGCAGGAGCGTCCACCGACCCCGTACAACGAGCCCGGCCGCAACGACCGGCCTGGCATCCGGGCGCCGGTCACCATGCGGGACCAGCCGGTCCTACCCCGCAAGCTCGGCCATGTCGTGCTGGGCACCACGGACTTCGCGGTCTCGCAGAACTACTTCGTGGACGGCGTCGGCTTCCGGGTCAGCGACCTGGTCAAGGATGCCGGCGCGTTCATGCGGTGCAGCACCGAGCACCACAACCTGTTGCTGCTGCGCGCTCCGGTGAACTTCCTGCACCACACCGGTTGGCAGGTCGACGACGTCGACGAGATCGGCCGCGGCGCGACCGCGATGCTCGACGAACATCCGGAGCGTCACGTCTGGGGGCTGGGCCGGCATCACGTCGGCTCGAACTTCTTCTGGTACCTGAAGGATCCGGCGGGCAACTTCACCGAGTACTACAGCGACACCGACTGCATCATCGAGGACGAGCTGTGGACTCCCGAGGAGTTCGACGGCGCGCACGCATTCTTCAACTGGGGAACGCCGCCCCCGTCGTCGTTCCTGCGCCCGGAGGACCTCGCCGCGCTCATGATGGGCGCTGATCGGGTCTGACCGACCAGCGCCCACACGGGCGAAAGACCGTTTCAGCGCCGCACACCGTTCGCGCACACATCATCGACTACGAGGAAGCGATGCCGCCATGACCGAGACGCGTCACCAGCCGGACGGTTCCGGAGCCACCGTGCGGACCCGCCCACTGACCGGCGAGGAGTACGTGGAGAGCCTTCGCGACGACCGTGAGATCTACCTCTACGGGGAACGGGTCAAGGACGTCACCACCCATCCCGCCTTCCACAACCCGGTGCGGATGATGGCCCGCCTCTACGACGCCCTGCACGAACCGGGACGGCGGGAGGTGCTGACCGCGCCGACCGACACCGGCGGGGACGGCTACACCCACCGGTTCTTCACCACGCCACGCGGGGCCGAGGACCTCGTCTCGGCCCAGCGCGCGATCGCAGAGTGGTCCCGGATGACCTACGGGTGGATGGGTCGCACTCCCGACTATAAGGCGTCCTTCCTGGGAACCTTGGGCGCGAACGCGGACTTTTACAAGCCCTTCGACGATAATGCGCGGCGCTGGTACCGGGAGTCGCAGGAGAAGGTGCTGTACTGGAACCACGCGTTCGTCCACCCTCCGGTCGATCGCCACCGGCCGCCGGACGAGGTGGCCGACGTCTTCGTGCATGTGGAGAAGGAGACCGATGCCGGGCTGGTGGTCAGCGGCGCGAAGGTGGTGGCAACCGGCTCGGCGCTGACCCACTACAATTTCATCGCCCATTGGGGGCTGCCCATTAAGGACAGCAAGTTCGCCCTGGTGGCTACCGTGCCGATGGACGCCCCGGGAATGAAGCTGATCTGCCGTCCCTCCTACACCGCGAGCGCGGCGGTGATGGGCAGCCCGTTCGACTACCCGCTGTCGTCCCGGCTGGACGAGAACGACACGATCCTCGTGCTGGACAAGGTGCTGATCCCATGGGAGAACGTGTTCATCTACGGCCACGTGGCCAAGGTGCAGATGTTCACCGGGAACTCCGGTTTCAACGAGCGGGCCATGTTTCAGGGGTGTACCCGGCTCGCAGTGAAGCTGGAGTTCATCGCCGGAGCATTGGCCAAGGCGCTGGACGTCACCGGCTCCAAGGACTTCCGCGGCGTGCAGTGCCGCATGGGCGAGGTCCTCGCCTGGCGCAACTTGTTCTGGGCGCTGTCCGACGCCGCGGCCGCCAACCCGGTGCGCTGGAAGAACGGTGCGGTGTTGCCCAACCCGCAGTACGGTATGGCCTACCGGTGGTTCATGCAGATTGGCTACTCCCGCATCCGGGAGATCGTGCTCCAGGACGTCGCGAGCGGCCTGATTTACGTCAACTCGAGCGCCGACGACTTCGCCAACGCCGACATTCGGCCGTACCTGGACAAATACCTCCGCGGTTCGGGCGGGATCACCGCGAGCGAGCGTGTCAAGGTGATGAAGCTGTTGTGGGACGCGGTCGGCTCGGAGTTCGGCGGCCGGCACGAGCTCTACGAGCGCAACTACTCGGGTAACCACGAGAACACCCGGATCGAGCTGTTGTTCTCGCAGATCGCCGGCGGACAGGTCGACCAGTACAAGGCGTTCGTCGACGAGTGCCTGGGCGAGTACGACATGGTCGGTTGGACGGTGCCGGACATGTCCTCGTTTGACGAGCTACGCCAGGCGCGGGCCGATCTGCTCAACGGATGACCGGTCGGCACCGGTAGCGGAACACCGGAGAGGGCACGCGATGACGACAGGTGACCCCGGCGCGGCACGCAGGTGGATTCGCCGGTTGGCCCCGGCGCCGGACGCGCGGGCGCGTTGTGTGTGTCTCCCGCATGCTGGCGGCGTGGCGTCGTTCTATGTGCCACTGTCCCGGTCGCTGTCGCCAGCCGTCGAGGTGCTGGCGGTGCAGTACCCGGGGCGGCAGGACCGCTGGCGCGAGGCGTGCGTGGACAGTGTCGAGGGGCTGGCCGATGGGATCGTCCGCGAGCTGGGCGCGTGGACCGACCGGCCGCTGGCGCTGTTCGGCCACAGTATGGGGGCCGCGGTGGCGTTCGAGGTTGCGCTGCGGCTGGAGGAGCGCGGTACCGGGGCGATCGTGCTGTTCGCGTCCGGGCGTCGTGGACCGGCGGTGCACCGGTATGTCCCGCCCGACGAGAGGGCCTATGTGGACGACGAGGCATTGCTCGCCGAGGTGCGGCGGCTCGACGGTCCACACTCGACCCTGCTGGAGAACGCGGCGCTGCGCCGGGTGACCATGCCGTCGGTGCGGGCGGACTATCGCGCCGCCGCGGCCTACCGGTACCGGGGCGACCGCTCGCTACGCTGCCCTGTGGTGGCGCTGGCCGGCGATGCCGATCCGGTGGCGCCGATCCGGCAGGTCCGCGAGTGGGTTGCGCAGGCGGCCGGGCCGTTCGAGCTGCGCGTGTTCCCCGGTGGTCACTTCTACCTGACCGAGCAGCTGGACGCGATTGCCGGTGCCGTGCTGGGGCACGTGCTCGCCCGCGGTGGTGCGGTCGAGGAGCGACCTGGCGGACCGGTCAGGAGTTCGGAAGGCGCAGGTCGGCGAGGAGCTGCCGGACGGTGAGCTCGCTGCCGTCCTTATGCCGTTCCCAGCAACGCCAGGATCGCCGCGGCGGCCAGTACCTCGGACACCTGCCGGACCGCGTCGTCTGGACCGGAAAGATACAGCCGGGTGGTGCCCGAGTCACGTGGCGGCGGGCCTACGATCCCGCCGTCGACGACCGCCGCCCCGCGGTTCTCGAACCGGGACCGCGCCCATGGCACCGGGATGGAGCAGGCATACGGCCACCAGCAGCATCCTAGTGGCTCGTCGGGAACGCTTTCCCTGGTGCGACACACCTGGTGGAATTGTCCTCTCACCGCTCTCGCACACCTTTCCGGATTGGTCGACCCTGGGAAGCGGGCCGGGCCGACTCCAATTGTGCTCGTATTGAAAAACCGCACAGGCGAAGATGCGAATGGGGTTGTGTCGAACGAAGATGGGGATAGCACGCCCGCACAGTGAAGAAACAACGAGGAGCGCGCAATGAGTGATCACGAATTCAATGACCTCACCCTCGACCACGTGAAATTCTATGTCGACGGTCTGCCGGACAAGGTATCGCGGTTGTCCGACGCTTATGGACTCGGCGTCTACGCGACGTCCGGCTTTCCGGACGACCGGGTGTCCCACGCGTATTCCGTTTCTCTCGGTGCCGGCCGGATCCGGTTTGTGCTCAGCGAGGCGCAGACGCAGGACCACCCGGGCCGGGCGTACGTCCAAGCGCACGGCTACGGGGTGAGCGACATCGCCATTCGTACTGACGACGCCTGGCTCACGTTCACCGAGGCCTTGCGGCGCGGCGCCCGTCCGGTGGCCGAGCCGACGGCCCGTGACGGGATGGTCACCGCCGCGATAGCGGGATTCGGCGACGTGGTGCACACGCTGGTGGAACGGTCCGCCGGGCTGGACGGGCGAGCGCTCCCGGGAGCCACGTTGGTGGACCGGCCGGCCCCGTCGCCGGGAGTCGGGTTGGGCACGATTGACCACTTTGCGGTCTGTGTCGAGGCCGGCCAGCTGGATCCCACGGTGTCGTTTTACCGGGACACCCTAGGGTTCCGGGCCATCTTCGAGGAGCGGATCATCGTCGGTGAGCAGGCGATGCACTCCAAGGTGGTGCAATGCCAGGACGGCACCATCACGTTCACCGTCATCGAACCCGACACCAGCCGCGAGCCCGGGCAGATCGACGAGTTCCTGAAGAACCACGGCGGTGCCGGAGTGCAGCACATCGCGCTCACCTCGAACGACATTGTGTCCTCGATCGACGCGCTGCGGTCGAACGGGGTGGAGCCGTTGGACACACCGGATTCGTACTACGACCTACTGCCTGACCGTATCGACCTGTCCAAGCACTCGGTGGAGGACCTGCGACGGCTCAACGTCATGGTCGACGAGGACCACGACGGGCAGTTGTTCCAGATCTTCACCCGGTCCGCGCATCCGCGCAGGACGTTCTTCTTCGAAATCATCGAGCGCGAGGGTGCGACCACATTCGGCAGCGGAAACATCAAGGCGTTGTATGAGGCGGTCGAGTTCGAGCACGCGGGTTCGGAGTAGCCGGAGTGCGCCAGCAACGAGCAGCGCAGGACGTGCCGCCTGTGGCCGGTGTGGACCCGGCGATGCCCCTGCCATCCTGCCTCGCCGACATGGCGCGCGTGGCGCGGGCGCGCCTGCCCCGGGACGTGTGGGACTTCACCGCCGGCGGCAGCGGTGACGAGTCCACCCTCACCGCCAATCCGGCTGCGTTCGAGAGCTGGGCACTGGTGCCGCGGGTCCTGGCCGGGGCGTCCGTGGACCCGACCGCCCGGCTGGTACGTGACGAGGCGGCGATGCCGGTCGCCGTCGCGCCGATGGCCTACCAGCGCCTGTGTCACCCAGACGGCGAGGTCGCGATGGCGGAGGCGGCGCGGCGCGCATCGGTTCCGTTCGTGTGCGGCACGTTCAGCAGCTGCCCGGTCGAGGAGGTCGGCAAGGCCGGTTGCGTCACCTGGTTCCAGCTGTACTGGCTGCGGGATCGTGGCAGGCTGCTCGACTTGGTGGCCCGGGCCGAGTCGGCGGGGTGCTCGGCACTGATGGTGACCGTCGACGTCCCGGTCATGGCGCGGCGCGGGCGGGACCTGCGCAACCACTTCGCAATACCTGCCGACGTCACCGCGGCCAACCTGGACGCCGGGCCGGGCCGCGGTGCGCACCGGCGGGTGTCCGGAGAGTCCGCCGTGGCCGCGCACACCAACGAGCTCCTGGACGACACGGTCGGCTGGTCGGACCTGGAGTGGCTGCAAAAGCACACCCGTCTTCCCGTCGTGCTGAAGGGAATCCTCGATCCGCGCGACGCGCGGATCGCGGTCGAGCTCGGAGTCGACGCGTTGGTCGTGTCCAACCACGGCGGCCGTCAGCTGGCCGGTGCCGCCGCCAGCATGGCGATGCTGCCTGAGGTGGTGGCCGCGGTGCGGGGACGCGCAGACGTCCTGGTGGACAGCGGGGTGCGCAGCGGCGTGGACATCCTTCGGGCACTCGCGCTGGGTTCCTGCGGGGTGCTGGTCGGGCGCCCACTGCTGTGGGGCCTGAGCGTGGCAGGAGCCGACGGCGCCGCGCACGTACTGAAGATCCTGCACGACGAGTTGCGGGAGGCGATGCAGCTCGCCGGTTGTCCGAACCCGGCGTCCGCCCGGAAGCTGCGAACGATCCACACCTACCGGTCCCCTAAGACACCCGAGAATATCGTTGGGATGGACGATGTCTCATAGTACCGAGAAGCGCGCACTCGCTGTTACCGAACTGAGCGCCAACGCCCTACACGGTTGCCTCGCAGACCCGACACTGGCCTCGATGAACCTGCTGAACCAGATCGCCGGTGAGTACCCGGACGCGATCTCGTTTGCGGCTGGTCGGCCGTATGAGGGCTTCTACGACACCAGGCAGATACATGAGTATCTCCGGGTCTTCTGCGACCACCTGCGGCACAACCTCCGCTACGACGAGCGTGAGGTCAGCCGCACGCTGTTCCAGTACGGTCGCACCAAGGGGATCATCAACGACCTGGTCGCCCGCAACCTCGGCGTGGACGAGGGCATCGACGTCGATCCCGAGTCGATTATGGTGACGGTAGGGTGCCAGGAGGCCATGTTCCTGGTCCTGTACGCGCTGCGCGCGGGACCGGAGGACGTGCTGTGCGCGGCGGTCCCCACCTACGTCGGGCTTACCGGTGCGGCGCTTCTGGCTAACCTGGCCGTGCACCCGGTGGGAACCGCCGCTGGCGGCGGGATCGATGTGGACGATCTCGTCGAGCAGGTGAGGACGTTGCGCGCGCGGGGCCGAAGGCCGCGGGCGTGTTACGTGACACCCGATTTCGCCAATCCCGGCGGCGCCAGTCTCGACCTGCCGGCGCGCCGGCGGCTGCTGGACATCGCCGAGGAGGAGGACCTGCTGCTGCTGGAGGACAACGCGTACGGTCTGTTCTCCGGTGACCACGAGCGCCCACCCACGCTGAAGGCGTTGGATCGCACAGGACGCGTAATCTATCTCGGTTCGTTCGCCAAGACCGGCCTGCCCGGGGCACGCATCGGGTTCGTCGTCGCGGACCAGCGCGTGGTCGGCGGGAACGCCAGCGGCGGATTCCTTGCCGATGAGCTCTCGAAGATCAAGAGCATGCTCACGGTGAACACTCCGCCGGTGGCGCAGGCCGTCATCGGCGGCAAGCTGCTCGCGCACGGCAGCAGCCTGCTGGCGGCCAACGAGCGGGAGATCCTGGTGTACCGGTGCAACATGCGCCAGCTTCGCGACGGACTCGCCCGGCGGTTCCCGCCCGGCCGCGGCGTCGGGTGGAACTCCCCGAAGGGCGGGTTCTTCCTGACGCTGACCGTGCCGTTCCGGGTCGACGACGAGTTGCTCGAACACTCCGCACGCGAGCATGGTGTCCTGTGGACACCGATGCACCACTTCTACGGCGGCACCGGTGGGTTCGACCAGTTGCGGCTCGCCTGCAGCACGCTCACGTCGGACCAGATCGCGCTCGGTCTGGACCGGCTGAAGGACTTCGTCGAGGAGCGTCTATCCACCACCACCGCCGGTTGGTGAGTTCAGTGTCGGTTCAAGCTGTTCTGCTTGTTCAAGCTGTTCTGCGAACTCCTGCCATGCGTCCGCACACATGCGCGCCGCGTTGGAGACCGTCGGAATGCAGTGCGCCGGGACATGGTCGATCAACTGTTGCCGCTCGCTTGTGTCAATAGCAAGAAGGTGCAGCAGGCGAAGCAGGGCGCGTCCCGCTTGAGAAAACCGGAGCGAGGGATCTTTTCTCAGATTGTTCAGAATCGAGACTCTGTCTCTTATGGGTGTTCGTCCGTCAAACAGGTCATCGCGCTCAAACAGGTCAGCGCGCTGGGTCGCCTGTTCGTGGTCCTTCGGTTGATCCTTTCGACGTTTCCCACTACGCTGTCTCAGTGGAACACGTTGTCTCAGTGGAACGGGATTCTCCCCGCGGCGGAGTCGTTCACGCACGTCCTGCGCTGTTCCCAAGGAGATCCCGGCCTCGCTTGCAATCTCCCGCAGAGAAGCATCGGGCCGGTTCGCTATCAGTTCGCTGGCGATCCTCCGTCCTTCGGCGGTGTTAAGCGGACGGGCCCTACCATCCTGACCGATCCTGGTTTTCGGCTGGGTGCCCTCCTCGGTTGAACGACGTATAGCACCTACCGTTTTAGCGGCAAGACCCGCGGTTGATGCGATCGCCCTGTCAGACCATTGCGGGTGGGAACTAATTATGCGGGCTGCGGCTGCGGTGCGGTCAGCCAGCGACAGCGGCAACCCGTGACTGATGTTCGCTTTAACGGCAAACACGAAGGCATCACGTACATCTCCATCAAAAAACTGCACGTCGATATCGCCCTGGCCGCGGAGTGCGGCAGCGCGTAATCTGTGCATTCCGTCAATAACGTGCATCGTAGCCCGATTCACGATGATCGGCGGGAGCGTTGCTTCCAATTCGGCGAGCGCACGGACATGTTCCATGTTCTCGCCAGTAAGCCTCGGAGAATTGGAGGAAAACAGCGAACAGATCGGCACTCTAGTCCTAGTCGCGGGAATCTGCCCGCGCTGGCCCCCTATGAGACCGGCATTTTTCGAGCCTTCAACAGGAGAAATCTCGACTGAACTCGTCATGGCACAAGCCGCCTCAACATAGCTTTTCGTCATCGCTGCTTTTCGTCATCGCTTCGCCACGGCGCGGGAGACACTGAACACCCTGCCGGTGTTGACTGCGAATGAGACTGCCGAGTCGGCGTCGCTGCATCCGACCACCGGCCCGATGCGCAGCACGCCGGCCACGTTGGCGAGGATTCACCCCGGGCCCAGCTTGCGCTCGACCGCGTCGACCACGGCTTTGACCTGCGCCGGATCAGAGACGTCCGCCCGGCTCGCGGTCGACCGCAGCGACAAGAGCGCCGCTGGCACTCAAGCGCGGGGCAACGATCAGGCCGATCCCCTGGCCGGCGCCGGTGACCAGAGCTGTCACGCCCGCGATGCCTGTGTGTTCCATCCATGGCTCCTACCGTCAGTGAATGGCGTACCGTCAGTGAATAGCGCGATGAATGATGACCCAGCACGTGCCTGTTTCTTCTCGACCATCAGAAGTGCGTCATAATCTGTGGAATGGTCGCTCGACATTGAGCAGATACGCGACTTGGAGATACCGGTGAGCGTCGGCTCGTCGATGGTGTCCATCCTCGACGTCGAGGGAATAGGTTGCAGTTTCCCTTGTTTAAATCGAGACTACAGGCAGCTCGAATCGTGGGTCAAGTCGTCCGGATTAATCGGCACCAAGGTGCAATGACGACTGTTACGAAGGTCGTATCTCCAAGCAGCTCAACCTGCAGCGGATCAGGTCCGATGGAGTGGTGTGTCGCGATTGGCGGTAGTGGGTAGCCCTCGGTCCACTCGTCGTATCGCTCGGCCAGCACTGCGACACGGATCAGGATGTGATGGTGGGTAGGATTTCGACGCACACGTAAGGAGAAGGGGTCGGTTGATGTCTCGAGTGGGAGATCGCACATTTGTCGAATAGCGGCAGCGGAGTCGCTCGTACACTCGTCACACCGAGGATGTGGAAACCTGTTCAATTTTTCGGTCGATCGCGATCAACGTGATAATTCGGTCTCGGACTTGGCGGAGGACTGTCCGCAGGTGCGGTGCATGTGAGGACAGCGCGCGGGTGTTCCCGGGCTCGTCGGGGACCGCCACGATCAGTAATGCCACGATCACTGTCTGATGATCACAGGAAGGAGCCACGACAGGCGTCTCATCGAGCGATACGACCTGCGGGTCGGCGAGCTGACCCTGCTGATTGCCCTGCGCCGCGCGGGCGAGCCTCATCGGGTTGACCCCGGCGAACACTCGCAGATATGCTGCGCCGGGTCGTGCTCTGGATCGAGGGCCCCACCCGAGCTGAAGCGGACAGAACGCCCGGGACCAGCGGGAACGCCTGAGTCAGACCGTAGTGGCGGCGCGCCAGCGGCGCACCCCATCGGGTTGCAGCTGCTGGGCTCAATGTTTCTGCCCGGCAGCGTATCAATCGCGATGGTTTCGCCCTCTCATAGTCGGGTAGCGGGAAAGTCGCGAGGAGACCTCACCGAGAATTCATGATCATGCTGAGCTTATGCACTTGACCCTCTTCGCGCAGCTGACCCATAGTGGCAGCTCAACCATGGTAGGAGAGGTCGGCGTGATCAGGACCTGGGGGGCGGGGAGCCCTTGAGGAGAGGCCAAGAGGCGTGACCGGCGATCCTATTCTGCCTGGTGAACTGCGCGAGGAGATCGTCTCCAGCTTCGAACACCACCTGCGCGGGCAGGGCAGCCCGATCCTGGACAGTGCCGTCGCTCACGAGCAGATGCTGGACCAGGTCCGATCAGTACTCAACGAAGTCGCCGACAGCCACCAAGGGGTCGCTGAGAACGTCGACCTTGGCGCGATGTCACAGAGCGTCGAAATCGTCGGCAGCCAGGCGATCGAGGGGGTGCATCCTGCGGAGTGGTTGCAGGCGGCGAGCGTGCTGTTTGAGACCGCGTTGCCCGTTGTGCAGCGAGCGTTCGCGGCGGTCGGATGGCCGCATGCCGAGGCCACGCTTGTGTTGCATCGAGTGATTATGAGTCGAATCGCCTCAAGCGCTGTGTCCTATACCGGGTTGATGCTCAAGACCGTCCGCGACTCGCATCGTGCCGAGCTGGCGCTACTGGCCAGGGACCTGCACGATCACGCCGCGCACGCCATAGCTGTGGCTATCCAGAACCTTGAACTGCATGAGGTGCACGCCAGCCGAGATGTCGCCCAGGCGCAGGAGAAGATCCACCGCGCCCGGGAAGCCATGCGCCAGGCGTTGGACAGTGTCCGGCATTTCTCCGTGGAGCTGCGCGCGACGGTGCGGCCCGACCAGTTGGAGCAAGCCCTCAGGGAGTATCTGGTGGCCAACGCCGAGAGCAATGTCTTGACCAGAGTCAAGGTCACCGGTGACACCCCGATGCTGCCAGAGCAGGTGTGCGACGAAGTCTATGTCGCGCTGCGGGAGGCGATTCGCAACGCGTTGGTGCACTCCGGCACCGCCCGGCTCGACGTCACTGTCGGAATCAGTGAATCTCAACTACAGGCCCGGGTGTCCGACACCGGCCGGGGATTCTCGGTCGAGGACGCGACGCAGGCTGGCCAGGGTATTGGCCTGTCCTCGATGCGGGAGCGGGTGCAGCTGCTCGGCGGGGCAATGCGGCTATCTAGCCGGCTGGGTCACGGCACCACGGTGGAAATCTCGATTCCGCTCGGCAGGATACTGCGGTGAACGTCGGTACCGGGGCGATTTCGATCGTACTCGTGGACGATCACACGCTGTTTCGCGAGGGATTGGCCGAGTTGCTCGCCAGCGACCCGACCTTCCATGTCGTCGCCCAGGGCTGCGACGGCGTGGACGCGCTGGCCCTCGTCACGGAGCACTGTCCGGACGTGGTGCTGATCGATGTCGAGATGCCCGGGCCCGGCGCCGGGGTGACGGTTAGCAAACTGCGCCAGGAGCACCCGGCCACCCTGGTCATCGTGCTCACGATGCACGACAAGCCGGAGCTGGTTCGCGAGCTGCTGGACCAGGGCGCCGCCGCCTACCTGGTCAAGACGATCGCACACCAGGAGCTCATCGCGGCGGTGCGCTCGGTGGTGACCAGCCGGGGCAACATCCTGCTGTCGGTGTCTCGCAGCACGATCACCCAGCTGGCCAAGCCACGCCCAAGCGCGGTGCTGTCCGCACGCGAGCTAGAGGTACTGCAACTCACCGCGCAAGCCTTGAGCAACGCCCAGATCGGCAGGCAACTGTCCATCACCGAGGGCACAGTCAAACGCCACCTGACCAACATCTACACCAAGCTTGGTGCGGTATCACGGGTCGATGCGATCAGGAAAGCGACCGCCGCCCGCCTGATCCCCGGCATCGACACCTGAGCTGGTGAATGCGAACTGGCCTGGTCCGAAGCGGTGCGCACCAATGGTCGAGGCGATCATCGCCTCGACGACGGCGCTCGGTCGTGAGCTTTTCGACGCGGCCGGCTTCGACCCGGTCGCCGATCGTCTGATCACCGTGGCAGGATGGTAAAAGTGCTGCGCTGGATCACCGCAGGGGAGTCGCACGGCCCGGCCTTGGTCGCCGTGCTGGAGGGCATGGTCGCCGGGGTCGAGGTGACCTCCAAGGACGTCCAAGCCGAGCTGGCCCGCCGCCGGCTCGGGTACGGGCGCGGGGCGCGAATGAAGTTCGAGGCCGACGAGGTGGACCTGCTGGGGGGCATCCGGCACGGCCGGACCCTGGGTGGTCCGGTGGCGATCCGGATCGGCAACACCGAGTGGCCCAAGTGGGAGACTGTGATGGCGGCCGACCCGGTGGACCCGGATCTGTTGGCCGCGCAGTCCCGCAACGCGCCGCTCACCCGGCCCCGGCCGGGCCACGCCGATCTGGCCGGGATGACCAAGTACGGCTTCGACGACGCCCGGCCGGTACTGGAACGGGCCAGCGCCCGCGAGACCGCCTCCCGGGTTGCCCTGGGCACCGTGGCCAAGGCGTTCCTGCGACAGGCGATGAGCGTCGAGGTGCTCTCCCATGTGGTGTCGCTGGGACAGGCGGACGCTCCGGCTGGGGTGCTGCCTGCACCCGGTGATCTGGAACGGATCGACGCCAGCCCAGTCCGCGCGTACACGGAGGATGCGGCGGTCGCGATGATCGCCGAGGTGGACGCGGCGAAGCGGGACGGCGACACGCTGGGCGGCGTGATCGAGGTGGTGGCGCACGGGCTGCCGGTGGGTCTGGGCTCCTTCGTGCATGCTGATCGGCGGTTGGATGCCCGGCTGGCCGGCGCGCTGATGGGCATCCAGGCCATGAAGGGCGTCGAGGTGGGGGACGGGTTCGCCACCGCACGCCGCCGGGGTAGCGCGGCACACGATGAGATGGCACCTGGGCCAGACGGCGTGGTGCGCTCCACCAACCGGGCCGGTGGCCTGGAGGGTGGCATGACCAACGGCGAGGTGCTGCGGGTCCGAGTGGCGATGAAGCCGATCTCCACCGTGCCTAGAGCGCTGGCTACGGTGGACGTCGCCACCGGCGAGCCGGCTGTCGCAATCAACCAGCGCTCCGACGTGTGTGCGGTGCCCGCGGCGGGCGTGGTGGCCGAGGCGATGGTCGCGCTCGTGCTCGCCGACGCCGCGCTGGAGAAATTCGGTGGCGACGCGCTGCCCGAGACCACCCGCAACATCCGCGCGTATCTTGACGTCTCCCGGCAGCACTGATCGACTCGCCTGATGAACGGACCCATTCTGATCCTCATCGGGCCTCCGGGCTCTGGAAAGAGCACTGTTGGTCGACTCACGGCGGCCAAGCTTGGCGTATCGTTCCGTGACTTCGATGACGACTTGCTGAATGAGTTTGCTCTGCCGGCGGGTGAGCTGGTGGTAAAACTGGGAAGGGAGGGATTCAGCGAGGCTGAGTGCAGTCTTATCGGCGCTGTTCTCGCTGATCACGCTGGTGTGCTCGCTCTTGGCGGTGGCACGCCGCTGAACCCAGAAATTCAAGAACGACTGAAGCCGTTTCACACGGTATTCCTTGACGTGGAACTCGATGAGCTGCTTCGCCGTGAGGGACTGGTTCCGCTGCACCCGTGGCTGCTCCCGCATCCCCGGGCACACTTGCGGAGATTGCTCTCCGAACGACGCCCGGTCTATGAAGCGGTGTCGAAGGCCGTGGTGTCGACGACTGGTCGTTGCGCTGAGGATGTGGCGGTGGAGGTAATGCTGACCTTGCACCGGTGATTCGCGGCGGCTGAGAGGCTCGGCTCGTGGCATGCTCCCCTGGTGGCCGCGGACGCGGGAGGAGTGGGGATGAGCGAGACCGCCGAGCCGGGTCAGGCTGGTGACACCGAGCCGCTGCGGATCCGGGTGGCGACGGCGCAGCCCTACGATGTCATCGTCGGGCGATACCTACGTGGGCAGCTGCTGGAGGTGGTGGGCGGCGGCGCCGTGGCGATCGTGCACCAGCCGACCCTGACCGAGTCCGCAGAGTCGTTGCGCACCGTGCTGGAATTCAACGGCGCTGGCGCTTACCGCATCGAGGTGCCCGACGCCGAGAACGGCAAGACGCTGTCGGTGGCGGGATTCTGCTGGGACGTACTGGGAAAGGTCAGTCTGGATCGCACCGGCACCGTGGTAGGCCTCGGCGGCGGTGCGATCACCGATCTCGCCGGGTTCGTCGCCGCCAACTGGCTGCGCGGGGTCCGGGTGGTGCAGGTACCCACGACGCTGCTGGCGATGGTGGATGCCGCGGTGGGCGGTAAGACCGGGATCAACACCGACGCGGGCAAAAATCTGGTCGGCGCGTTTCACGAGCCTGCCGCGGTGCTGGTGGACCTCGCGTACCTGCAGACTCTGCCCCAAGCCGAGCTCATAGCCGGGATGGCCGAAGTGGTCAAGGCGGGGTTCATCGCCGATCCGGTGATTTTGGAGTTGATCGAGGCCGACCCGGCCGCTGCGCTGGACCCGTCCGGCCCGGTGCTGGAGGAGCTGGCCGCCCGCGCGATCCGGGTCAAGGCCGATGTGGTGGCTGCCGATCTGCGAGAATCTCACCTGCGTGAGGTGCTCAACTATGGGCATACCCTGGGCCACGCCCTGGAGCGCCGGGAGGGCTACCGGTGGCGGCACGGCGCTGCGGTCAGCGTCGGCATGGTCTTCGCGGCCGAGTTGGCCCGGCTGGCCGGGCGGCTGGACGACCCCACCGCGCAACGGCATCGTCGGCTGCTCAGCTCGATCGGCCTGCCCACCCGCTACGACGCCGACGCGTTGCCTGAACTACTCGAGGGCATGCGCAACGACAAGAAAACCCGGTCCGGGGTGTTGCGCTTTGTGGTGCTTGACGACCTGGCCAAACCGGGGCGGTTGGAGGATCCGGACCCGGAGCTGCTCGCGGAGGCCTACGCCGCGGTGGCCAGCGGGACGGCGGGATCGACGTGACAGCGGGTTCGACATGACGGGCGGCCCGCATTGAAGGTGCTGGTGCTCAACGGGCCGAACCTGGGCCGGCTCGGGACCCGCGAGCCCGATGTCTACGGCGCGACCAGCTATAGCGACCTGATAGCGCTGTGTCAGCAGGTCGGAGCCGAGCTGAGGCTCGAGGTGGACGTGCGGCAGACCGACCACGAGGGCGTCATGATGAGCTGGCTGCACGAGGCCGCCGACACCGGAACCCCCGTGGTGCTCAACGCCGGAGCGTGGACGCATTACTCGATCGCGGTCCGGGATGCCGCCGCGCAGCTGTCGGCGCCACTGGTGGAGGTGCATATCAGTAACGTGCACGCGCGCGAGCCCTTCCGGCATCACAGCCACATTTCGGCCATCGCCTCGGGGATCATCGTCGGCTTGGGCGTCGACGGTTACCTACTGGCGCTGCGCTGGATCGCCGGCCGCGTCGGTACCTGAGATTGGAGAGATGTTCGATGCGGGCGGTGGTCACCGGTGCTGCCGGATTCGTCGGATCCCATCTGTGCGCGCACCTGCTGTCCTGTGGCGACGAGGTCGTGGGAATCGACATGCTCACCGACTACTATGACCCGGCCCTCAAGGAGCGGAACCTGACGTCGCTCCGGAACTTCGACGCCTTCTCCTTCCACCGCGTCGACCTGTTGGATGCGCCGCTGTCGCTCCTCGTGGACGGAGCGGAGGTGATCTATCACCTGGCCGGGCAACCCGGAGTGCGCTCCTCGTGGAACCACGACTTTCCCCAGTACGTCACCCGCAACGTGCTGGCCACCCATGCGATCCTGGAAGCTGGCCGGGGCCGCCCGATGCGCAAGATGGTCTTCGCTTCCAGCTCCTCGGTATACGGCGAGGTCCAGACCTACCCCACCGCCGAGACGCTGCGGCCGCAGCCGGCTTCGCCTTACGGGGTGACGAAGCTGGCGGCCGAACAGCTGTGCGAGCTGTACCGCACGACGTTCGAAATACCTACCGTCTCGCTGCGCCTGTTCAGCGTTTATGGGCCGCAACAACGTCCCGATATGGCTTTTTCCCGACTGCTGGCGGCCGTCGCGCACGAACGGCCTTTCCCTCTTTACGGCGACGGCGAGCAGACCCGTGACTTCACCTACATATCCGATGCGGTCGCCGCTATGCGGGCCGCAGCCTGCTCGGAGTTCATCGGGATCGCCAACGTCGGCGGCGGTGACCAGGTGTCGATGAACCAGGTGATCGCCGCCATCGAGCAGCTCGCCGGCCCTGTTCAGTTGGTACGGCTGCCTGTTGCCCGCGGAGAGGTACGCCATACCGGTGCCGACATCACGTTGGCCAGAACCGCATTCGGCTACACTCCGGCAGTAAGTCTGTCCGACGGGCTCGCCGCTATGGTTAAGCACATGATGGCCGCCGAACGCTATTCTGATCTTGAGCTCAACCGTGAACTCTGCTGACCAGGCGATGTCGTACCCCCGGCGCCGTGAGGCGCTCTGTGCGCGGTTGCGTGCGAAGGAGCTCGACGCGCTGCTGGTCACCGATCTGCTCAACATCCGCTACCTCACCGGATTCACCGGATCCAGCGGCGCTGTGCTCGTGCATGCCGAAGGCGATGAGCGCAGCGTGTTCGTCACCGACGGCCGCTACCGCACGCAGTCGCAGCGGCAAGTGCCCGACCTGCGCCGGGTGATCGACAGATCCAGTCTCCTGCGGCTGGCCAAGGAAGCCACCGTGGCGGGGATCGGCCGGCTGGGATTCGAGAGCCACGTGGTGACGGTGGACGGGCACGCCGCTCTCGCGAAGGTCACTGGTGCGGACCGGCTGGTCGCCACCTCCCGGCCGGTCGAGACGTTACGGCGGATCAAAGACGATACCGAGGTCGCCGTGCTGCGTGCGGCCTGCGCGGTCGCAGACACCGCCTTGGCTGGGCTGCTGGCCGACGGTGGGCTGCACCCGGGCCGTACCGAGCGCGAGGTGGCCCGTGACTTGGAGGCCCGGATGGTGGTGGCGGGCGCTGCCGGTCCCTCGTTCGAGACCATCGTGGCGGCCGGCGCGAACTCGGCGGTGCCGCACCACCGCCCGACCGACACGCAGCTGCGCCGCGGCGACCTGGTGAAGCTGGACTTCGGTGCGTTGGTCGACGGCTATCACTCTGATATGACCCGCACGCTGGTGCTGGGAGATCCGGCTGGGTGGCAGCGGGAGATCTACGACCTCGTCGCCGCAGCGCAGGCCGCCGGGCGTGCCGCACTGCGGGCCGGAGCCGACGTCCGCGACGTGGACGCGGCCGCCCGGGATGTGATTGCACAGGCTGGGCATGGCGAGGACTTTGTGCACGGTCTCGGCCACGGCGTCGGCCTGCAGATCCACGAGGCTCCGGCGTTGTCGCAGTTCGGAGTCGGTACACTGGAAGCAGGCATGACGGTCACCGTCGAGCCGGGTGTCTACCTGGCGGACCGGGGCGGCGTGCGTATCGAGGACACCCTCGTCGTTTCCGACGGCGAGCCCGAGCTCCTCACCCTGACCACGAAGGACCTCGTGGTCGTGCCCTGCTTGCGATGACCACGTCGTTGTCTAGGAACGCTGGTTGTCTAGGAACGCTGGTTGTCTAGGAACGGAGTGACAGGCTGACGTGGCCAACACCAACGACCTGAAGAACGGACTCGTGCTCAACCTCGACGGCCAGCTGTGGTCGGTCGTGAATTTTCAGCACGTTAAACCGGGTAAAGGCGGCGCCTTCGTGCGGACCACCCTGAAGAACGTGCTGTCCGGCAAGGTCGTGGACAAGACGTTCAACGCGGGGACCAAGGTCGACACTGCCACCGTCGACCGGCGCGAGATGACTTACCTGTACGCCGACGGTGCCGACTTCGTGTTCATGGACACCGACACCTTCGACCAGATCACCATCCCCGGTGAGACGGTCGGAAATGCGGCGAAGTACTTGCTGGACAACCAGACCGCGCTGGTCGCCGTGCACGACGGCACCCCGCTGTATGTCGAGCTGCCCACCTCGGTGGAGTTGGTGATCTCGCACACCGACCCGGGCCTGCAGGGGGACCGGTCGACGGGCGGCACCAAGCCCGCCACCCTGGAGACCGGCGCAGAGATTCAGGTGCCGCTGTTCCTCAGCATCGGCGAGAGGGTCAAGGTCGACACCCGGGACGGCCGCTATCTCGGCCGCGTCAGTACCTGACGTGGGCGCTCGGAGTAAGGCTCGCAAACGCGCTGTCGACATCCTCTTCGAATCCGACCTTCGAGATCTGAATCCGTTGGCCCTGCTTGCTGAGCGGGTCGGAGCGCCAGAGCTGCCTCCGGTTAGTGACTACACCGTCTCATTGGTGCACGGCGTGGTCGCACACCAGGAGGACATCGACCGGATGCTTGGCGAGCACGCCCGGGGTTGGACCGTTACGCGGATGCCTGCGGTGGACCGGGCGGTGCTCCGGCTGGGCGTGTTCGAACTGCTGTTCTCCGATGAGGTGGACGATGCGGTAGCCATCGACGAGGCCATCGAGCTGGCCAGGTCGCTGTCTACCGACGACTCACCACGATTCGTCAACGGAGTGCTCGGCGCGCTTGCTGCGCTGCCGCGCGGCTCGTGAGTGGCGGTCAGTGCTCTAGCATTGCCCTGAGCAC
>JBOHHF010000080.1:0-10713 GCA_050700495.1 Pseudonocardiaceae bacterium
CCCCCGACTGGACTGATGGACCCCATGGCTGATGAGCACTGGGCCTGATGGACCCAGAGTCAGCTAGTCGACGGGACAGACCAGCTCAGCGAGCTCCAACGGCAGGTGGTCATCCATCTCGTACTCCAGAACGTCCCCGGCGACTGGTGTGCCTGACATCCCCCCCGACCTCCCGTTGTCCGCCCTACTCAGACCGCCGGCCCGGTCTCTCGCGACGGCAGACCTCATAGCGACACGACCAGAGCCCATCCGCAGCGAGAGTAATGTCGGCACTGTCCGGTCTGGTTGTGGAGGAGGTCGTCGTGGGTTCGCTGATCACAGTGGTGATACTCGTGCTGCTGATCGGTGGAGGTGCGGCGTACTACTTCCGGCACCGGCAGGCGTCCCAGCAGCGTGACCTCGAGGACTCGAAAGCCGAGGCCCGTCGCTGGGTGGAGCGTCTAGGCGGGCAGGTCCTCAGCCTGGTCGGCACTGATGAGCCCTCCAAGCAGGCACTGGCCGATGCCGCGGAGCGCTACACAGCTGCCGGCTCCCAGATGGACTCCGCAAGCACTTCGGCGCAGAGCCGCCTGGTGACCCAGACGGCCCTGGAGGGGCTCTACTACGTGCGGGCCGCCCGTACCGCCATGGGCATGGACCCGGGTCCCGATCTGCCGCCGGTAGCGGGCCAGGCTGGCGCCGGTTCGGTCACCGAGGACCGCGACGTCACGGTGGAGGGACACGACTACGCGGCCTCCCCACGTCCCGGCGACCGCACACCGCACTACTACCCGGGCGGTCGGGTGGCTGGGCGGCCTGTACCGCAGGGCTGGTACAGCGAGCCCTGGTGGAAGCCGGCGTTGATCGGTGGGGCCTGGGGTCTGGGCTCGGCACTCCTGTTCAGCTCGTTGTTCTCGGGAATGGGCGGGATCGCCTCAGCGAACGCGTGGGAGCAGGGCTACGACGCCGGGCAGGAAGACGCCGCGTCTGGTGACGGCGGAGGCGATGGTGGCGGGGCAGACGATGGCGGAGGCGGCGGTGACTGGGGTGGCGACAGCGGCGGCGGCGACTGGGCCGGGGGCGACGTCGATGGCGGTGGCTGGGGTGGTGGCGACTTCGGTGGCGGCGGCTTCTAGCGCACCGGCCGCCGCTGGCAGCTAGGGACACCGGTAGAGCTTCCGCCCCGCGTGCGTGTGACGATCACTCCCGATGGACGTCGCGCCTACGTAGCTACCGAGGCGGAGATAGGCCATGTTCGGGTGTGGTGAGTATGATCGACACCGCTTCTAAGACGGTCACCACCAGGATCACCGGGACCGCGTTTCCATGGGGAATGATGATCAGCCCGGACGGGCATGCCTAGCTGGTACTTGACCTCGCTACAAATAAGATCACCGACGCTATCGCTACTGAGGGCCTTACAACCGGCGTGGCGATCACTCCGGATGGGCACCATGCTTACATAACCCAAAGAACGGGGCGCGATGTGATCGTGATCGACACCACGACTGACAAGGTTACCGGCACCGTCCACAAGCGCACCGGCCGCATCATCGCCGTTAGCCGCTTTGACCACCCGGCGGCGACACCTTAAGATCACTCTCCGCTAGATCCGACGACTCGGTCGGCAACGAAACGACCGGCGTCGTCTCAACGTTGTCGAACTCGCGCAGGCGTGTCTGGTAGTCGGCGGTCGCCAAAGCTTCCACTTGGTCCTCGTTGATCCCGGCTGGCGCCTCGTCTGTGGAAGGCTCGGTATCGAGTCCGGCATCCTGATGGGTGCTCTCTGGATTAGTCATCACCAAGTCCTCATCTGTGGTTCTGCAGTTCCCACCTCTTCTGTACCCCCCACGGAAGATCAGAAAACACGAGGCCTTGCGGAGGCTGACCGGCCGGGGTCCAACATTGTGACCACGCTTCTGCGTGCGGTGCTGGCGCAGGCCGTGCCAAGCGGCCCCGTGGTGGGATCGCCATGCGGTCGCCGTGCGTCGGCCGAGGCAGGGTAGGAAGGACTGGTGCGTGACGACGGAGAGGACCGACCGCGATGAGCAGGGCCTATGGCTATACCTCTTACGGCGGTCCCGAGACCGAGACCTGGTTCGACCGGCCCGAGCCGACGCCGGGTCCCAGCGAGCTAGTGATCAAGGTCAAGGTAGTCGGGGTCAACCCTGTCGACCACAAAATTCGCAGCGGCGAGATGGCCAACCCGCAGACCACACCGAGCTTTCCCTTGGTGCTAGGCGTCGAGGCGGCCGGTGTCGTGGTCTCAGTCGGCTCCGACGTCAAGGGATTCGCCGAAGGCGATGAAGTGATGGGCAAGGCCGCGCCGGAACACGGCAGCTACGCCGAGCACGCGGTGCTGCTCGCCGAGGCCACCACGCCTAAGCCCCCGCAGGTTAGTTTTGTGCAGGCAGCCGCGCTGCCGGTGGCCGGTGGGACCGCCTGGGACGTGCTGGAGAAACTCGGCGTCGCCGAGGGTGAGACGCTGCTGATCAACGGCGTCGGCGGTGGTGTCGGTGTGATGGCCGCGCAGCTAGCGCGCAACCGCGGCGCGGCGGTCTTCGGGGTCGGCAGCGAGACCAAGCGGCCGATGGTGGAGAGTCTCGGAGCCATCCTGGTGCCCTACGACAGTGGCGATGTCGTCGAGCAGATGCGACAAGTGCTGCCCGGCGGCGTTGATGCCATCGTCGACGCGGTCGGCGGCGAACCGATGCGCCATGTCGCCATTCTGATCACCAACCCGGCCCGGATCGTGTCGATCGCCGACCCCAGTGTCGCAGACCTGGGAGGCAGCTTCCTGGTGTCCAGCTCCGCGGGCGTTCCCACTGTCGCCAACCTGGTCGCCGCAGGCAAAGTCGATCCTAAGGTGCTCCAGACCTACCCCTTCGACGAAGCGCCACAGGCACTGCGAGCGGTGGAGTCCGGTCACGCGCTCGGCAAGATCGTGATCGACCTGGAGCAGACCACTGACGTGTGATCTCTGCGGGCCAGTGGTAGCCCGGACGCGCAGTACGAGGCCGATCTCCGTGACGAGCTGTAAGCCTCGCTCAGGGGATCGCACGGACGACCCCGCCGTCGACGCGCAGCGCGGCGCCGATGGTCGCCGAGGCCTGCGGCGAGCAGACATAGATGATCATGTTCGCTACCTCGTCAGGGGTGGAGGCCCGGCCGAGCAGCGAGGTGGGACGTCCGATGGCGATCATGTCCCGCTCGACCTGCTCCACACTGGCACCCTGCTCCTTGGCGGCGCTCTGCATCATCTGCATGAAGCCCTCCGACCGGGTCGGCCCGGGGAGCACCGAGTTCACCGTGACCCCGCTGGCCGGGTAACTCTCCGCGATGCCGCGGGCCGCGGCGATCACGGCGGCCTTGGTGACGCCGTAGTGCACCATCTCCGGCGGGATATGTAGCCCGGACTCGCTGGAGACGAACACCACCCGGCCCCACCCGCGCGAGACCATCCCAGGGACATAGTGGCGGGCCAGGCGTACCCCGCTCATCACGTTGAGGTCCCAATACTGCTGCCACGTCTCGTCGGTGATCTGCTCGAACGGCGTCGGGCCGAACACTGCCGCGTTATTGACCAAGACGTCGACGTCAGGCCACCGCCCAGTCAGCTCCGCCACCCCCTCGGCGGTCCCCACGTCGGCGGCGGTCCCCTCGATAGCGCCCAACCCGTCACCGAGGACCGACCGCAGAGCGTCCACCGCGTCGTCGACGCGCTGCTTGGTGCGCCCGTTGACCACAACCCGGGCGCCGCACTCAGCGAGCCCGCGGGCAGTGGTGAAACCGATGCCGGCGGTGGACCCGGTGATCAGCGCGGTGCGTCCGGACAGGTCGATCTGCATGCGCGTGTCTCCTCATCCCGCCTCAGGCAGCGGTGGGCCCCTCAGATTCGGAACAGGCCAGCGGGGCCACCGGTCGGCCCCGTCGAGCTCAACCCACTCGATCGTGCGAAGAGCGTACGACAGATCGCGGGCACTGGCCTGTCCTGCTCTGCCTCCCAGGTTTGTCCCGAGCTCCTGGCCCCGCCGCGGCTCCGAAGGGGTCACATGGACCGCGGTCGATCGCCCTGACAAACGACAGCGCGGCGAGGGCCGCCAGTGAAAGCCAAATGTGGTTACAGCTCCACGCACGGCTCTGACCAAGCACGTCCACCGGTCGAGTCTCGAACGTGCGCGGCGGGTTTACGTGCGAGCGGTTATCGCGATGGCATTGGCCCCGGACCGACCTGCCACCGATAGCGAGCCAGAGCGGCGCGAGTTCGGTCACCGAGGACTGCGCACCCAGCTAACATCCGGGATCAGTTCTGGGGGCTACCGCGGTATGCGCCCGGTGCTCACGGTCCGCCAGGCACGCCCCTCCAGGGTCTGACTAAACAGGTCCGCCGACGTGGATCGACCAGCCAATCCAGACGCGTGACTACGATCCAACGCGCACGCTCTTGCCGATGAGCATACGTTCGATCTCATGCATCAGTCTATGGATGTCCTGCGTCTACGGGCGTGCAGCACGGACCGTGCATACTGGTCTGGTGACCCGTCTTATCGCCGTTGCTGGCGCTGCTCCTGGTGCAGGCAAGTCAACATTGTCTGGCAGCCTGAGGGACTGGCTGATTGCCCGGAGATTGAAGGTGGACCACGTTCAGGAGGAAGAGGTGCTGACACGTCGTGAATTCGCGCCACTAGCTCGCGAGTTCACTAACACCGGCGAGGTGCAGTTACAGACTTTGCTCGATACCACCGTGGTTTATTTGGATACCGTCGAAGCGGCGGGAATGGATCTCGCCATCACCGATGCGTTAATACCTTTTGTGCCATCCCTGATGGGATGGGGCTACAGTGAGGCGGCAATAGTCAATTTTCTGGAGGAACTGGCCAGTCGCATCGACTGGACCAAACCCACTGTTGTCTATCTCGACGATGACCCAGCGCTAGCTGTAGCTCGAGCAGTTGAACGTGAAGGGTCACCATGGTTGGACTGGTTGGTCACTAAACTTGGCCAATATCCGGTAAGCCCTGCGGTTTGCGACCTCAAGACGTGTCCATTCAGGGGTCTCGTTGAGCTGGGTCGTTGTCGGCTGGTTGATCTCTGAGGGTGCTCGGTGGTGGTGTCGGCGTGTCGGACCGTTGTCGGGCCGTTTGTCGGGTCGGTGATCGTCGATCATCTGGGTTGTGTCCGCGCCCGAACAGCCTTCGTATGAAGAGCTTGCCGCGCTGGTGGGGGCGTTGGTGGCTCGGGTGGAGGGGTTGGAGGCGGAGAACGCCGAGTTGAGGCGGCGGTTGGGGATGGTCTCGACGAATTCCTCGACGCCGCCGTCGAAGGACTCGATTGCGGCCAAGGCCAAGCGGCGGGCGGATCGGTCGTCGCGGGAGAGATCGAAGGATCGCAAACCCGGTGGGCAACCGGGCCGCAAGGGCTCGGGACTGTCGCCGACGATGACGCTGAATCGGACTGAGACACTGCCTCCGCCGGGTGACTGCCGGGGGTGCGGTGGAGATCTGGGGGATGCCGCGGATGCGGGCATGAGCTGGGTGCAGGTGTGGGACACCCTGGCGGTGGTGTTGGAGAAGGTGCACTACCTGCTGCCGCGGCGGCGCTGCGGCTGCGGGAAGACCACCACTGCGGCGCCGCCGTTTGGGGCGGCCGGCAACGTGGTGTACGGGCCGAATGTCAATGCCGCGGCGATCCTGCTGGCCAGCGAGGGCAACGTGCCGATCGAGCGGACCGCGGCGCTGATGGCCATGATGCTTTCCGCCCCGGTGTCGGTCGGGTTCGTGGCCCGCGCCCTGGAGCGCTTCGCCCAGCGCCTGGCGGCCTGCGGGTTCGATGGGGCGATGAAAGCCGCGCTGCGCGCCGAGGACGTTGTCTGCGCTGATGAGACGCCGACCAACGTGATCAGCAAGAACACCGATGAGCACGGCCAACCCGTGCCCGGGTCCCCGCACGCGGTCACCGTGCGCACCCCCGATGCGCGGCTGGTCTGGTACGCGGCGATGGGTTCGCGCTCCAAAACCGACATCGCGGGCCTGGGTGTGCTGGACGGCTACGCCGGTTACCTGGTCAGAGACGACTACACCGCCTGGCACCAGTTCGACACCCAACTCGCCGGTGTCCAGCAATGCGCAGCGCACCTCATCCGCCACGCCAAAGGTGTCCTCGAGCTGCACCCCACCCAACAGAAATGGGCCGGTGAGGTCATCACCGTGCTGCGCGAGGCCAACGCCGCAGTAGCGGCCGCCACCGCCGACAGGCGCGATCACCTCGACCCCCAACTCCTCGCCGACCTGCGCCAACGCTACGACAAAGCAGTCGCCTGGGGGATCACCACCAACCGCCACCGCCACTGGGACAAGGGCAACCACCCCGGATACAACCTCGCCACACGCCTCCACAACAAGGCCGACCAAGTCTGGACCTTCACCCGAAACCTTGCCGTACCCTGGACAAACAACAGCTCCGAGCAGGCCCTCAAAGGCCCCAAACGACATCAGGCCGTCTCCGGCTACTGGCACACCCTCACCACACTCGCCGACTACTGCCGCAGCCGCTCCTACCTGGTCAGCGCCCGCAACCACGGCGTCCAAGCCATCGACGCCATCCACAACGCCCTCACCGGCAACCCCTGGCTCCCCACAGTCTCAACGGCGTGACATCACAGCCCAACCCGTGAATGGACACCCTCAAACCCAGGGACGAAACCCGGCGAGAGGTTTTGCGGGTTTGGATTGCGGGTAGTGCGGTGGCGTGGGGGGCGCAGGCGTTGATGTTTCGGGGAGCAGTGCTTCGGGGGGCGGCGCCACGGCGCGCGGCCGGGTCACGGTGGTCATCGCCACCCGAGACCGCTGCCAGGAGCTGATTCGCACCCTGCAGCACCTGCACGAGCTCACCCCGCCGCCACCCGTGGTCGTGGTGGACAACGGCTCGACCGACGGCACAGCGCATGCAGTGGGCCAGCGGTTCACCGAAGTGACCGTGCTGCCGATGCGCCGCAACTACGGCGCCTCGGCGCGCAACGTCGGGGTCTTGGCGGCCCGCACGCCCTACATCGCCTTCAGTGATGATGACTCCTGGTGGGCCCATGGCGCGCTGCAGCGGGCTGCGGCGGTTCTTGACACCCACCCACGCCTCGGCCTGGTGGCCGCCCGCACTCTCGTCGGTCCTGCCGAGCGTCCAGACCCGGTGAACCCGCTGATGGCCGCCAGCCCACTACCCCGCTCTCCACACGCCCCGGGCCCGTCTGTCCTGGGTTTCCTGGCTTGCTCGGCGGTGCTTCGGCGGCAGGCGTTCCGTGAGGTCGGTGGGTTCAGCAGTGTGCTGTTCTTCATGGGTGAGGAGCAGCTGCTGTGTTATGACATGGCAGCGGCCGGGTGGGAACGGGCCTACCTCGATGAGGTTGTCGCTCACCACCATCCATCCAGGCACCGGCCCGATGCCGAGCGTCGCCGGGCGCTTCAACTGCGCAACGCCCTGCTCACCGCCGTACTACGCCGTCCGCGGCGGGTGGTCGCCGCTGCGGCTGCCGCGCTCGTGCGGGACTCGGTGCACGATGCGGCAGCCCGCAAGGCGCTACGCGGGGCGCTGGTACGGCTGCCTGCGGCGCTGCGGCGGCGCGCCCCATTGCCGGCGGCGGTGGAGAAGCAGATCCGCATGCTGGAAGACGGTGCCCGGTGACGTCCGGCCGGGTCACCGTCGTGATCATCACATGGAATCGCCGGGCAGAGCTGCTGGCCACCCTGGAACACATGACCGCATTGCCGGACCCGGCCCCCGTAGTGGTGGTCGACAACGGCTCGACCGACCACACCGCCGATGCCGTTGCCGAGCGGTTCAGCCAGGTGACCTTGCTGCGCAGTGACCGGAACCTGGGCGCGCTGGGTCGTAACCTGGCGGTTCGGGATATCCAGACGCCATACGTTGCGTTCTGCGATGACGACACCCGGTGGGAGCCCGGTGCGCTGTCGCGCGCTGCCGACCTGCTCGACGCGCACCCGGGACTGGCCTCGGTGACGGCCCGCATCTTGGTCGCACCGGAAATGGTCGAGGATCCCCTCACTCCTGAGCTGCGGGACTCGCCGGTACCCGGCCCCGCGTGGCTGCCCGGCCCGGCCCTGCTCAGCGTGCTGGCCGGAGCGAGCATGTTTCGCGTCGCCGCGTTCCGAGAGGTGGGTGGGTTCTCCTCCCGGCTGTGGCTGGGCGGGGAGGAGGAGTTGTTGTCGCTGGACCTCGCCGCCCGGGGGTGGTGGATGTGCTGGGCACCGGACGTGGTGGTGGTGCACGCACCGTCGACCTGCCGCGACTCCCGACGTCGGCGCCAGCTCGGCATCCGAAACACGCTGTGGACGGCGTGGTTGCGCCGTCCGTTGCGCAGCGCGTTGCGGCGCACCGGCGGGCTGCTGCGCTCGGTGCCACGAGACTGGGCGAGCGTGGTTGCGGTCGGCGAGGCGCTCGCCGGCCTGACCTGGGTAATGCGGGAACGCCGGGTGGTCCCGCCCGAGGTAGAGCGCGGCTTGCGGCTGCTGGAGGAGCCGCAGCGACACTCGCGGGCTCGCAGGTATGTCGGCTGAGGGACGTGGTTCCACGTCTCGCGGGGCCTGAGTGGCCCTCGCGTGGGGGTACATTGGTTGAGGCGTGTCGGTGCCCAGGTGAGCACGGGGAGGTACTTGAATGGCTCTCGACCCATCGGTTGACATCGGCCGGAAGGTCTGGCGCCAATGTTCGCACTGCCCGAACACGGACGGCCTGTACCTGCTCAAGGCGGATGCCAACCTGGTGTACGTGCAATGCCCGCTTTGTCACAATCTTTGGTGGTTGGATACCGGATGCGGTAATGGCGGGCGGCCTGAGAATGCGCGGCGGCAGTAGATTTGCAGCCCTTTTTCGTTGATCTCCCAGGTTTCTCTGCATGGGAACTACCGAGTTCGATGGCTGGGCAGCTGATCTTCCGGTTCGAGCGCCGGTTCGGGCCGTTGGTTCAAGGGGCTGGCCACAGCCCAACAGAGGCTGTTCCGCGTTGAGAAACCGGCGGTGATACTGGCGGCGTGCGCTGCCCAGTACTGGTGGGGCGAGATCACGAACTCGACGTCGTTCGCAAGGCGGTCGAGACGGCCCGACGCGGGGTGGGCGGCGCCGTGCTGCTGCTCGGGGAGGCGGGCGTGGGTAAGTCCCGCCTCGTGGCTGAGGGCTGCAAGTTTGCGAGGCAGGCGGGGCTCACCGTTCTGTGCGGTCGCGCGGTGCAGACCGAGCGCCCCGCCGCGCTGCGGCCGCTCGCCGAGGCGGTCCTCGCCGGGGTGCGTGCCGGGGGCCTTCCCGAGCATCCTGACCTCGATCCGTTCCGCGCCATCCTGGGCCGCCTCGTGCCGCAGTGGGGCGTCAGCCACAGCGCAGACGATCCGTCTCTGATCCTGCTCGGCGAGGCGGTGCTGCGCCTGGCTCGTGTGGTGGGCCGCCGTCGAGGGTGCCTGTTGGTGCTGGAGGACCTGCATTGGGCAGATCCGGAGACCCTCGCGGTGACGGAGTTCTTGGCGGACAACCTCGGTGCGGAACCGACGCTGCTGTTGGCGACGTTGCGCTCGGAAGAGGCGAGCCCCGCGCTGCGGCTGGCGCACGAGGTGCGGACGCGGGACTCCGCGACCGTGCTTGACTTGGCCCGGCTGGACCGGTCGCAGGTCACCGCAATGGTCCGGGCCTGCCTGGGTGACGAGCCACCCCCACCGGAGGTGGGTGCTTTCGTCGCAGCCCGCGCTGACGGCGTTCCGCTGTTCATCGAGGAGCTGCTCACCGGGCTGGCCACGACGGGTGCCCTATTCCGGGAAGACGGCGGTTGGGTATCACGCAGCAGGCTTACTCCCCGGGTCCCGCTGACCTTCGGCGAGGCGGTCACCCGGCGCGTCGCCGCGCTGCCTGGTGAGGCGCGACAGGTCGTGCACGCGGCCGCGGTCGTCGGGCGGCGCTTCGACTGGGCGTTGCTCGCGCCGGTGACGGCGTTAACCGGGGACGAGGTACTGGCGGCGCTGCGGTCCGCAATCGAGGCGCAGATCGTGGTCGGTGAGCCGGATGGATTCCGGTTCCGGCATGCCCTTACCCGCGACGTTGTCCTCGCCGAGCTGCTTGCTCCGGAGCGGGCCCGCCTCGCATCACGCGCTGCGGACGCGCTCGAAGCCGCGGACCCAGACCTGTCGGATGCTCGTTGCGAGCTTGCCGCCGACTTGCGCGAGCACGCCGGTCAGGCGGATCGCGCGGCGGACCTGCTGCACATCTCGGCTCGGCGGGCGATGGCCCGTGGTGCGCTCACCACGGCCGAGGCCACCCTGCGCAAGGCGCTCGACTTGGCCGGCGACCAGCGACGAATCGCGCTGGACGAGACGCTTGTCGAGGTGCTCGCCCTCGCAGGGCGGACCGACGAAGCGTTCGCTGCGGGCGGGCGCGCGCTGGCGGGCGTGCACGGGGACGTGGCTCGGTCTGCCCGAACGCACCTGCGGCTTGCCCGGGCCGCCGTAACGGCCGGCCGTTGGCAGCAGGCGGATGCTCATCTCGAAGCCGCTGCCCGGGCGGGCGCTGATCCGGCTGTCGACGCGCTGCGGGCGCAGGCGGCCATCGGGGAGGGGCGGGTGGCCGATGCGGTGGCGCTCGCACACCGCGCCGTCGCCACCGCAGAGCACACCGGCGAGTACGAGGCCGCCTGTGAGGCACTGGAGGTGCTCGGCCGCGCAGCCCGGCTGCGCGACCTCGCCG
>JBOHHF010000081.1:0-4103 GCA_050700495.1 Pseudonocardiaceae bacterium
GCCGGCAACCGCAGCCCGCCAATCTTGGGACACTCCGATCGCTAGCACGATGGCGACCGCCTTGATGAACTCCACAGTCGCCGCCCGAAATACCGCGACGGCCAGCCCCGCACCAGTGTGCTCACCACGCTGCACCCTCTCCCTCCAGGCGCCCTGACTAGTGTGAAGGGAGCATGCGCTATAAGGCAAGCCTCACCATATTTTCATGCTGGCTTGTCCGGGCGGCGGCGGGTTTCCGACCAGGCATCCCACAACGCGGCGTAGCGACCGCCCGCGGCGACAAGTTCGGCGTGAGTGCCGGTCTCCACCACCTGTCCGGCGTCCAGCACGACGATGCGGTCGGCGGTGGCCGCCTGGGTGAGGCGGTGCGCGACGACGAGACCGGTCCGTCCCGACAGCACACGCGTGGCTGCATCCTCCAGCACCCGGGCACCCGAGCTGCCAGCCTCCGCGGTGGCCTCGTCGAGGATGGCTACGCACGGATCGGCGAGGATCAATCGGGCCAACGCGAGCTGCTGCGCCTGGGTCACGGTGAGCCGATACCAGCCCTCGCCGACCACGGTGGCCAACCCCTCCGGCAGCGCCTGTGCCCAGTCCAGCGCACCGACCTGGTCGAGTGCGGTACGAAGCTCGTCGTCGGATGCCTCCGGCCGGGCCAGCCGGAGATCATCGGCGAGTGGACCGGCGAAGACGTGCACCTCCTGAGTGATCAGTGCGACAGCCCGTCGGGTATCGGCCGGACCGAGCTCATCCAGATCAACCCCGCCGATGCTGATAGACCCGCTGGTCGGTCGGTGGATCCCAGCGATCAGCTTGGCCAACGTGGTCTTTCCCGCGCCGCTGGTGCCGACCAGCGCAATGCGCTCAGTCGGGCCGACGTCCAGGTCGACGTCCCGGAGCGCCCAGTGACCAGGCAGATAGGCGTGATGGAGCTGGACGACCTTGACCGAGGCGTCCAGCGGTGCCGCCGGCTGCGGTGGTTCGCCACGCACCGGCAGGTCGGCGACACCGACCAGCCTGGCCATGCTGGCCGTCGCGGCCTGAGCGTCATCGACGAGTGACAGGGCGGCATTGATGGGATCGAATAGGCGGTGAAAGTAGAGCGCCGCAGCGGTCACTGTGCCGATCGTGACGCTATCGTTGCGGACCAGCAGAAATCCGACAATCAAAACGGCAGACAGACCGATGAACTCCGCCAGGTTCAGCCGAGCAAAGAACCTCGTGGCCAATCTCATACCGCGCAAAGCGAAGTCGACCGCAACGTGCGAGCGCTGCGCCACCCGGCTGATGTGGTCGGCTGTGATCCGGTATGCGCGAACGGTTTGGGCCCCGCCGACGGTATCCAGGAGCTGCTGCTGTTGGGCGCCTACCGCAACTCGCTCGCTGGCGTACAGCGGAACGGCACGGCGGACGAACCAGCGCGCCGTGTGCAGCTGGATGGGCACAACCAACAGAGTTACCAGGAAGAATCGCCAGTCCAGCAGCACCATCGCACCCAGGGTCAACACGATGGTCAGCACCGACCGACTCAGCTCCGGCGCCGCGTCGCGCACCCCATCCGCGATCACTCGAACGTCGCTCGTCACCCGCGAGGTGAGATCGCCCGAGCCTACCCGCTCCAGCTGCTCCAAGGGCAGCATCAGGGCTCGCTCCACGAACCGCTCGCGCAACCGCGCCAGCATTCCCTCGCCGAGCCGGGCGACCAGGGAGACCCCGACGGCGGTCAGCACGCCCGCCAGCACTGCGATGACCACCAGCGCGATGACCGGCACGGTGATGGCGTCGACGGGCTGCCGCTGCACTACGAGGTCGACGATGCGGCCAAGCAGCGGCGCTGTGAGCAGCCCCACCGCAGTCGCGAAGACCAGGACTGCGAATGCGCCACCGGCCAGCAACCGGTGCGGCCGCAGCAGTTCACCGGCCGCCGCCCTGGTCCGGGCACCACTCGCGGTGGGCAGCAGCTCGCGCTCCATCAGCTCAGTACCGCTGCACGATATCCAGCGTGCTGATGGACGAGGTCGGCGTGGCGGCCCTCGACGGCCACGGCGCCGCCGTCCAGCATCACCACCCGGTCGGTCACCGCCAGCAGTGCCGGGCTGGTGGTCACCATAATCGTGGTGCGCCCCCGGCGGACTTCCCTGATTCCGGCAGCGATTCTGGCCTCGGTCACCGTGTCGACGGCCGTGGTCGGGTCATGCACCAGCAGCACCGGTGGGTCGGTGGCCAGGGCGCGGGCTAACGCGACCCGCTGACGTTGCCCGCCTGACAGTGACCGCCCCCGTTCGGCGATCATGGTGTCGACGCCGTCCGGCAGGCTTCGCGCCACCTCGTCGACCGCGGCGGCCGACAGTGCCCGCTCGACACCGGCGCTCCCGACTGCGCCGGAAACCGCCGCCGTGACGTTGTCGATCAGGCTGCCCTCGAACAGGTCCGCGTCATGCGTGGCCACCAGGATCGCAGCGCGCACGTCACTGGGGTGCACATTCGCCAATGCCACACCGTCCAGCTCCACCGAGCCCGCGGTAGGGTCGGCGTCCCGGCCAAGGCATTCCAGTAAGGCGGTCGCGACCGACGGAGCCGGGGCCACCACCCCCACCATCTCCCCCGCCGCGATGTCGATGTCCACATCACGTAACCCGGCGTGCGAGACACCCCAAAACCGAATCCGACCGCAGATCGAATCCGGTAGCCGAACGGTGCCCGGTGTCACCGCAAGGGGCGCGGCCAACACGGACGCGACCCGAGTCGCGGAGGCGCGAGCCTGGGCCAACTCGCTGTTGACCACGCTGAACTCCGACAACGGGCTCATCAGGAACTGGGCGAGACCGACGGCGGCGACCAACCCACCGATACTGATGTCACCCTGCGCCGCGAGCCGACCGCCGACCAGCGCGACGACGGCGATGAAGACACCGGTCAGCGCGAATATTGTGCCGTCGTGCCAGGCGTGCGCACGGGCCGTCCGAAGGGCGGCCACCAGCGAGTCCTGACTGATGTGGCGATATCGGGTCACCGCCGCAGCCTCGGCGCCGATGCCCTTGAGCACCCGCAGTCCGGTGACCAGGTCGGCGGCGGTACCCGAGGCCTGCCCGGCGCGTTCCTGCTCGACCTCAGTGCGCCGTTCCAACGGTTTGCCCAAGAGGTGCGCCAGCCACAACAGCGGCGGGGTGCCCAGCAACACCAGCAGACCGAGCGGGACCGACACGTTCAGCAACATCACCGCGCTGACCAGCAGCGCGGTGAGTGCCCCGATCCCCCTCGGTAACGCGAGGTTCACCGCGCCGACCCGCTTGGCGTCCTCGGTCGCGATGTTCACCAGCGCACCCGACAATCGCCCGGTCTGCGCACCACCCCCAGGATCAAGAATCCGCTCGGTCAGCTGAATCCGGATCGCGTGCGCCGCCTGTTCGACGGCACGCGTCGAGATGCGCGCGGCGAAGCGGAAACTGAAGGACAGCACAACGAACACCACTGCCAGCACAAGAATCCACAAGATCAGCTCACCGATGGCTCCGGTGGCGACGGCCCGGTCGATGATCACTCCAATGAGGACCGGGACCATCGCCTCGCCCCCCTGGTAACTGGCCCCGAGAACCGAGCTGGCGGCGACGGCCCGCCGCTGACCCACGATCGCCCTCCGCAGGACTCGGCTGCCTGACGGCACCCCGGTACGCAACCCGAACACCTCCGCTCACCCGGCGAGCGCGCTTGTAGCGCGATGGGCGCTCAGGTATCAGTCAGGCCGCGCACAAGGACCACAAGCCTTAGAGATCAGTAGGTAGGGTACCTTAATCACTCGGTCGGGTGATGGCAAACGCAGCCTTTCGGTCACGCTACGGCGAAGAACTTCAGGGCCAGCTCGTTTCCGCTGGCTGCGCGAACGACCGGCACAGGGGTTCGACGCGGTCATCGTGGACCTGCCCGACCCGGACACCCCCGTGCTCGGACGGCTATACTCCACCGAGTTCTACGGCCTACTGGCCACGGCGCTAAACCCTGGTGGTCTCGTGGTGGTGCAATCCGGCAGCCCGTATTCCACGCCCACGGCCTACTGGCGGACCGTGTCGACGGTCGCCTCAGCCGGGCTTGCCGTCACCCCCTAT
>JBOHHF010000082.1:0-1180 GCA_050700495.1 Pseudonocardiaceae bacterium
CTCCGGCGATTCGGTCATCGTCATCGAGCACCACCAGGCGGTCATGGCGCACGCCGACTGGATCATCGACCTCGGCCCCGGCGCCGGCCACGACGGCGGCCGGATCGTCTTCGAGGGCACACCCGCCAACCTCATCGCCGCCCGCTGCACCCTCACCGGCGAGCACCTCGCGGCCTACGTCGGCACCAGCGATTGAGGCGAGAGGAGCGAAAGCTCGCTTTCGCTCCCGAGCCGATTGAGCTTGTGAGAGACGCTGAAAGCGCCGAACACCTGACCGAGACCCTCGCGGACACCGACCGATTCCTTTCGGGGCCGTACCGAGTCTGCCTATCCGTGGGTCCGGATCGGCCGGATCCCGGGGAGGTGAGAGTGCATGCGCACGATCATTGCGGCGGCATTGATGACGCTCGATGGGGTCGTTCAGGATCCGGGAGGCTTCGGCGAGACTGAGCGCGGCGGCTGGGCGCAACATCATTTCGACGACGAAGCCCGTGAGCGGGCAACCGAAGGAGTGCTGGCCAGCGACACATTCCTGCTCGGCCGCCGCACCTTCGAGATCCTCGAACGGGCGTGGTCGAAGAACACCGGGCCGTACGCCGAGGCGATTCACAAGATCCCCAAGGTCGTCGCCACGAACACATTGCACGGAGAGCTGCCCTGGAACGCGACCGCGCTCAACGGTGACGCAGCACGGACGGTCGCCGAGCTTCAGGGCACCATCCTGATCTACGGCAGTTTCACGCTGGTGCGGACCCTACTACAGCACAAGCTGCTCGATCAGCTTCATATCTGGGTCTTTCCGATCTTCCTCGGTAGCGGTAGGCGGCTCTTCGACGGGGCGATGCCGGGCGACCTGCGACTCGTCGCGGCCACGCCGCATGCGTCGGGTGTCGTCACGCTCACCTATGCGCCGTAGCCTCTGCCGGATGGGGGACTTCGTCGCAGAGACCGAGCCGTACCGTCGCGAGTTGATCGCCCACTGCTACCGGATGCTGGGCTCGGTGGACGACGCCGAGGACCTGGTCCAGGAGACCTACCTGCGGGCGTGGCGATCATATGACCGATTCGAGGGGCGCTCATCGGTACGCACCTGGCTGTACCAGATCGCCACCAACGCGTGCCTGAGCGCATTGACCCACCGCGGTCGCCGGCTGGTGCCGCCGGGTCGGCGCTCCGAGCG
>JBOHHF010000083.1:0-21928 GCA_050700495.1 Pseudonocardiaceae bacterium
CTACATGGAGGCGACCGTTGCGATGACCGGCCACGGTGGGTGGCCGATGACGTGTTTCCTCACACCCACCGGCGAGCCGTTCCTCTGCGGCACCTACTACCCGCCGTCTCCCCGGCATGGCCTGCCGGGTTTCCCCCAGCTGCTCAGCGCTGTGCGCCAGTCCTGGGTCAACCGCGGTGACGAGGTCCGGGAGGCGGCCAAGCGCGTCGTCGGGCAGCTCACCGAACGGGCTGCGCCGCTGACCGAGTCCGCAGTGGACGACCGGGTGCTCGCTGCTGCGGTCGACAAGCTGGCGGAGGAGTTCGATCAGCAGCACGCCGGATTCGGTGGCGCCCCGAAGTTTCCGCCGTCGATGCTGCTGGAGTTCTTGCTCCGGCAGCACGAGCGGACCGGCTCCGCACCGGCGCTGTCCATGGCCCAGAACACCTGTGAGGCGATGGCCCGCGGCGGGATGTACGACCAGCTCGCCGGCGGTTTCGCCCGCTATTGCGTCGACGCCGCGTGGGTGGTGCCGCATTTCGAGAAGATGCTCTACGACAACGCGCTGCTGCTGCGCACCTACACCCACCTGGCTCGGCTCACCGGATCGGCAATCGCCCGGCGGGTAGCCGAGCAGACGGCGACGTTCCTGCTTGACGGGTTGGGCACCCCGCAGGGCGGTTTCGCGGCGTCGTTGGACGCCGATACCGGGGGGCACGAGGGTGCCACCTACGTGTGGACTCCGGCGCAGCTCACCGAGGTGCTCGGAGGCGATGAGGGCCAGTGGGCGGCCAAGCTGCTAGCCGTGACCCCTGCCGGGACGTTCGAGCATGGCACCTCGGTGTTGCAGTTGCCCGTCGATCCCGACGAGCCCGACCGTTGGGATCAGGTGCGCACCGCGCTGCTTGCTGCCCGGGTCGCCCGCCCGCAGCCAGCCCGGGATGACAAGGTGGTCACCGAGTGGAACGGGATGGCGATCACCACGTTGGCCGAGGCGGGCGGTGTGCTGGACCGTCCGGAGTGGGTCGCAGCCGCTTGCGCCGCAGCCGAGCTGATGTTGGGCACGCATCTGGTTGACGGCAGGCTGCGCCGCAGTTCCCGTGACGGTGCGGTCGGCCAGGCCGCCGGCGTGCTGGTCGACTACGCCTGGCTGGTAGAAGGTCTACTCGCACTGCACCAGGTCACCGGTGAGAATCGCTGGCTGCAGGCCGCGATCCCGTTACTGGATCAGGCCCAAAAGAATTTCGCAGACCCGGAGCACGCCGGAGCCTGGTTCGACACCGCAGCTGACGCCGAGGCGCTTTTCCGCCGCCCCGCCAACTTCACCGACAACGCGACTCCGGCGGGTGCGTCCGCGCTGGCCGGCGCGCTGGCCACCGCCTCGGCGCTGACCGGTTCGGAGCCTTATCGCGAGGCGGCGCAGGCCGCGGTGGCGCGAGCCGGATTGGTGCCGGCCAGAGCACCACAGGCAGCCGGGCACTGGCTGACCACCGCCGAGGCGTTGGCGCACGGGCCGATGCAGATCGCCGTGATCGGCCCCGCCGGGGATCCGGCGCGCGCCGCGCTGGAGGCCAAGGCCCGGTGGGCCGCGCCCGGTGGAGCGGTCGTGCTGGCCGGGGAACCAGGTGCCGACCACCACCCGATGCTCGCCGGGCGGGGCCTGGTGGCCGGCGTCGCAGCGGCCTACGTCTGCCACGGTTTCGTCTGTGACCGCCCGGTGACCTCCCCCGAGGATCTGCACGCCCAACTCCACCCGGGCTTCATCGCGGACTGACTGCGCGCTCGGGTGCGCCTTCCTTGCCGTCGCGCCGCCTCTGCTGCACAGCCTGTTCTTCCATGACGTAGCCGGTCACGTAGTGGCCGATGGAAATGATCGCGCGTAGTGCCTGGATCAGCTGTTGCTGTCCGCGCGTCTGCTGCGCCGCGCGCCGCCAACAGCCGTTCGCGGTGGGCGTACCTGATTCGCTCGACTTGCAACGCTTGTAATGCTGTAATTACTTCAGGACAAAGTGGGTGAAAGGAAGACGCCATGGTGGGACGCGGACGACCGCACGGGATGCGCTCCGGTGGCCGGTGGCACGGGCGTGGTGGCTGGCAGCAGGCGGACCTGCCACCGGCCGATGATTCCAAGGCCTGGTTCGGCGGGCGGTTGCCCGACGGCTGGTTCACCGGTGAGGTCGACGTCACCGCCGACCGCGAGGAGATCGTCGTGGTCGGGGAACTGCCCGCGCTGGGCGAGGAGTTCACCGACGATGCCGAGCGGGCTGCAGCTGAGATCGGTCGGATCAGCCGGTTCCGGGAGGACACCCGCGACGAGCGGATCGAGATCGCCCGGCAGGCCGAGCATCGCTACCGGCGCAAGGTGGCGTGGGGTGCCCGGCTGGGTAGCACCGAGGAGATGTTCACGGCACTGTCGGTGCCGGTGATGACCCGGCTGCGACAGCCGGAGCGCCTCGTGCTCGACACCCTGGTCGATGCCGGGGTGGCCCGGTCCCGGTCCGAGGCGCTGGCGTGGGCGGTGCGTCTCGTTGGTGAGCATGCCCAGGAGTGGCTCGGTGAGCTCAAGCAGGCCATGGCCACCGTCGACGACCTGCGTGCCCGCGGCCCCGAGCTCTAGCGGCGGTGGTGACGTTGGTGCCGACGCGCGTGGCGCCGGGCGTAGCCTTCCCGACTTGTGAGGCTGCGCGACCTCGTCTATGCCGTCTACGAGCGCAGGCTGTTACGCCAGCTCGGCACCGCCAACCGCCCCCGCCACGTTGCGGTGATCGTGGACGGGAACCGGCGCTGGGCCAAGGAGGTCGGGTGCGTCGACGTCAGTGACGGTCACCGGGTCGGTGCGGCCAAGCTGGTCGAGCTGCTCGGCTGGTGCCGGGAGACCGGTGTCGAGATCGCCACCTTCTGGCTGCTGTCGCCGGACAACCTGCGCAACCGGCCGCCCGACCAGCTGGAGCCGTTGCTGGGGATCATTGCCGATTTCGTCGACGAGCTGTGTGCTCCGGAGATGCCCTGGCGAGTGCGGGTCGTCGGTGCGCTTGACCTGTTAACGCCGGAAATGGCGCAGCGGCTGACCGGTGCGGCAGCCCGGACCCGGGATCGGCCGGGGCTGGCGGTGAACGTGGCGGTGGGCTACGGCGGTCGTCAGGAGATCGCCGACGCGTTGCGCAAACTGCTGCTCAAGCACGCCGAGGCCGGGACCACCATGGAGGAGCTCGCCGAGGTGCTCGACGTCGAGCAGATCGCCGAGCACCTCTACACCTCCGGACAGCCTGATCCCGACCTGGTGATCCGCACGTCGGGGGAGCAGCGGCTGTCGGGTTTCCTGCTCTGGCAGTCCGCGCATTCGGAGTTCTGGTTCTGCGACGCCTACTGGCCGGCCTTCCGGAAGGTGGACTTCCTGCGGGCCCTGCGCGACTTCGCCGCGCGGCACCGCCGGTTCGGCTCGTGAGTGCGTAACAGTGTTCTAACACTGTTACGCACTCACGAGCTTATTCTCGTGGCCATGAACAGCAGCGCCACCGATGTGATCCGCGAGTACTTGCTGCTTGGCCTGCGGTTCGACCGCTTGGTCGAAGGCTTCGTCGACGCCTACACCGGCGATCCGGCGTTGCGCCGCCAGGTGGACAACGAGTCCCGGCCGGATCCGGCGACGTTGGCCCGCCGAGCGGCCCAGCTGCGAGCCGAGTTACCGGCTGCCGGTTTGCCTGAGCCGCGGGCTTGCTTCCTCGACGCCCACCTGGCCGCGTTGGAGTGCAGCGGGCGCGTACTGGCCGGCGAGCAGGTCGGGTTCGTGGCTGAGGTGCAGGCATACTTCGACGTCCTCATCGAGCCTGGTGACCAGGACGTCTACCGCCAGGTACATGCCGAGATCGACCGGCTGCTGCCGGGCGCGGAGCCTTTGGTGCAGCGGTTGGCTGCGCACCGGGCCCGCGACGAGATCCCGCCGCAACGGCTGGAACCCGCCGTGCATGCCCTGTCCAGCGCACTACGGGACCGGGTACGCAGCAGTGTCGGGCTGCCCGCGCAGGAGTCCGTGCAGTACGAGGTGGTCACCGACAAGCCGTGGAGCGGGTTCAACTACTACCTCGGTGACTTCCGCTCCCGGGTGGCGATCAACGCGGATCTGGGGCATCGGATGGCCAACCTGCCGCACCTGGTCGCGCACGAGTCCTATCCCGGCCACCACACCGAGCACTGCCGTAAGGAGGCCGGCCTGGTACGGGCGCAGCGCCAGGACGAGCAGACGATCTTTCTGGTGAACACCCCGCAGTGCCTGATGGCCGAAGGGATGGCCGACCTCGGCCTGGGTGCGGCAGTCGGTCCGGGGTGGGGGCCGTGGGCCGCGGAGATCCTCGGCGACCTGCGGCTGCGGATGGACGGTGAGCTCGCCGAGCGTTTGGAGTCGGCTGCGGCGGGTCTGCTCGGGGTCCGCCAGGACGCCGCGCTCATGTTGCACGATCAAGGCGCCGATCCGGCTGACGTACTGGCTTACCTGCAGCGGTGGTTACTGATCACAGAATCGCGGGCCGGCCAGATGCTGCGGTTTCTGTCTGATCCGCTCTGGCGCGCCTACACCACCACCTATGTGGAGGGCTACCGGCTGCTGCGCACCTGGCTGGAGGCCCGCCCGCCGACCTCGACAACTCAGCAGTCGCTCAACCGGCGTTACCTGCGGCTGCTCGACGAGCCGCTAGTCCCGTCGGTGGTACGCGCTGAGCTGGCCGGGTGAGGCTGCCCGGTCACGGAACCGACACGGGCGATTCACCTGCCTGAACATCTGCCCACGATGCCCCCGCACTAGTAGCGTGCGGAAGTGGCGGACGTGCCGGAGGCGTTGCGCCACGGGAGGCCCTGATCGTGGCTGCAGTCGATTGGGCGGATCAACCGCCCACGGCGAGCACGGGAGGGCCGGCACCTGGCCCTCGTGGTCGGCCCCACTGAGCCCACCCGGGCGCTGTGGGAACGATCAACCAGAGGCCGGCCGGCCCACCGAGTAGCGGGCGCGGGTGCCGCGCACGTCAGGGAGCTGCCGTGAATGCCTCTCGCTCGCCCGACTCCACCGCCCAGGGTATCCGCACCTATGTGCTGGACACGTCGGTCCTGCTGTCCGACCCTTGGGCATTCATCCGGTTCGATGAGCACGAGGTGGTGCTTCCCCTCGTGGTCATCGGGGAATTGGAGGGCAAGCGGCACCACGCGGAACTGGGTTGGTTCGCTCGAGAAGCACTGCGCTTGCTGGACGATCTGCGGGTCGCTCACGGCCGGCTGGACGTGCCGGTCCCGATCGGCGAGCTCGGTGGCACCCTGCGCGTCGAGCTCAACCACGCCGACCCGGCGGTGCTGCCGGCCGGGTTCCGTACCGAGACCAACGACTCCCGGATCCTGGCCTGCGCGCTGAATCTGGTTGCCGACGGTCGTGATGTCACGCTGGTCACCAAGGACATGCCGCTACGGGTGAGGTCCGGCGCGGTCGGGTTGCCAGCCGACGAGTACCGCGCGCTGGACGTGGTGCCGTCCGGCTGGACCGGGATGAGCGATGTCGGGGTCGGGCCTTCGGTGCTGGAGGAGCTTTACAAAGCGGGGACCGCCGATCTCACCGAGCACCCGGAGGTTGCTGATCTGCCATGCCACACCGGTTTGCGGCTACTCGCCGGGACCGCGACGGCGCTGGGACGGATCACTGCGGACAAGCGCGTTCGGCTGGTCCGTGGGGACCGCGAGGTTTTCGGATTACGCGGCCGCTCGGCTGAGCAGCGGATCGCACTGGACCTGCTGCTCGACCCCAGCGTGGGCATCGTGTCGCTCGGTGGCCGGGCCGGGACCGGCAAGTCAGCGCTTGCGCTGTGCGCCGGTCTGGAGGCCGTGATGGAGCGCGGCGCACACCGTCGGGTCGTCGTCTTCCGCCCGCTCTATGCCGTCGGCGGTCAGGAGTTGGGTTACCTACCGGGCAGTGAGAACGAGAAGATGCAGCCTTGGGCGCAAGCGGTGTTCGACACCCTCGGGGCGGTCGCGTCGCAGGAGATCATCGACGAGGTGATCGACCGCGGCATGCTCGAGGTGATGCCGTTGACCCACATCCGCGGCCGGTCCCTGCACGACAGCTTCGTGATCGTCGACGAGGCTCAGTCCCTGGAGCGCAACGTACTGCTCACGGTGCTGTCCCGGCTGGGCACCGGGTCGCGGGTGGTGCTGACCCACGACGTCGCGCAGCGGGACAACCTCCGGGTGGGCCGCCATGACGGGGTCGCCGCAGTGATCGAGAAACTGAAAGGGCACCCGCTGTTCGCCCACATCACCCTCGCCCGTTCGGAGCGCTCACCGATCGCAGCCCTGGTCACCGAAATGCTGGAGGATTACGCGCACTGACTCCCCTCTGAGCCGTCTCCCCTTTGGGCCGCTCTTCAAGGGCTACCAACCCGCATATGGGCTGCCTTGAAGAGCGACCAACCTCATGCCTGCGGCGGGTCCGGACGACACCCGAGCCCCGCTCCGAAGTGGTTCGCCGAACTGGTCGAGAGCGTCGAGTACCTGCTGGAAACAGCGCGTCGCCCTCTCGTAGCACTGTTGCAGGCGGTGCAGCGGGTGCACCGTGCCGAGCCGGCGCACCGTCGCGGCCTCACTGCGGCGGTCAGCCAACTCGCCCAGGTGGGTCAGGGCGTTTTCCAGGCGGGGTAACGTCTCATCGACGCGGCTGGCTCTGGGGACAGCGACAAGACGTCCGGTGGCCACCATGCGCCTAGTGGACATGGCCTGATCATGGCGGTCACCGGCGGCGCCGCACGCTGTGAGCGTCTGCTCGAAGCCTTCCAACGCCTCATCGAGGCGGTGCTGAAGCCGGGGTAGCTCGCCCAGGCCGTTGGTCGCCATTTCTTCCCGTCCGCCGCTGACCGCACGTCGGGCGCCGGCGAGCATGAGCTCGCAGACCTGCCGCCAGTCGTCGTAGTACCCCTGGATGAGGAAGAATCTGGCGAGCCGGACTCCCAGCGCCCAGCCGAGCTGGTCCGATGTGACTGAGTAGGCTTGGTCGACGGCGCCGATCAGGGCCGCCCATTCGGCCTTGAACCAGCCGGCGGGATTGTTGATCACAGTACTGACAACCGAGCCGTCCGGTCGCCAGCAGGCACTGGGCTCGAATGCCACGGCGGAGGCGGAACTGGCCACGCACCGTCCGGCCTCCTCGGCCAGGGTCAGCCAACCTCCGAATACCCGGTCCAACGCCGCGTGCCGGTCGGCTTCCGGCTCTTGGGCGGCGACCAGTTCCCGGGCGTAGGCGCGCAACAGATCGTGGAAGCGGTAACGCAACGCTCCGGTGACATCTCGCCCGGCCACCTCGAGCAGCTGCATATCGACCAGCGTGTCGACCAGCTCCTCGGCCGCGGTCTGCGGGATGTTGAGCAGCGCTGCGGTGACCCACGGGGTGAAGTCGCGGGTCTCGAGCAGTGCGAGCCTCCGGAAGGCGCGCCGGGCGGTCGCGTCCAGGCTGTCGTAGCTCAGCGCCAGACTTGCCCGCACCTCCAGATCTCCGAGCCTTAGGTTGTCAAGCCGATGCTGTTCGTCAGCCAGGTCAGCCTCGAGGCGATCCAACCGCCAGTGTGGCCGGGCGCCCAGCCGCGCTCCGGCGATCCGGACGGCCAAGGGTAGGAACCCGCACAACCGCACGATCTCCCTGGCTGCCGCCGGTTCCGCCGCCACCCGCAGCGGCCCGGCCACCCGGGCCAGTAGCTCGACAGCCTGGTCGGGTTCGAGAACGTCCAGATCGACCAGCCGGGTGCCGTTGAGGCCCGCCATCCGTGCCCGGCTGGTGACCAGCACTGCGCAACCGGGGGTGCCCGGCAAAAGCGGCCGCAGCTGAGCCTCGCATGCCGCGTTGTCCAGCACGATGAGCAGTCGCCGGTCGGCCAGCCGGCTGCGGTACAAGGCGGCGCGTTCCTCGACATCGTCAGGGATCGCCGTGTGGTCCACCCCGAGCGAACGCAGGAAACGAGCCAACACGTCCGCCGGTGCCAGCGGACGAGCCTGCACACCACGGAGGTTCACGAACAGCTGCCCGTCGGGGTAGTGGGCCCTTAGCCGGTGCGCCGCGTGCATTGCGAGGGTCGTCTTTCCCACTCCAGCCTTGCCGGTGATCGCGACGAGCACAGCTGCGCGCCGATCCGATGCGACGGCGAGGTGCTGGATCGTGGCGAGCTGGGCCTTTCGCCCGGTGAAGTCGGTGATGTCGGCAGGTAGTTGCGCCGGGGTGATCGCCGGCGTCGTCGGGGTCTCCAGCACCGGGTCGCCGGTCAGGATCGCGTGCTCCAGACGTTGCAGCTCGTTACCGGGCTCCAGCCCGAGTTGTTCGACCAGGGCACCCCGGGTGCGGTGATAGACCTTTAGCGCCTCGGCTTGCCGGCCGGCCTGATACAGCGCGGTCATCAGCAACCCCTGCAGCCGTTCCCGCATCGGGTGACGGGCAGCCAGCTCGACGAGTTCCGGGATGATCGCATTGGCGTGACCGCAGGCCAGCTCGGCGGCGTACAGCTGAGCAAGGGCGGTCAGCCGACGCTCGGCCAGCCGGTCGGCCTCGGCACGCAGTAGCGGCAGGTCTGTGATGTCGCTGAAGGGTTCTCCGCGCCAGAGCCGCAGCGCGGCGCGCAGCAGCGCCACGGCGCGGGCCGGCTCTGCGGCGTCGGAACACTCGGTGAGCGCGGACTCGAATCGCTCGGCGTCAAGCTCACCAGGGTGCACCTGCAGCAGGTAACCGCTGTGCTCGAAGCGGATCCGTGCCGGATCGTCCAGGATGCTGCGCAACCGATGGACGTGCAACTGAAGCTTCTTGGTCGCGCGTGGGTCTCGCTGGCCGGCCCAGAGCGCATCCACCAGGACGTCCACCGGCACCGGCGTGTTCGCCCGCGTGAGCAGCATCCCGAGTAACGTGCGATGCATCGGCGCGGACAACCGGGCCGGCTGCCCTCCGTGTCGTACCCGTAGCGGGCCGAGAACCTCGAAGTCCATTCTTCGCCCCCCTTAGCCAGCCTGCGACCGAGTGTAGCCACCCGGTGCCAGTTGGTAACCGGACTTCCCTCGATCGGTGTGTACTTCAGACCCACAGGTCACACCCGTCCCGTCCGGTCACGCCGCGCACGCGGCGGTCCACCGTCAGTGGGCGGCGGCAAGCGGCAGGAAAGCGGGAGGAAAGCGGCGCAACCTACCGTGGTCGCTACATCGCTAGCTCTCATGCCCAGGAGATGGTCCGAGCGGGGGACCTGGGATTCCCATGAGACGAGAGATTCCCACGAGACGAGAGAGGGGCTTTCTAGATGCCTTGGACCTCCGCACGCGTAGCCGGTTCGGTGCTCGCCGCGGCCACGGCCACACTTGCTATGGCCGTCCCGGCCAGCGCTGGGGAAGGGCCACATCAAAAGAATCCTGGTGTGGGAGCCTCCAACACCGTGGCTTGCGGCCTCAGCTATCCGGACAAGGACAACCATGGATGGGTGAGCTTCCCAGCGAATACGGTGACCTTGCGCAGCGGTCCCAGTAATGGCTGTATCCAGACTGGTCAGGGGATGCACGACCAGCGTGCCGACTACCTGTGCTACCTTCCCGGAGACGGTGGTACGTGGACTTTCGTCCGCAACACCTCCACCGGAGCCCAGGGCTGGGTACGGGATGACCAGCTGCCCTACTATGGCAGTGAAACGGTTTGCGAAGACAATCCACCACCATCAACTGTCAGGGCATGACACGCTTGGGACGAAGGGCTGCCCCGCACTCTGATGTGGTGCGGGGCAGCCCTTTCGAGGGTTCCGATTCCAGCATTCTGGATGCAGACTGCTGCCAACGGGATCCGAATTACTGAAGTCTGCATCCAGAAAGCGGGAAAAGGTTTCAGTGCGGGCGGGTCATGTGCAGGACGTCCAGGGCTTCGTCTAGTTGGGCGAGGGTGAGGGTGCCGGTTTTGACGTGGCCGCGCCGGAGCACGACGTCGCGGACGGTGCGCCGCTCGAGCAGAGCCTGCTTGGCGATCGAGGCCGCCTCCTCGTAGCCGAGATAACGGTTGAGCGGGGTCACGATCGCAGGGGAGGACTCGGCGTACTCGCGGCAGCGCTCGACGTCGACCTCGGCGCCCTCGACGACCTTGTCGGCGAGCAACCGCGCCGCCGCGGCGAGCAGCCGGGCCGACTCCAGCAGGTTGCGCGCCATCACCGGCATCATCACGTTGAGCTCCAGGTTGCCCTGCGAGCCGGCGAACGCCACACACGCGTCGTTGCCGATCACCTGCGCAGCGACCATCATGGTCGCCTCACAGATCACCGGATTGACCTTGCCCGGCATGATCGACGAGCCGGGCTGCAGGTCGGGCAGCCGCAGCTCGGCCAACCCGGCACGAGGACCGGAACCCAGCCACCGGATGTCGTTGGCGATCTTGAATAGCGAGACGGCGACGGTGCGCAACGCACCGGAACATTCGACCAGGCTGTCCCGGGCACCCTGCGCCTCGATGTGGTCCCGGGCCTCGGTGAGCACATCCAGGCCGGAGGACCGGCGCAGCTGCTCGACGACGGCAGCACCGAAGCCCGCGGAGGTGTTCAATCCGGTGCCGACCGCAGTACCCCCGATGGGCAGCTCGGCCAGCCGCGGCAGGCAGCTCGCCAGCCGCTCGGCGCCGTACCGGGCCTGCGCCGCCCAACCACCTGCCTCCTGGCCCAGCGTGATCGGCACCGCATCCATCAGGTGGGTGCGACCCGCTTTGACCACGTCAGCCCAGTCCTGCGACTTCCGGCTCAGGGCCGAGGCCAGGTGGACCAGCGCCGGTATCACGTGGTGCGCGACGGCCTCGGTGGCGGCGAGGTGGATCGTGGTGGGGAACACGTCGTTGGATGACTGTGACGCATTGACGTGGTCGTTGGGATGCACCTCGGAGCCGCAGGACCGGCTGGCCAGCGTGGCGATCACCTCATTGGCGTTCATGTTCGAGCTGGTGCCCGAACCGGTCTGGAACACGTCGACTGGGAAATGGGCGTCGTGCGCGCCGGCCGCGACCTCGTCGGCGGCTGAGGCGATCGCCTCAGCGAGCGTCGGGTCGAGCATCCCGAGCTGGGCGTTCACCCGCGCACAGGCGGCCTTGACCAGCCCGAGCGCGCGGATCTGGGAACGTTCCAGGCCGCGTCCGGAGATCGGGAAGTTGTCCACGGCGCGTTGGGTCTGCGCGCGGTACAGGGCGCCGGCAGGCACCGCAACCTCGCCCATGGTGTCGCGTTCGATCCGGTACTGCTGCTCGGTGGCGGTCATGGGCCCAGTGTGAAACCCCGCCGGACTACTCCACGATCCGGGGGAGCTGGTCGAAGTCCACCGAGGCGTACTCCCGCAGCTTGGTCAGCCGGTGAAAGCTGTCGATCATCCGCACGGTGCCGGACTTGGATCGCATCACGATGGACTGGGTGCGGCATCCACCTGCGTGATAGGTCACTCCGCGCAGCAGCTCCCCGTCGGTGATTCCGGTCGCGCAGAAGAAGACGTTGTCCCCGCAGACCAGGTCCTCAGTGGTGAGGATCCGGTCGAGGTCGTGCCCGGCATCCCGCGCCGCCTGGCGCTCGGCGTCGTCCCGGGGCCACATCCGGCCCTGGATCGCGCCCCCCATGCAGCGCAGTGCGGCTGCGCTGATGATCCCCTCCGGGGTTCCGCCGATGCCCATCAGCAGGTCCACCCCGGTGCCCGGACGGGCCGCGGCGATCGCGCCGGCGACGTCACCGTCGGTGATGAAGGTGATCCGGGCGCCGGCCTCGCGGACTTGGCGCACCAGGTCGTCGTGCCGCGGCCGGTCCAGGATGCACACGGTGATGTCGGAGATATCCAACTGCTTGGCGTGGGCGACCCGCCGGATGTTCTCCACGACCGGCGCGGACAGGTCGATCGCCTCGGCCGCCTCCGGCCCGGTGGCGATCTTCTCCATGTAGAACACCGCGGAGGGATCGAACATCGACCCCCGTTCGGACACCGCGAGTACCGCCAGCGCGTTGGGCATGCCCTTGCTCATCAGCGTGGTGCCGTCGATCGGATCGACCGCGACATCGCACTCCGGCCCCTGCCCGTTGCCGACCTCCTCGCCGTTGAACAGCATCGGCGCTTCGTCCTTTTCCCCCTCGCCGATCACCACCACGCCGCGCATCGACACCGAGCCGACCAGCTTGCGCATCGCGTCTACGGCCGCCTGGTCACCGCCGTTCTTGTCGCCGCGGCCGACCCAGCGGCCGGCGGCCATCGCCGCAGCCTCGGTGACCCGAACCAGCTCCATGGCGAGATTGCGGTCAGGTTCCTCCCGCGTCGGGTTCTGGCGCGGAGTCGACAATGTGCTCATGGGGGCCCTCCCGGAGTGGACTGCAACACCCCCGATCCTCCCAGAGTGCGGCGATGCCCAGCTGAAAAGGATGACATCGTGACGCATCCCCGCGTCCCCGTCGCCAGCATGCGGTGGCCTCCCTACTCACGTTGTTCGCGCTGCGCAAGTACCGTGGGTGGTGAGGTGATGTCCGGTGGCCAAGACTGTGCCGGTGGGCCGGCAGCCTGTCGAGATCGGGCGCCGTGCCCGGGTGATCCGCCGTCACCGAGGGCTGTCCCTGGACGGGGCAGCCGGGCTCGCGGGGATGAGTGCGGATCACCTGTCGATGCTGGAGGGTGGTGAGCGCCGGTTCGAGCGGCGTGGGCAGGTCGAGGATCTCGCGAACGCGATCGGGTGTTCGGTGACCGATCTGACCGGGCAGCCCTACCTGCCGACCGACCGGGCGACCGCGGACACGCTGGCGGTCGTGCCCGGCATTCGCGAGGCCTTCTGCGACACCGCGCTGGACGACCCGCTCGATCTGCCGGCCCGCCCGGTGGCCGAGCTCGCCCGGTGCGCGCAGCAGGCTCATGAGCACCTCGACCAGGATCGGTACGCCCATGCCGGGCGGGATCTCGGGACGCTGCTGACCGAGCTGCACGTGCACGCCGCTGCTCGTAATGCCGACACTCGCGAGCCAGCGTTGGCCGCGCTGGTGACGGCCTGCCACGTCGCCGGCACCATCGCGGGGATGATCGGGTATCACGACCTGGCGCTGTCCGCCGGTCGCCGCGAGAACGACGCCGCGATCCGCCTGGGTGATCCGGTCGTCGTCGGGCTGGCCCGCTTCGGGTGGGCCTGGAGATGGGTCGACGTCGGCGCCCGGCCCCAGGCACAAGCGGCGAACGGGCTGGCGTTGGCAGAGCTCGACGCGGTGGCCGACCCCTCGGCTGCCGGCACCGGTGCAGCCGAGATGCTGGGCATGCACCATCTCCTCGCCGCGAAGCTCGCCGCCCGAACCGGCCGGGCCGGTGACGCGCGCGACCATCTCGACCAGGCCGGCGTGCTCGCCGAGCGAACCGGCGAGCGCAACACGGCCATGCTTCATTTCGGGCCGACCAATGTCGCGTTGTGGACGCTGTCGGTCGGCGTCGACCTTGGTGAGGGCGCACGGGTCTACGAACAGGCCCATCCCGACCGGGTCGACGTCGCGGGCTTGCACAGCCGTAGCCGTACCGGCTGCTACCACTTCGACCTGGCCCGGGCGCTGGCCCAGGACGGCGACGCATGCCAGGACGAGGCTATTCGGCACCTGGACCGCGCCGACCAGGCCGCCCCGGTGCGGATGCGCAACCACCCGATCGCCCGGGAGCTGACCGCGGAGCTGATCCAGCGGGCCCACCGGCAGCTGCGGGAGGTAGGCAGCCTGCTGGACCGCTTCGGTCTCGCGGGGCAGCGTTCACCACGAGTGAACAACTAGATGATCAATCTCGGGTCTGCTCTGCCTACGCCGAGATCTGTGAGGTGATGTCCGGTGACCAGGACCGTGCCGGTGGACCTGGAGTCGATCGAGATCGGGCGCCGCGCCCGGCGGATACGCCGACGCCGCGGGTTGAGCCTGGACGTGGTGGCCGGGTTGGCAGGGTTCACCAAGAGCTACCTGTCGATGCTGGAGACCGGGCAACGTGGGTTCAACCGGCGCGGGCTGATCGAGGATCTGGCGGGGGTGCTGGGGTGTTCGGTGACCGACCTGACTGGGCAGCCCTACCTCCCGGTCGACCGGGACACCGCCGATGCGCTGGCGGCGGTGTCGGGTATCCAGGTGGCGCTGCACAACTACGATCCCGACGACGTGCCGGATGTGCGACCCCGGCCGCTGGACGAGCTGGTGGCGTGGGTGCAGACCGCGGACGGGCATTGTGATCAGGCCCGGCTCTCGCTGGCCGGGCGCGATCTGGGCACGCTGATCACCGAGCTGCAGGCGCATGCGTTGACCGCCAGAGCGGCTGACCGATCCCGGGCGTTCACCGCGCTGATCACGGCGTGCATAGTGGCGGCCCACGTCGCTAAGAACGTCGGCAACAGTGACCTGGCGGTCACTGCGGCCACCCGTGGCTACGGCCTGGCCCGCAGTCACGACGACCCCGGTCTGCTCGGATTCGCCTGCTACTCCTGGGCGCTGCAGTTGACCTGGCTCGGCGCCCGGACCCGCGCCGCCGCCACGCTCACCGACGGCATCGACCAGGTGACCCCGGCCGTACGACTGAGTGCCGAGGACACGCTCAGCGCGGAGATGCTCGGCATGATGCACCTCACCCAGGCACTGACCGCGGCACACGAAAAACGCACCGACGACGCCCACGCCCACTTCGCTGAGGCCGCCCAGCTGGCCACCCGGCTGGGGGAACGCAACGGGATGGGACGGCACTTCGGGCCGACCAACGTCGCGCTGTGGCGGCTCGGGGCCGGTATCGAGCTGGGCGAGGGCGTCCGCGTCTACGAGGACCTCAACCGGGCGCAGCTGGACGTGCCCGCCCTGGGCAGCCGGGAACGGTGCGGAGCGCTGCATCTTGACGCGGCGCGTGCCCTGATGCAGGACGGACCCGATCGCCACGCCGAGGTGATCCGGCACCTCGACACCGCGGACCGCCTAGCACCGCAGCGCACCCGGATGAACCCGATCGCCCGGAACCTGGTGATCGATCTGGACCGGCGGGCCCGGCGGCGGGCGTGGGAACTGGACTCTCTCTGCAACCGCTTCGGCCTCGGCGGGCCGGGTTCACAGCGAGTGAAAACCTAACTCCCATACGCTGTCACTGTAGGGCTTAGCGACTAGTCGCACCCAAGGACAGCAACGGTTTTTGACGACAGGAGTACGTCGATGTCTGAATTTCTTATTCTTCCTGATGAAGATTCAGTGTATGAGCCACCGGTCTTGGTGGAGGTCGGAGACTTTGCCGGGTTGACGCTTGGAACTGTGGGTCAGGTTAGTGATGACGGCGCCTTCAGGGATAATTAAGTCGCGGTAAGAGGTCTTGCGCATACTGTCCTCGATGGCCGGTCGACGGAAGCGGCTCACGCGGTCATGAAGGTCGACGGCATCCCCCGGATGCGCTCGGGTGGTAGGACGTGGTTAATCATTCTGCCAGATGCGAGAAAGGGCCGCTCTGTCGCGGAAGGGTTCCGTAATCACGCGCCGCAGCTGGTCGAGCATGCATCAGGTCGGCCATGGATAGTTGGCCAGTGGGCTCCGGATGAGATGACGGTGGCGTCGGCAGGTCGAGCGCGTATAGCGATTATCGGCTGTTGTCCGATTGCCGCTACGCAGTTGTCCGCGCTGCTTTCAGGCGTAGAGCGCATCGCTGATGTTGACCGCATTGTTCGCGAGTTGTCGGGTAGTTTCCATCTGATTGTTTCGGTGAAGGGTCAGGTGCGGGTACAAGGCAGTGTCTCGGCACTGCGTCAGGTGTTCTACGCTCGAGTCGCAGGACTCACGGTGGCCGCCGACAATGCCCAGGTGCTGGTATCCTCGACCAGGGCGGCCATCGATGATCGTCTGATCGCCCCGCGGTTGGCCTATCCACAATTGCCTTATCCGTTGGATGGCCAATGTCTCTGGCGAGGTGTGCGCAACCTATCATCCGACTGCTGTCTCATTCTCGACGATGAGGGTGGTGACCATATACTACAATGGTGGTCCGCCCCGGAACCTGTTTTGTCGCTGACCGAAGGGGCTGTTGCCGTACGTCGCGCTCTGACTGATGCGGTAAAGGCTCGCACCACCGGAGACGGCATAATCAGCGCGGATCTATCGGGTGGCATGGACTCCACGAGCCTGTGCTTCTTGGCTGCACCACAGGCTGCTGACTTACTCACCGTTCGACGGGTGGAGGCAGATGTTGGTAGTGACGACGACCTCTGGGCACGGCGGGCAGGCAAGGATCTTCCGGACGCCGAGCATCTTGTGTTCGGCCACAACGAGGCACCACTGATATATGCAGAACTAGCGAGCGCTGGCGAGGACCCTGAAGGTCCTTACCGCTGGATAAGATCACGGGGTCGTCATATCCATCTAGCTAGGCTACTTGCCGAACGGGGCTGCCGACTCCACCTAACCGGTCATGGTGGAGACGAATTATTCGGCGCGTTCCCATCGTACCTGCACACTCTCGCCAGGTCTCATCCGCTGATTGCGGCGAGGCATGCACGCGGTTATCGAGCATTGCGGCGGTGGTCTGTATGGGACACATTATGCGCCTTGAACGATGGCACCACGTTCGCTGCATGGTTGGCTGCTATCGCCGGACAGCTCAGTGCTCCACCTCTTGCGCCAACGATTCCGCATTTTGGGTGGGGTTGGCCAGTTCGTATGCCCCCGTGGGCAACCTCTGCTGCGGTCGAGGCGACGAGTAGCCTGTTCCGAGACAAGGCGGCAGAAATGCCAGCACCGTTGGCTCGCTCGCGCGTCGAGCATGAGGTGTTGCAGCAGATTCGCGTCTGCGGACGGACGGTGCGCCAAGTCGCTGCGCTTGTGGCTGACATGGGTGCAGGCGCGCAGTTCGCCGCTCCCTATCTGGACGATCGGGTCATCGAGGCAGCTCTGGCGGTTCGGTTGCATGAGCGAATGACGCCGTGGAAGTACAAACCGCTATTGGCTGCGGCGGTACGCGGCATCGTTCCGGACAAGATCCTTGGTCGCACAACCAAAGGGGATTTCACCGCCGACGTCTACGCCGGATTGAAGCGGCATCGCGAAGCCTTGCTGGAACTGTTCGCGGACTCTGCGCTAGCTCAAAGAGAGCTGATCGACACCGATGCCCTGCGTGCAGCTATTGTGGGTGTGCACCCCACCTTCACCACGCTGATTCCGTTGGAACAGACCGTAGCCTGCGAGATCTGGCTGCGTGCTGCTGACTGCGCTTCTCAGCACCCGGCAGGCGAACCTACCGGAGAATCACCATGCCATTAAGGCTTCGTCCCGACGTTTCTGTCACCAGCACTGCGGCCGGCATAGTCTTGCTGGATGAACGGTCCGGCCGTTACTGGCAGCTTAACCGGTCAGGCTCTGTCACTCTGCGCACTCTTCTCGAGGGTGGAACACCATCGCAGGCCGCACAGCAGCTCTCCAACAGCTACCGGATCACCTCCGAACGAGCAGCCGCTGATATCGGCGCCCTCCTCGATGCGCTGCGTCATGCCAGGCTGGTGATACCGTGACCGATCCAGTTATCCTTGCTTCGCAAGACCACCTGCCCCCAAGTCATCGCCTCATCGCGTTACTTGCTGTCGGCGCGGCTCGTCTATTAGCTACGTTGTCGCCTTGTCGCATTCGGGGTATGCTGCAACTGGTGCGCGGTGACTGTGCCCCGGCTACGGCCCATCAAGCTCTGACCGCCCGGCATGCGGTCGTCTCGGTGAGCGTCCGGTGCGCAGGCCGGAATTGCCTGCAGCGCTCGTTGGCTGCTGCCCTGCTCTGTCGAATGCAGGGAGTCTGGCTAACCTGGTGCACGGGAGTCCGGACAGATCCGTTCCGGGCACATGCTTGGGTGGAGGTCGACGGCGTGCCCATTGGTGAAACCTTCGGGCCTGGCTACTACACTCCGGTCATCACAGTGCCGGCAGCCCGCAGCCAAAGGAATCCCGGTCCGAGAGGCCCATCGGCTGGATCGGGATCCTATTAATCCTGGAAGGAGTGACCCGCAGCGAAGTACGGAGCGAGTTTGTTGTCGAACATGCTCAGAGCTGAGCCGATCGCCATATGCATGTCCAAGTACTTGTAGGTGCCCAACCTCCCGCCGAACAGCACGTTGTGTCTTGCGGTCTCACATTTCGCCAGTTCCCGGTACCGCTCCAATTTGGCACGGTCCTGAGGAGTATTGATCGGGTAGTACGGCTCGTCTTCTTTGTCCGCGAAACGCGAGAACTCGTGCACGATGACAGTCTTGTCGGTCCGATAATCGCGTTCAGGGTGAAAATGGCGAAATTCGTGGATGCGAGTATAAGGCACCTCTTCGTCCGCGTAGTTCATCACTGGGGTACCCTGGAAGTCGCCGACGCCCAAGACCTCTTGCTCGAAGTCGAGGGTGCGCCAGCCCAACCATCCCTCGGAGTAGTCGAAGTACCGATCCAGCGGCCCCGTGTAGACGATCGGGATGCCGCTCGGGATCTCGTCACGCGCATCGAAGAAATCGGTCGACAACCTGACGTCGATGTTGGTGTGGTTTGCCATCCTCTTCAGCCAGGCCGTGTAGCCGTTGACGGGAAGACCCTCGTAGGTGTCGTTAAAGTACCGGTTGACAAAATCGAATCTAATCGGCAGGCGAGCAACGATCGCCGCGGGCAGCTCCCGAGGATCAGTCTGCCACTGCTTGGCGGTATACCCACGGAAAAACGCATCATAGAGCGGACGGCCGACCAGCGAAATCCCCTTCTCTTCGTGGTTTGTTGCTGTCTTGGGATCGGCGATCTCGCTGGCCTGCTCGGCGATCAGAGCCCTGGCCTCGTCCGGGGTCATGTGCCGGCCGAAGAACTGAGAAATAGCGTGCAGGTTGATCGGCATCGAGTAGACCTGACCTCGGTAAACGGTGAATACTCGATGCTGGTAGTTAGTGAACTTGGTGAACTGGTTGACGTAATCCCAGACTCGTTGATTGGAGGTGTGGAACAGGTGTGCCCCGTAGCGATGAACCTCGATTCCAGTTTCTGGCTCTGGTTCAGAGTAAGCGTTGCCGCCTAAATGGTTACGGCGTTCTAGGACAAGCACTCGCTTGCCCAGCGTGCTAGCGGTTCGCTCGGCGATCGTGAGGCCGAAAAAACCTGAACCGATGACAACCAAGTCATATCCTGCGAAGCTCATGGCGGACGAGCATACCGGGTTGAAGAGGAACCCACCGAGGCCGGTAGCGGTGAGAGTCGGCGGCGCGGCGCCTGGCCCGCACGCTTGGCTCTGGACGACCCGCATCGCCACCTGTTCACCGGTCTGAAGTCACTGGAGAAGGTCCTCGATGGCCGGCCCCTCGCCACGCGGTGTGTCCCGCCTGCGTGCTCATTAATGGTGCTCGATCTTGCCCGTTGACCGATCAAGCACCAGGAGCAGGTCTTCGCCCTTTGGCCGGGGGCGAGCGGCGATGCGTTCGGCTGGAAAGTGAAAGTTGAGTTGTGTGCTCAGTAGGCGATCCTACCCGTCGGCGGGTACTACATCCTGGCCGTTCTTACGTACCAGCCACTCCCCAAAGCGGGTAAAGACGGATTGCTTCGCCCAGCCGTCGAAAATACGGATGCGCTCCTCCTCGCGTAACGCTGACAGAGGTACGGTACAGCCGGTCGGGATAAAGACGTCCCATAAGGCCGACCACGAACCGGGCTGAGCATCGGTCGTCGGTCGATTGGCGACCGTGCCGCCGTCGCCGGTGTCGGTAAAGATCCGGGGTACGCCGTGGGCGTCGATGTGGACGAGGACGCCTTCGAAATGGCAGTGCGAGTCGTAGTTAGGTCGGCGAGGCGCGCCACGCCCCCGGCGCCGAGAGACTTGATAACGTACTTGACGAAAGGCCCGGGAAAGCCGTCGAGTTCGTCGATGTAGAAGCCGCTGTCTTCGATGATGATCGGACGATGGAGCGCGCGAAAGGCTTGCTGGGCTTTATGCAGGGCCACCGAGGTCACGGAGTCGGCTTGGATCTCATTGAGATCGAGTGTGATCTGCTCCAACTCGATACCGGCCGGTGAAAGGTGCTCAACTGCGGTCGCGAACTTGCGTGCATTGTTGTGTCCTGAACGCGAAAGGAAGTGACATGTAGGAGTACTTCTCGATGCGATGCTGCACGGGAGATGAAGGTTGTGGCCCTTCGGAGCCGCCCTGCGGGGGGAGGCTTCAAACCACCTCATGCTGCGTTGGTTGACGACCGTCGTGGTGAGCGATGAGGAAAAGGCGCCGGCAAGGTGTCAGGTAGGGATCGGGAAGGTGAGCGAAAGCGAATCGCTGCTGACGTGTCGAAACTTAGAGACGGCATCGAAACCGGGGTGTCAATGCGATCCCGGGATAAGTCTGGCGGGTGCCCGTTTATTGGCCAGGTGGTGTCCGGCATGCAGGCGACGCGAGCCCGGTCTGCGGCTTCCGTGTGGAACAGGAGAAGGCGCACCAGGAAACTGCCCGTCGTGTTGGCGGGCGAGAGGGAGTGTTCCGAGTGGTCCAAAACTGTGAGGGATTGAGTACTGTCGCCGGGTGCGCTGGCGGACCGGCTCGTAGTAGTGATGATGTCTCTGTAACGGAGGCGGAGCAAAGGGGCCGGGTCGTTCGTGACTGTGTTCGTTTGATCAACCGGGTTTGCCTGGGAGGAGTCGTATGGGCGAGTTGAAAGTGCCAGACAAGCCGTTCGCTATCTCGAAGCGGGCTGTCTGGGAGGCGTATGAGAAGGTGCGGGCGAACAAGGGCGCGCCGGGCGTGGATGCCGTGTCGATCGAGGAATTCGAAAAGGATCTTAAAGGTAATCTCTACAAGATCTGGAACCGGATGTCCTCGGGCACGTACTTCCCGCCGCCGGTCCGGGCGGTGGAAATCCCCAAAACTAATGGGGGTGTCAGGATTCTAGGCGTGCCCACGGTCGGAGACCGGATCGCTCAAACGGTTGTCGCGCGGGTGCTGGAGGAGAAAGCCGAACCGGTCTTTCATTCCGGCTCCTACGGCTACCGTCCAGGGCGGTCGGCGATCGACGCGGTGGCGGAGTGCCGCAGGCGTTGCTGGAAAGCGGATTGGGTCATCGATCTGGATATCTCCGCGTTCTTTGACAGCGTCCCGTGGGATTTGGTCCTCAAGGCGGTCGCCGCGCACACTGATCAGCCATGGGTGGTGCTTTATGTCACGCGGTGGCTCGAAGCGCCGCTACGACTGCCCGATGGCAGCCTGCGTCAGCGAGACCGAGGAACCCCACAAGGATCTGCGGTCTCACCGATCCTCGCTAATCTGTTCCTCCACTACGCGTTCGATTCCTGGATGGGGAAGAAATTTCCGGAGATCGGTTTCGAACGCTACTGTGATGACGCTGTGGTCCATTGTGTCAGCGAACGCCAGGCACGTTTCGTGCTGACAGCGATCGAGGAACGGATGACGCAGGTCGGGCTCACCTTGCACCCGGAAAAGACGCGGATCGTCTACTGTCAGGACGACAACAGACGCGGTTCGTACGAACACGTCGAGTTCACGTTCTTGGGGTTCACGTTCCGCCGACGCTCCGCGCAGACAAAGAACGGCACGATGTTCCTGTCGTTCTTGCCCGCGATCAGCAAGGAAGCGCTGCGCAGGATCAGCACCGAGGTGCGGTCATGGAGGCTGCACCAACGCACGCACATTACCGAAGCGGACCTCGCTCGCAGGATCAACCCTATCGTGCGAGGTTGGATGACGTACTACGGAGCCTTCTACAAGTCGGCCCTGTATCCCCTCCTAGAACGCATCAATGCCTACCTGATGCGGTGGATTCGCAAGAAGTATAAACGGCTGCGGAGCAAAAAAGGCCCGAAACGCATGGAACCAGGCCGTCGCACGACGGCCCCGGTTCTTCGCTCACTGGGCCTGGATTACCCACGCCCCCAAAGTCTGGTGACCAGAACGACAAGAGCCGTATGACGGGAGACTGTCACGTACGGATCTGTGAG
>JBOHHF010000084.1:0-6727 GCA_050700495.1 Pseudonocardiaceae bacterium
GGATCATCCTGTTCTGCCTGCAGGCGGCGGCGATCCTGTCGGTGGTCATCACCGTCGGTATCGTGATCTCGCTCGTGGTGCCGGCGATCGGCTTCTTCCAGGACATCTCCCTGGTCGACTTCTTCACCGGCACGCGGTGGACGCCGACGTTCGCCGATCCCAGCTACGGGATTCTCCCGCTCATCGTGGGCACCCTGTGGACTACGGCGATCGGGCTGATCGTCGCTGTGCCCCTCGGGCTGGGGGCGGCAGCGCTGTTGTCGGAGTACGCGACCTCCCGCGTGCGCCGGATCATCAAGCCGATCCTCGAGATCCTGGCCGGGATCCCGTCCGTGGTCCTCGGCTTCTTCGCCCTGAACTTCGTGGCGCCCGACCTGCTGAGGGGCCTGCTCGGGATCGACGTCGGCACGTTCAGCGTCCTGGCGGCCGGCATCGTGCTGGGCATCTTCATCATCCCGACGATCGCGTCGCTGTCCGAGGACGCGATGTCGTCGGTGCCCGACGCGCTCCGGCAGGGTTCGGCCGCGTTAGGTGCAAACAAGATGACCACCACGCTGAAAGTGGTCTTTCCTGCCGCCCTGTCCGGCATCATCGCCGCGGTGGTGCTGGGCATCTCGCGCGCGGTCGGCGAGACGATGATCCTCGCGATCGCGGCGGGCAACCAAGCGCAGATCATCGGTGATCCCCGGCAGGGCGCACAGACCATGACCGGCTACATCGCTCAGGCCGCGACCGGGGAGAACCCGCCTGGTTCGTTGGCGTTCAACACACTGTTCGCGGTCGGCTTGACGCTGTTCGCCGTGACACTGCTGGTCAACGTCATCAGCATCCGGCTCGTCCGGCGGTTCCGGGAGGCATACTGATGACCACGATCGGACAACTCACCCAGCCGGAACCGCAGCGGTTGGGGCGTGCCCAGGAGCGGGGTGACCGCTCCCCGGTGGCGATCGCCTTCCTGATTGCGCTGTGGTTCAGCCTGTTCGTCGCGCTGGCCTTTCTCGCGGCCCTTCTGGTCACGACAATCCTGGAAGGGGCTGGCCGGCTCGACGCCAACCTGCTGTTCAGCTACACCTCGCAACTGTTCCCTGAGAATGCCGGCGCCCGGGCGGCTATCCTCGGCACGATTTGGGTCATCGTCACGACGATCGTGCTCGCCGTTCCGCTGGGTGTGGCGGCGGCGATCTATCTGGAGGAGTTCGGAGATCCGGACAAGTGGTACTTCCGGATTGTCGAGCTGAACATCCAGAACCTTGCCGCCGTCCCGTCGATCATCTACGGCCTGCTGACGCTGGGGGTGGCCGGTGTCCTCGCGCCGCTGATCGGTCTGCGCAACGTCAACGCCGTGATCTTCGGGGCGATCGCGCTCACGCTGCTTATCCTCCCCGTTATCATCATCGCGACTCGCGAGTCGTTGCGGGCGGTGCCGACCGAGATCCGCGAGGGTTCGCTCGCCCTGGGTGCCACGCCGTGGCAGACGGTGTGGCACCAGACTCTGCCGGCCGCCGTGCCCGGCATCGCCACCGGCACCATCCTGGCCGTTTCTCGCGCGATCGGGGAGGCGGCACCATTGCTTCTCCTCGGCGCCTTCGTATTCGTGACCTTCGACCCGAACGGTCTGCTCTCCGGATTCACGACGCTGCCGGTGCAGATCTACAACTGGGTGGGCCAGCCACAGGCGGAGTTCCGCGAGGTGGCGTCTGCCGCGATCATCATCCTCTTGATCCTGCTCCTGCTGCTGAACGGCGTGGCCATCTTGATCCGCAACAAGCTCCAGCGTCGCTGGTGAATGCGAGGACACACCAATGAGCTCGCAGCCCTCTGCCCGGCAGCAGACGCTGGGTGACCCCGCTCTCGACGAGAAGACCGCAGGCCCGGTCGTCGGCATTGAGCAGCGGTCGCACCGCGTGGTCCCGGACGCGCCGGTCGGCGTGATGGCCTGCCACGACATGAACGTCTACTACGGTGACTTCCTCGCTGTCCGCGACGTCAACCTGGAGTTCGGGCACAATGAGATCACCGCGCTGATCGGCCCGTCAGGGTGCGGCAAGTCGACGGTCATCCGGTGCCTCAACCGGATGAATGACCTCGTCAGTTCCGCACGGGTCACGGGTGCGGTGACTTACCACGGCCAGAACATCTATGACCGCGACGTCGATCCCATCGAAGTGCGCCGACGGATCGGAATGGTGTTCCAGAAGCCGAATCCGTTCCCGAAGTCGATCTACGACAACGTCGCCTACGGCCCACGTGTCACCGGGATGAAGGTCGGAAAGATGGACGACGTCGTGGAGCGTGCGCTGCGCGGTGCAGCGTTGTGGGATGAGGTCAAGGACAAGTTGAAGCACAACGCCTACGGGCTGTCGGGCGGCCAGCAGCAGCGGCTCTGCATCGCCCGGACCATCGCGACGCAACCGGACGTGATGCTGATGGACGAGCCCTGTTCCGCACTGGACCCTATTGCGACCTCGCGTATCGAGGACCTGATGATTGCGTTGCGCGAGCAGTTTACGATCATCATCGTCACGCACAACATGCAACAGGCTGCCCGCGTGTCCGACCGCACCGCTTTCTTCACCGCGCAGGCCGATGACACCACCGGAAACCGCACCGGCCTGCTCGTCGAGTACGATCGGACCGTGACGATCTTCGGTAACCCTGCCGACAAGCGGACGGAGGACTATATTTCGGGCCGCTTTGGCTGACCTCTACTGCGCTCGTGCAGATCGAGCGCGAGCGGGTTTGCGGGCGCGGATGATGGCCGACACAGCGTGCGTGTGTACCCGGTGTGTCTCGATGATCTCGACGTCGACGAGTCCGGCGGTGGCGAGTACGGCGCGGTAGGCGGTGGCGGTGAGCGCTCCGGCGATGCAGCCCGTCCACTGGGCCATGTCGGTGCGGGTGGCGTCGTTCATGTCGGGGTCGGCGATCACGTCGGAGACGGCGAACCGGCCACCTTGCCGCAGGACGCGGGCGGCCTCGCGCAGGACGACCTGCTTGTCGGCGGCGAGGTTGATGACGCAGTTGGAGATGATGACGTCGACGCTGTCCGCCGGCAGAGGGATGTCTTCGAGGTAGCCCTGGATGAATTCGACGTTGCTGACCCCGGCGTCGGCGGCGTTGCGCCGGGCCAGGTCGAGCATCTCGGTGGTCATGTCCAGCCCGATTGCCCGACCGCCGGGGGCGACGCGCCGTGCGGAGATGATGACGTCGGCGCCGGCGCCGGACCCGAGGTCGAGGACGGTCTCGCCGGAGTGAAGGTCGGCTACCGCGGTCGGCACTCCGCACCCTAGCGAGGCGGCTACCGCGGCCTTGGTCGCTCCGTCAGCGGTGTCGGGGGTGTAGAGATCGGATCCGAAGACCACGCGGCCCTGCGCGTCGGTGGTCGTGACAGGTGCCCCGTCGCAAGAGGTCGCGAGGGCGCGCGCTTGGTCATGCTCGCCGTGCGTTGAGCGCGTTGCGGCGGCGGCATAGCGGCGGCGGACCCGTTCACGGATGTCGGTCGGCTCGGTCATGGTGTTGTTCCTTCCTCGGCGCACCACGGGTCGGAGGCCCGCAGCGCCAGTTGCATCCGTGACATGACCGCTTCCTTGCTTTGATGGATTTCTCATCAGATTTCTAGATTGGCATCGAAGTAGATGTATGTCAAGGTAGATAGATGACGAAGCACGTCCTGCTGCTGTGCTGCTCGTCGCAGACCGGCGAGCCCGCCCGAATACCGCACCGGGCTGATCATCGTCGGGCTCGCCCGGTGCATCGCCATGGTCATCATCTGGAACGACCTCGCCTGCGGTGACCGCGAGGCCGCGGCCGTGCTGGTCACGCTGAACTCGGTGTTTCAGGTGATCGCGTTCGCCGGACTCGGATGGTTCTACCTCGTCGCCCTGCCGGGCTGGCTCGGCTTGGACACCGCAGGGCTCGACGTGTCATCGTGGGACATCGCCCGCTCAGTGCTGCTCTTCCTTGGCGTGCCGCTGCTCGCCGGCTACCTCACCCGCCGGTTCGGCGAACATGCCAAGGGCCGGGTCTGGTACGAGGAGAGGTTCGTGCCCCGGGTCGGCCCGTTCGCGCTCTACGGCCTGCTGTTCACTATCGTGATCCTCTTCGCGCTGCAGGGCGACCAGATCGCCTCCTAACCGCTGGACGTCGCTCGCATCGCGCTTCCGCTGCTCGCCTACTTCGCGATCATGTGGACTGGATCGTTCGCCCTGGGCACGGGTCTCGGACTGAGCTACGAGCGGTCCACGACGCTGGCATTTACCGCGGCGGGCAACAACTTCGAGCTCGACATCGCCGTCGCCATCGCGATCTTCGGCATCACCAGCGGCGAGGCTCTCGCCGGTGTCGTCGGCCCGCTCATCGAGGTGCCCGTTCTCGTCGGGCTGGTGTACGTGTCCCTCGCCGCCCGCCGCTGGTCTCGCTCCACACTCATCCCATCCATCCCACCGAAGGGATCGTCATGACCACACCCACCCGCCGTGGCCTGCCCGGCCTCGGCGAACTCGACATCGAGCACGGCCTGCAGGCCATCTCCCATGACTTCACCAAGAAGTTCGCCGGACGGCTCTCCCCGGAGATTGTCGACCGGTTCGTACGCGAGTCGTTCACTCTGATGGACCGCAAGGCCACAATCCAGGTGCACCTCGTCGCGCTGACCCGCCGGTTCGCCTGGGACCGGCTCACCGCATGGGAGAAGGTCCGGAACGCTGTGGCGACCGGTGTCCCCGAGGTGCTGTTCGTCTGCGTGCACAACGCCGGGCGATCGCAGATGGCCGCCGCCCTCCTCGCCCACCATGGGCACGGCCGGGTGGTGGTTCGCTCTGCTGGATCCGCTCCCTCAAACGAGATCAATCCCATTGTGGAGGAGGCGCTGCACGAGATCGGCGTGCCACTGACCGACCCCTACCCCAAGCCGCTGACCGACGAGGTCGTCCAAGCCTCCGACATCGTGATTACCATGGGGTGCGGCGACGCGTGCCCGATCTACCCTGGTAAGCGGTATGTGGACTGGGAGCTCGAGGACCCCGCCGGACAGCTCGTTGAGCGGGTCCGCGCCATCCGCGACGACATCGACCGCCGCGTCCGGGAGTTCCTTGTCGAACTTGTTACCGCGTTCTGACCATGCTGCGTTGGCGTGCCGTCATGCCCGAGTCCACCACAGCCCCCATGGCCGAGTCCTCGCGGGGCCAGCCGAGCCGTCCTGCGCTGCGCTCTCATCGCTCGGTGTTGCAGCGACCACCCGCGCCATCGCCGTCAGATAGCGCTGTGGCCTCCCCAACCGCCCTGGACCATAGTTTGGAACAGCCACTGCCCGTCTTTCTTGACCAACAGGTCGCCGTAGCGTATCGGTTGGGTCTGCCCTCCGTAGGTCACGGTGCCCTCGGTGATCACGAAAACCAGTGCGTCGGAAATGAAGTGCGGAGTCCTGGTCGTCTCCATCGTCACGTCGCCACCCGATCCACCCATCACTTCGGTCATCTGGGTGAGGTACTGCTCCCGGCTGCACTGCTCCGCCTCACCGTTGCCGGTCCCGTCGTCAGTCACCTCGTTGAGTGGGAACATCGCCATGTCCGCCATCGCCTCGAAGTCCTGCTTGGCCGCGAGAGCGTCGTACTTCTCGAACCACGCGGCGACGCTCGTCCGATCCTCGTCTGACGGGATGAAGCCATTACTGGTCGGAAAGTTCTGCACGTCACTCACCCTTCATGCTCCTTCTCGAGTAGGCCCATCCCGATACACCGTACTACGTACGGCATATCGCGTCGTGGTGTGAAACCGTCAAGTGAAACCTTTTGCAGGTCGCGGGGTGCTCGCTGACCATCTAATGGAACCTAATGCGCATCCATCGCCTGTACTGCGCGTCTTACGAGCGTTGCGATCTTGAGACGACCGCGTTGAACACCTGCTGGTTACTGCGGACCACAACCAGGTTGCGGGCAGCCCGTGCTGCAGTGGGACGCCACTGCGCGGTGGTGCTGTTACCTTCCGAGTGACGATCCGATCGGGCGCAACACGAGCACGAGGCGTGAAACCTTGAAGGAACCCGCACCCTGGATCGAGGACCGCTGGCCGACGGACCCCGCGAGGGTCCGTTCAATCGTCCTGGTGTTGCACGGGGGACAGGCCCGGAGCCCGACCACGGTCCGGCGGCGGACGCAGCTGAGCTATCTCCGCATGGTCCCCTTCGCTCGGTTCCTGCGCCGGAGTGATGACGGGCACGGGATGTCGGTGCGCATCCTGCGGTACCGCTACCGGGGATGGGACGAGCCCGAGCTGCACCCGGTACAGGACGCGCGGTGGGCCTTGACGCAGCTTCGCGACCAGCACCGGGATGCGTCGATAGTGCTGCTGGGACACTCAATGGGTGGGCGTGCGGCGCTGCGGGTGGCTGACCACCCGGCGGTGACCGCAGTGTGTGCGTTAGCGCCGTGGACCCTAGACGATGAGCCGGTGCGGCAGCTCGCCGGGCGGTCGGTGCTCATCGCGCACGGTGACCGGGATCGCACGACCGATCCACGACTGTCCTACCGGTTTGCGGTGCGCGCCAAGCAGGTCACTTCCCGGGTGTGCCGTTTCGACGTGCTCGGCGTTGGCCACGCGATGCTCCGCCGCGCGCGCGACTGGTCAGAGCTGGCCGCCCGATTCGTGACGGCCGAACTCGGGCTGCGGGAACCTGACCCGCTCATCGAGGATGCGATGCGCCGACCGGCTCCGGAGGGACTCCGGGTGC
>JBOHHF010000085.1:0-12454 GCA_050700495.1 Pseudonocardiaceae bacterium
GACGTGGACAGGTCCGATCGCACCGGCGGCGAGCTCCGCGGCGGTGGTCGGCAGCGTCGGCGGGAGTTGCTCCCCGATCAGCGACCGTCGTGGCGTGAGCAGCTCGGCTTGGTCGGCCCGGGCCTTGGCTTCACCCTTGGACAGGTTGAGCACCCCGACCAGCAACCGGGTCGTAGTGCCAAACCCGGCCACGGCTCCCGCCTTTTCGGCCTCCAACTCCGTGACCACTCCCAGAACCCGTGAATAGGATCGCCGGAAGTCGGCTTCGGCGTCGCGCAGCACCTGAAGCAGCCCGTTGATACGGGCCTGTGTGCGATCCTCCTCAACCATGGTCACCGGACCATTGTCGCGGCGCGCACCGACAGTTTCGGGCGCCGTGGGGCCACCCCCGGAAAGAAACTGAGGAATTCGACAAGCGGTCACCCCGAAACGACGGGCAGCGCACGAACTGAGCCGAATCGGCGAGTAGTGGTGCGACGCGGGTCGTGAACGGGATAGGTGCACTGGTCGGGTCAGCGCTGAGGAGGTGATCGGTCCGGCGGCGGGTCGGGTGGGTCGTCGCTCAGCACTGCAAGCCGGTCCGACACGGTGGCCAGCTCGGCGCGGAGCGCGGCGGCAGTCTCGGCGTTGCCGAGTTCCTCCTCGGTCCGGGCGAGGTCGGCGAGTCCCGCCTGCAGGTCCTGTAGCGCCGGTGCGGTGCCGAGTTGGTCGGCGAGGCGCCGGTCGATGTCGAGGGCCTGCTGGTAGCGGATGCGGGCGGTGGCCGGGTCACCGAGGTCGCGGGTGACGTCGCCGAGCCGTTCGAGGCTGAAGGTGAGGTCGCGGTGGGCTTGGGGGGTGTCGAGTTGGTCGGCGAGGCGTTGGCGGATGTTGAGGGCTTGCTGGTGGTAGGTGCGGGCGGTGGTGGGGTCGCCGAGGTCGCAGGTGACGTCGCCGAGCCGTTCGAGGGTGATGGCGAGGTCGCGGTGGGCTTGGGGGCTGTCGAGTTGGTCGGCGAGGCGCTGGTCGATGTTGAGGGCTTGCTGGTGGTAGGTGCGGGCGGTGGTGGGGTCGCCGAGGTCGCGGGTGACGTCGCCGAGCCGTCCGAGGCTAATCGAGAGGTCGCGCAGGGCGTCGGGGTCCTCCGGTAATACTCGCTGCTCGGTCAGCTCCACCGACTCGGCTGCGTACTGCCGAGCCAGTTCCAACTCGGAGATGCTGCTGGCCAGCTTCACGCCGGAGTCCAGCAACCGCTCCCGGGTTCGAGGCTCCACGTGTTCCAGGGTGAGGCCCTGCTGCACCAGATGCAGGGCACCGGCAGGATCCCCCGCGGCGCGGTACCCGTCGGACTGGGTCAGCAGCAGCACCGCCGCCAGCTGATCCTCCCCGCGTTGGGCGGCGCGGTGCACCGCGCGGGACACCCGCTCACGGCCTCGTCCGGCCAGCTCCTCGACTGGCATCGCCAGCAGCACCTGAGCCTCCTCGACCAGCCCCGCATCGCCCGAGTCATAGCTCAAACCCTGGGAACTGGAACTACCCAGCTGGCGCGGCGCCACATCGCTGCGCGGCGCTCCGGCGCTGCGGGTGACCACCGGCCGGGGGGCCAATTCGACGAGCAGGTCCCGGACTGACCAGAGATCCGGACTCTCCCGCTGGGCCACCACCTTCACCGCTGGGGGAGCCGCTATCACCAGCCCGCCCAGCCGGGCGCGCAGGACGTCGCGCCGGTGGTTCATCGCGAGCAGGAACGTGCGCCACGCCGCGAGCCACTCGTCGTCGGCCAGGTGGGGTGCGGCCACCCAGGTGCACCCGGGCGGTGCTGCGCCGCGTGCTTCCAGCTCGTCGAGCAGGCCCGCCAACTCGGCAGGTGTGGCGGGTTGCAGGACGGTGAACGGGTACGCGTGCAGCCGGCGGTTCGCCCGCACCCGCTCGCGCAGCCCGCGCTGGACCGTCAGGTCGTCGGTGAGCAGAAAGGCGAGCCAGAAGGCGTTCGCCCGGTCCAGGTGGCGCCGCAACCAGGTCCAGGCCCGCTCACCCTCAGGGCTGAAGAACTCGGGATCAGCCGGCTGCCGGGTCACTGTCGATCTCATCATGAAGCAGCGGGTGTACCTCGTACCAGGGCTCCCCGTTCTGGTAGCCGAGGACGAAGTGCTGGTCGAGCAGGGTGGCGACGACATCCCAGTCGTCCTGCGACGCCAGCGGGAGTTCGTGGGACGCCGCGACCCGGCGCAGCATGCCACGCTGATCGTCGGCCAGGGGCAGCATGCCGTTACGCACCTGCTGGATCGCGGCCGTCACGGTGGCGTCATCCACCGGGAGCGACTCGGCCTGGGTCACCACCTCCATCACCAGCCCGAGCAGGATGCGCAGGTGCCCGCCGGAGGCCAGCACCAGTTGATCGACGGCGTCGTCGTCGAGTAGCCGGTCGAGCTTGCGATTCGGGGCGCGGTGCAGGAGCACTTCCCGGGCCGCGCGGATACCCTCGGAGTTGGGTTTCTGTTCCCGGTCGGCAACCCGCAGGTTGGTCACCCGGCGCACCGCCTTGGCGGCGGCGATCTGCACGTACATCGGCAAGGTGAATACGGTGCGGCAGTCGGCCAGCCGGAGATTGTCGTAGTCCTTGTCGAACAGGTTCACCAGTGCCCGCCGCACCTGCTGAAATTTCTCGCTGTCCACCGCGCGGTTGTGATCCAGCGAGTCGACGATGACGACCAGGCCTTTCCATTCACCATCGGTCCAGTGCCGCAGCTCTGCCTTGAGCGACGCCTTGGTCCCCAGCAGAGTGGTGCTGACTTCGGCACCGGTCACATCGGTCCGGCTCGGCAGATTCGACAACCACTGCCACAACCTCGACCATCCCCGCGACGTCGCGGAATCACCCTGCTCGATGAGGTCGTATGTGACAGCCTGATCGGATATCGCGCCCACCAGGAAGAACAGCACGTCGACGACATTGAGCGGCTCGTGCATGTTCAGGTAATCCTCGGCGCTGAACATGACCACCGCGTGCCCGCGCCGCTGCAGCTCCTGCTTCAGCCGAAGCAGTTGCACCGTCTTGCCCGAGCCGCGCAATCCCGTGAGGAAGAATGCTTCACCAGGGGTCGTCATCGTGATGGTGCGGCACAGCAGTTTCACCGCGTCCGGACCCATCACCTGACCGGGCAGTTGCTCCAGAGGCACATACAGGGGCGACGTCGGGTGCACCGCCTGCTTGGTGAGGTTGCGGTACAGGTCAGTGAGGAACTCCTCGTCCTCGGGCGTCATGGCGCAAGCCTACGGCCGGGTACGTTGCAGGTATGAGCCCCGTCATCACGTTGAACAACGGCGTTCAGATCCCCCAGCTCGGCTTCGGCGTCTTCCAGGTGCCGGCGCAGGAGACCGAACGCGTCGTGTCCACCGCGCTGGAGGTCGGGTATCGCAGTATCGACACCGCGGCGGCTTACGGCAACGAAGAGGGCGTCGGACGGGCGGTCGCGTCCTGCGGGCTGGCCCGTGACGAGGTCTTCGTGGCCACGAAGCTGTGGAACGCCCACCACGGCTACGACCAGGCGCTGCGCGCGTTCGACGAGAGCGCTCGACGGCTGGGTCTGGACATCGTGGACCTCTATCTCATCCACTGGCCGGTGCCCTCTCTGGACCGCTATGTCGAGACCTGGAAGGCGCTGGAGAAGCTGGCCTCCGACGGCCGGGTGCGGGCGATCGGGGTGTCCAACTTCACCGCCGACCACCTGCGGCGGCTCGTCGCCGAGACCGCCACGGTGCCCGCCGTCAACCAGGTCGAATTGCACCCGTACTTCCCGCAGCCGGAGCTGCGCGCGGTGCACGCCGGGTACGGCATCGCCACCGAGGCGTGGAGCCCGCTGGCCCAGGGCGGCGAACTGCTGTCCGACGCCACCATCACCGGGCTGGCCGACCGCTACGCCGTGACTCCGGCCCAGGTGGTGCTGCGCTGGCACCTGCAGCTCGGCAACATCGTGATCCCCAAGTCGGTGACCCCGGCGCGGATCCAGGAGAACTTCGACGTGTCGAACTTCGACCTCTCCACAGCAGATCTAGCCACAATCGCGCCCCTCACCACCGGCAACCGCCTGGGCGACGATCCCACCACCTTCGCCCTAACCTGACGCCCCCTCTCCGCATTCAGCGGGCTCAGCGGGGTTATCACCACCTCGTTTATCCCGCTGAGCCTGCTGAATGCGTCAGGCCAGGGTGGAGGTGAGGGCGCTGAGGAGGGTGGCTACGGGGCGGTCTTGGGCGTTGTGGCCCATGAGGCCGATTCGCCAACCGGCGCCGGCCAGGGGGCCCAGGCCGCCACCGACCTCGATACCGAAGTTTTCCCGCAAGGCGGCGCGGGCTTTGGCGTCGACCACACCCTCGGGCAGCCGAACCGCGGTGAGCTGAGGCAACCGGTGCCCGTCCGCGGCGAACACCTCGAAACCGTGCTCGGGCAGCGCCGCCTGCAGCCCCTCGCCCACCCGAGCGTGGCGCTCCCACACTGCCGGTAGGCCCTCCTCGAGCAGCCGCCCCAGACCCCCGTGCACGGCCGAGATCAGGGTGGAGCTCGCCGTGTGGTGGTAGCGGGGAGGATCGCCCTGGTAGTAGGCATCCAGCAAGATCAGGTCTAGGTAGAACGAGGAGACCGGCCGTTCCCGATCCCGGATCCGCTGCACTGCCCGGTCGGACAGCGTCACCGGCGCAATTCCCGACGGTGCACCCAGGCACTTCTGGGTCGCCGAGTAGCAGGCGTCGACGCCCCACGCGTCCACCTCGACCGGGATCCCGCCCAGCGACGTGACGGTGTCCACGAGCAGCAGCGTGTCGGTGTGCTGCAGCTCGTGCAGCGGGGCGATCTCGTTGCGCACCCCGGTGGAGGTCTCGGCGTGCACCACCGCGACGAGCCGGGCCTGCGGGGCCTGGCGCTGAGTGTCGAGCAGCTGTTGGGGGTCCAGGGCCCGGCCCCACGGGGCCTGCACGGCCTGTACCTGCGCACCGAGCCGCCGCGCCACCTCGCACAGCCGCTCGCCGAAGTAACCGTTCACCCCGACGATGGCCAGCTCGCCCGGCTCCAGCAGGCTGGCCAGGCAGGCCTCCATCCCCGCTGACCCGGTCCCGCTGACCGGGAGGGTGAGGCGGTTTCGGGTGCCGAAGACGGCGCGCAGTCGTTGCGCGGTGTCGGAAACCAGGGTGAGGAACTCCGGATCCAGATGGCCGAGCACCGGCCGGGCCAGCGCCTCGACGGCTTCGGGGTAGGGGTTGGACGGACCCGGCCCGAGCAACAGACGATCGGAATGCACAGCCGGATCTTGCCACGGTCTGTCGTACTGTCGCCGTGATGAACAGCCTGTGCAGCGTGCAACAGTGGCCGGTCGACGCGGTGGCCGTTGCGGTAGTGGACGCGTCCGGTGCAGTGCTGGGCAGCCACGGCCCGCAGGACCGGCCGTTCCCGCTTGCGTCGGTGACCAAGCTGCTCTCCGCCTACGTGGTGCTGCTCGCGGTGGAGGAGGGGGCGGTGGCTTTCGACCAACCGGCGGGGCCGCCGGGGTGCACGGTGCGCCACCTCCTCGCGCACACGTCCGGGCTGGTGTACGACACCGCCCGGGTGGTCGCGGCTCCGGGTACCAAACGGATCTACTCCAATACCGGGTTCGAGATGCTGGCCGATGCGGTGTCGGCATCGTCTGGCATTCGCTTCGCGGACTACCTGGCTGAAGGGGTGTTCCAGCCGTTGGGGATGGCCGCGTCACGGCTGGAAGGCTCTGCCGCTGCCGGCGCGGTGTCCACCTGCGCCGACCTGACCCGGTTCGCCGCCGAGCTGCAGGCACCCACGCTGCTCGCCCCGCAGACGCTGGCCGAGGCGACCCGGGTGGCCTATCCCGGCCTGGACGGGCTGATGCCCGGCTTCGGCATGCGGCGTCCCAACGACTGGGGCCTGGGCTTCGAGCTGCGCGGCCACAAGAGTCCACACTGGACAGGTAGCCGCAACTCGCCGGAAACCTTCGGGCACTTCGGGCGGCTCGGCACCTTCCTGTGGGTCGACCCGGCAGCCGGCGCAGCCTGCATCGCGCTGACCAACCGCGACTTCGACCAGTGGTCACGCGACGCCTGGCCGGCCTTCTCCGACCGGGTGCTCGCCGAGCTCCCGTGACGCGTTCTGGATGCAGAACGCGCTATACCGAGCCCGTTTTACCGCGTTCTGCATCCAGGACGCGGTCGCTTGGGTGGCCTACTGAGTTAAGGGGTGGCGATGACCTGGCGGGCCATCCGGGCCAGCTGCTTGGTGTCGCCACCTGGGCGGGCCTCCAACGCGACGGCCAACGGGGCGAGGTACTGCTGGCGGGCTCGTACCGAGCTGAGTTTGGTCACGTTGGTGATGGCGCCATGGGCCAACTGCAGGCCGTTGTGCTCACCGGCCCGGACGTGGACGGTGGCCAGCAGGATGCCGGAATTGATGTGAGCGCGCTGGTTGTTGATGCCTTCCCATCGCCGTACTGACGTCACCGCGAACGGCTCCGCCGCGTCCAGCCGCCCGCGGGCGACCTCCAGGCGCGCGCCTACCTGGTCCAGATCACCGGTGGCGTCCGTGCGGCCAGGTGTCCACACCTGCCGCGACTTCCCCAGCTCCCGATCGGCGGCATGCCGCTCACCGAGAAGATCCAGTGCAATCGCTGAGTCCGCGAGCGCGCACGCTTCCACGACTGCCCGCGTGCGCCGCCCCGTCACCGCGCGCTCGTCGTCCGGCGGGATGTCCCACGCCTTGGCCTGCGCGAACTGAAGTATCTTCAGCCCGTCCTGGGGGTGGCCGTGTTCCACGGTGGCCAGCCCAGCATAGGTCAAGGTGAGAGCCTGGAGGTAGGCGTCACCGGTCTGTGTCGCCAGCTCCAGCGCACGTGCCCAGTGATGCATGGCGCGGTTGTAGAGACCGGCGTCGAACCCGGCCCACCCGGCCTGAACCTGCAGCTCCGCTACCGCCACCAGGAGGGCCCGCGTGACCGGTTCGGCGCCCGGCACACCCAGCAGCCGCTGCGCCCACACCACCGCCGCGCTGCTCACCTCCGGATTCGACCCGTGGGCGCGGCTGAGGTCCCGTAGCCGCAGGGTGAGGTCGCGCACCTGCGCCACGTGGATCTGAGAGATCCGGGACGGCAGCGGCACCGGTCCCGGCGCGGTGCCGGGCAGCTCCAGCAATTCGCCGAGCTGCTTGACCGGTTGACCCACCATGGCCACACCGCCCAGCGCGAGCAGGTGCCGGCGCAGCATCTCCGCGCTCACCCCCTCCGGAGGGTCGGCGACCGTGACCCTCTCAGGGTAGGCGCCTTCCGGCCCGTGGCAGGTGCCGTCCGGGCTCCACCAGGACAGGCCCATCATCTCCGGCGGGACGTCCAGGCCCCCGACGATGCGCCGGAGCACCCGGTGGTTCTCGGTCGGGCCACGGTGACCGGTACAGCGCGGGGTCGATCGGGTCGGGTCGATCGTCGCTCATCGCTTCCCCCTCCGGTGGATGTGACCGGACGCACCGTAGCGCCCCACCCGATAGCATGAAGATCGGCCCAGCAAACCGGCTGTTCCCCTCGGTGGTTACGCGATCGGCAGTAACTTACTCAATCGATTGCGCATGATTGAAGATATTGAGCGGATCCCATCTCCTCTTCACCTGCTGAAGTTTGGGATAGTTCTCTTTGTAATAGAGGGTCTTCCAGTTGGAAAGGTCGACGTCGGGATAGTTGACATAGCAGCCGTCGAGACGGCCATCAGGGACTGGCCCGTCATCGCCATACATGGCAGCGTAGAAGTCGCGGATCCAGTGGAGGTTCGCCTCGTCGTCGTTCTCATGGGTCCAGTAAGTCTGGTACTGCAACTTCATAGCCGACGAACGTTGCGGGATCGCCGTCCGGGCCGGATCGACCGCATTCACCTGACCGCCGTAGGAATCTACTTGAAGCAACGCCTGCGTATTCTGAAATCTGGACTCACGTAGATTTTCCCATATCGTTTGGCACTCGCCGGTGGTGAAATTGCCGATCATGTAGGCCGACTTGTATTTACCTCGTCGGGGATTTCCCGAGCCGTTGAGGGTCTGGGTCGCAAACAGCCAGGGCATCACCTGAATATCGAGGGTCGACGCCGGAATGCCGTGGTAACCAACAGGGGTGACAAGGGGCTCGGGACGGACATCGGCAGGACGAACCGCGTCCCGGAAGGCGCGTATAAGATCGGGGTCATCACCCACCGACTGAATGGTCAATCCAATATTAGGCGTGGGTGCACACGTGAGGTGCAGCAGCGCGAACAGGCCCTGGAAGGGGTCACCGGGATCTTTGTGGTCAACGAAGAACTGGCCATAGCTCTGCAAGAACTCAGTAAACGAATCAATAGTGAAGTCATCCCAGTTCCAGCTCTCACTGGCCAGGCACGCCCGTGACGGCGCAACCGGAGGGTCAGCAAAAAAGAACTTTGTCACGATACCGAAGTTGCCGCCACCTCCACCCTGATTCCCCCACAGCATCAGCGATTCGGCACTGTTCGTCACCTCCGCGCTGAACCGATCACAGTGCACATGTCCGTTACTGTCGACATGGACCACCTCGACGGCACTCAGGTAGTCGACCGTCAACCCGTGCAGGCGCGACAACAGTCCATAGCCCCCACCGGTGATATGACCTCCTGCGCCCACCGAGTAACAGGAACCCCCGGGTAAGGTCACCCCGTGCTGCTTGTACAACTGGGCATAAACATCGAACAGTGTGGCGCCCGCGTCGACAACCAGCCACCCGGTCTCAGCGTCGACGTACACATCATTCATGAGAGACAAATCAGCAATGACTCCGCCAGTGTTTCCATAGGCGAAATTCTCATAGCAGTGACCGCCGCTGCGCACTGTGATGCGTAGCCCCTCATGCACAGCCGACTCAACCGCCGCGACGACATCAGCCGGGCCACTGCATAGCCGCACATACGCCGGGTCAGCGATCCAACGCTGGTTGAAACCACGGATCACTGTCCCGAATCGGGGATCGCCAGGTAGCACGATGGGCTGGCCTGCACTGTTGTGCACGTTCATCCTCCTGTTGAAGAAACGACTCAACGGGTGTCGGCGACCGAGGCCACCGAGCGCACGGCTCGGAAGGCAACCGCTCCGGCCCCGCCTCTGGCGGCAATCTACGTGGTCGGCAGCACCAGATGCCCTCTTGGCGTGGACCAGTGGGTCAGGGGCGGCGGACGCCCCAGGTGGCGATGGCGGCGGATCCGATGGTCAAAACGGCAGCGATGACCAGCGCGCTGACGGTCGCCCCGACTACCGGATCGGCTAAGACCCATCCACGGGCGGCGTCGACCGCGTAGGTGAGCGGGTTGACGGTGGCAATCACCTGCATCCACGGCGGCAGCTCAGCGATGGGCACGAACGCGCTGGATGCGAACATCAGCGGAAAGATCACCACGAACCCGATCATCTGCATCAGCTCGACATTGCGCACCCAGCTGGCCAGCGCGATGAATACCCAGGACAGCCCCGCGCCGACGGCCAGCCCGATCAGCAACGCCAGCGTGGTCCCGGCAATCCCACCGGCCGGGGCGTAACCGTAGAGCACGGCGGCGGCCACCACGAGCACCACGAGCTGGATGGTGTTGCGCATCAGGTCGAACAGGCTGCGCGCAACCAGCACCGAGATCATCGAGATGGGTAAGGTACGAAACCGGGTGAAGGCCCCGCTTTGCAGGTCTGTGACCAGCCCTGAACCGGACCACATCGCCGCCTGAGTGCCCGTGGTCACCAGGATCGCCGGCAGCAGGAAGTCGATGTAGTTGACCCCGGACGGGAAGCCGGGCGAGTTCGCGATGCTGTGAAACACCTGGCTGAACAGCGTCAACATGATCAACGGCTGGAGCAGGCTCAACACCAGCAGCCGCGGATCCCGCAGCCGGCGTAGCGCCCGGCCGGTGAGCACCTGCATTTGGGTGCGCAGCCCGCTGCCGGCCGGGCGGGACTGGACGGTGCTGGGCGGCGTGGCGAGTGTCGTCATGGGCGGGCTCCGGTCAGGGTGAGGTACACGTCGTCCAGCGTCGGCTCGTGCAGGCCCAGCTCGTCGGCCTCGATACCGGCGTCGTCCAGCGCGCGCACCACGACGGCCAGCGCGCGCGACGACTCCACCGGAGCGGTCAGCATCCGGCCGGACTGCAGCGGGTCCAACCCAGCCCGCCGCAGGGCGTCCAGCGCCGGTCCGATATCGGCGGCAACGGCCAGCGTCGCACTGACGGTGCGCCGGCCGATGCGGCCCTTGAGTTCGGCCGCGGTGCCGGCCGCGATCACCTGCCCCTGGGACAGCACGGTGATGGTGTCGGTCAGCCGGTCGGCCTCATCGAGGTACTGGGTGGTGAGCAGCACCGTAGTCCCGCTGGCCACCAGGGAGAGCACGACGTCCCACATGCCCAGCCGGCTCTCCGGGTCCAAGCCGGTGGTGGGCTCGTCGAGGAACACCACGTCGGGCCGCCCCACCAGGCTGCTCGCCAGGTCGAGTTTGCGCCGCATCCCTCCGGAGTAACCCTGCGCGGGCCGGTCGGCGGCTTCGGCCAGCCCGAACAGTTCGAGTAGCTCTGCCGCTCGCCGGCTCGCCTCGCGCCGGCCGGCACCCAGGAGCCGGCCCAGCAACACCAGGTTCTGGGCGCCGGTGAGGTCCTCATCCACCGAGGCGAACTGGCCGGTGACGCCGATCCGGCGGCGTACCTCGGCGGCGTCGCGTACCACGTCGAAGCCGGCCACCGTCGCGCTACCGCTGGTCGGGGCGAACAGCGTGGTGAGAACGTTGACCAGGGTGGTCTTGCCCGCGCCGTTGTGCCCGAGCAGGCCGTGCACGGTGCCGGCCGGGACGGCCACGCTCACCCCGTCCAGAGCGGTGACGTCGCCGAAGGTCTTGCGCACCTCGCCGGCGTCGATCATCAGCTCGCTCACCGGTGCTCCCCTCGTAACGCGCCGTGCAGGAAGATCTCGATCAGTTCTTCGAGGTCGCCGGGACCCGGCGCCCCGAGTGCAACCATCCGCAACCTCAGCATCCGGTCGCCGGTCACCGCCAGCAGATAAATCTGCGCGCTGCGCTCGGGACTCAGCCGCAGGCGCGCGGCGTCGGGGGCCAGCAGGTCAGCGAGTGCGCTGATGAGCTCACCTATTGCGCGGCCCGGACCGCTGGGCGATCCGGGGCTGGGTGGCCCGGTGCAGGAAGTGCGGACGGCGTGCCCGACTGAGATGGCTTGATCCCAGTGCTCGGCGACGGTGGCGGTGGCCTGCAGCAGCCGGTCGGCCACTGGCAGCTCCCGCGGGATCTGCCGTAGTGCGGCCACCGGGCCGGCCGGATCGAACGCGGCGTCCAGGCAGGCTGAGAACAGCTCTTGCTTGTCGGCGAAAACGCGGAACACGGTGCCCTCGGCGACCCCGGACGCGGCCGCGATCTGCCCCGAGGTCACGGCCACGCCGTGCTCGATGATCAGCGGCAGGGTAGCGGCCACGATCGCCGCGCGTCGATCGTCCGGGCTCATCGCCTGGGCCCGCTTGCGATGGGCCTCAATCACGTACTCAACCATACGGAGTGAGCGCTCACTCCACCGCTTGGATGCTGTGGGCTGCGTGGCGTTCGCTGGCATTCGACGGCACCGGACTTCCTCGCCATACTGGGCAGGCGTTTCCAAGCGCAGTCTGCATGGCCGCTCCGTTGAGTGGCCGGGGTCGTCTTTACGGCGGCCCCTTTTTTGTGTTCGCGGAGGGGTGGACGGATCGCTGCGCGGTCTTGGTCGATGCCGGTTATCTCTACGCCGAAGGCGGCAAGCTGTGCTGCGGTACCCGGGGCCGCGGACGCTCGGCGCTCAAGCCGTCCTTCGCCGTGGTGCTGTTGCAGAAGGTGGCCCTGGAAACGACCAAGCTGCCTGTGCTGCGCACCTACTGGTACGACGGCGCCCGCCACAGCATCCGCACGCAGGAACAACGCGAGGTTGTTGGGCTACTCAACGTCAAGCTTCGTCTTGGCCGCCTCAACGCAAACAACGAGCAGAAAGGCGTCGACGCCCTGATATACCGCGAGCTCATGACGCTCGCCCAGAACCGGGCTGTCAGTGATGCGGTGCTGCTCAGTGGTGACGGTGATCTCTGCGAGGGAGTGTGGGCGGCACAAGACCACGGGGTGCGTGTCGTGTTGGTCGGCATAGCGTGCGTTAGGGGCCACAATCAGTCTGAGGAACTGGTCCTTGACGCCGATCATCTCGTCGTTCTCAGTAAGCCACAGCTGGAACCGATGTTCACGTCCCGCTCTCCTGTCGCAACTGGACACGCCGGTGTCGCTATCTGCCGCGTCGTAGTGTTGTCGGAGGTGGGCCTGACGGTCATGTCAGGAAAGGCTGATCCCCACGGTGCCGATGTCACTGTCAGTGAGACCCCGGGAAAGGACCATCGCGGCATGCGGAGGTGCCGCTACCGGCAACTTCTCCCCCAAAC
>JBOHHF010000086.1:0-1322 GCA_050700495.1 Pseudonocardiaceae bacterium
GTCCAGCAGCTTCTGCGCTTGTACCGCGCCATCCCGCGCGCGTTGCCGCTCCCACGCTGACCGGTTCCCGTCGTGGATGATTCCCTGCACGGCCCGCTTCGCTAACTCCAGGTCCGCCCGCCGCTGCCCGTCCCTACTCACCACGCCCCTCCTCTCTGTTGTCCCCTCGCCTGATCGTCACCGACCGGGATCTTTTCCCTTCGCGGCTTCCTGCTCCCAGTAAGCCGCCCTTTCGTACGATTCTCTTGCCTCAGGACCAGGCATCCCACCACTTCCTTTCATTTCCGCGAGTTCCCCTATCCAGGTCCACCCACCGCACACCGGACACCCCGTCTCCCCCCGGCCGTCCAACAGGTCCGGTGGGTCGGGCTCCCACACGTGCCCACAGCTGGTGCACACCAGAACCAGCCCCGCCCTGTCACCGGGTGCACGGCTCCCGCCGCCGGTCGCGTCTTCCGGGTACATCTGTCACCACCCTCTTTACTTCCGCTGATCGGTGGTGAGGTTACGGCAGCGTCCACAGATAGGGACGTCGCCGATGATGGGGCGCGGCATTACCCCACTTGCAACGTTGCTGCACACTAGGAACCACTGACATATGGTCTCGATCTTGAATCGGGCCACCTGAGCGACGGTGAACGTTTCTTCTCGCCTACAGCCTTCGCAGCGGAGAACTACGCGGCTGTTCGGACCGGGTTGATTGGACACGTGGTGATCGGTGCGCCCGTCGATCGCGACGCAGCAAGACGAACACGGCGCGTGCACGTATTCACCCCGCTTCGGAGGCTGAGGTTGTGCGAGATCGGACATTGCGAGACCTCTGAGGATAGGATTTAGCGGATACGCGGGCTTCTCGCGTACGTGATCAGTACCACGGCCTCAACGACGACAGCGACGGCCAGCAAGGGGAGCCAGCGGGTAATCACGCCTACTGCACAGAGCAGACCTCCGATAGCAGCAAGCGTCGCCCACCACCTAGGGAGCAGGCGCGGCCGTTCGACTGCCATAGCCGCCGCACCGGCTGCCATACGACGTCGCGCCCACATACCCGGCGCACGCCAGCAGCACCGCACTACCGCTACCAACGCTCACGGCCACCGGCCTCGCCCACCGGGATCCAGCTGATCAGCGCGCCCTACCAACTCCCGACGCTGCTCCTAGCCACCAGCCCGGGCAGCCAATCGCCGTAACTCCGCTGCCACCACCAGCGGAGCCGCCGCCTCCACCGCCGCGGCTACCACCTCGTCCGGGTAGGCATGCCGCGCATCGCCAGTCGGCGTATGCGCCGTAGCCAACTCCAACGCCGCCACGAACGCTGCCCC
>JBOHHF010000087.1:0-1266 GCA_050700495.1 Pseudonocardiaceae bacterium
GCCGCCGCGCAGGCGGTGGGCTACGGGCCGCTGGTGCCGGACCCAGCGGGGCGGCTGGCCCTGCCCGAGGGTTTCCGCTACGCGATCGTCACCGAGGCCGGCGAGACGACGCTGGAGTCGGGCCACAAAACGCCCGGCAGCCACGACGGCACCGGCGCGTTCCGGGCCAGCGGCGGTGGCACGGTGCTGGTGTACAACCACGAGCTTGGCGGCGCATTCGCGACGACGACGAACCCCGTACCACTGATCCCCGGGCTCGTCTACGACCCGGGCTCGGCCGGCGGCTGTACCATCGTCGAGACCGACCGCCACGGCAACCGGATCCGCGAGTACGTCGGCATCGCCGGCACGTCGACGAACTGCGCGGGCGGCATCACCCCGTGGGACACCTGGCTGACCTGCGAGGAGACCGAGGGCAAGGCCGGCTCCAGCGGGCGGACCAAGGACCACGGCTACGTGTTCGAAGTCAACGCGTTCGACCAGGACGCCAACCAGGACCCGCAGCCGATCAAGGCGCTGGGCCGATACGCGCACGAGGCGGCGGTCGTCGACCCGAGGACCGGCGACATCTACCTCACCGAGGACGCCTCCAACCCCAACGGCCTGCTCTACCAGTGGGAGGCGCCAAGGACGTTCAGGCCCGGCAAGGGAGCGCTGCGCGAGCTCGGCCCCACCGACGGCGTGCTCGGGGCGGCGCGCTGCGTCAACCGGCGGGGGAGATTCGTGGACGACTTGTCGCGGGCGACCGAGGTCGGCACCACCTACAGCGTCACCTGGATTCCAGTGCCGGACCGCGACGCCGCCGACACCTCCACCCGCAGGCAGTTCGCCGACGGCCTGGTGACCCGCGGCCGGAAACTGGAGGGCGCTTGGTGGGGTGGCCACGGCGCTTACGTGGTCACCAGCTTCGCGCGCGCTGAGAGCCCGGGTGCGCCGCACGATGGGCAGGTGTGGTTCTACGACCCGAGGCGCTCGACGTTGGCACTCAAGCTGCGCTTCGGGGTCAACCCGGCCCCGGATGTCGACGGTGCCTACGACGGCCCGGACAACATCACCGTCTCGCCCTGGGGCGGGTTGATCCTGGCCGAGGACGGCGACGGGATCCAACACCTCGTCGGCGTCACCGACCGCGGCCAGACCTTCCCACTCGCCCGCAACGACCTCAACGACAACGAGTTCACCGGCCCGGTGTACTCGCACGACAGGAGAATTCTGTTCGCGAACTTCCAGTCGCCGGGCACGATGTTCGCGATCACCGGACCCTGG
>JBOHHF010000088.1:0-25237 GCA_050700495.1 Pseudonocardiaceae bacterium
GGCGCGGGTCGAGGAGTTCGGCCTGAAGAAGATGTGGCGCTCGCCCAACGGCACGATCCGCAACGTCCTCGGCGGTGTGATCTTCCGCGAACCGATCGTCTGTTCCAACGTTCCCCGCCTCGTGCCGCACTGGACCAAGCCGATCGTCATCGGCCGCCACGCGCACGGCGACCAGTACAAGGCCAGTGACTTCAAGGTCCCCGGGCCGGGCACCGTGACGATCACCTACACCCCCGACGACGGCCGTGAGCCGCTACAGCTCGAGGTGGCCAGGTTCGGTGAGGGGGGAGGGGTCGCACTCGGGATGTACAACTACCGCACGTCCATCGAGGACTTCGCCCGGGCGTCGCTGCGCTACGGCCTGGCCCGCGGGTACCCGGTCTACCTGTCGACCAAGAACACGATCCTCAAGGCCTACGACGGCATGTTCAAAGACGTCTTCGCCGAGATCTACGAGTCGGAGTTCAAAGCCGACTTCGAGGCGCACGGCCTCACCTACGAGCACCGGTTGATCGACGACATGGTGGCCGCTGCCCTGAAGTGGGCCGGCGGCTACGTCTGGGCCTGCAAGAACTACGACGGCGACGTGCAGTCCGACATCGTTGCCCAGGGCTTCGGGTCGCTGGGCCTGATGACGAGCGTGCTGATGACCCCGGACGGCCGGATCGTCGAGGCGGAGGCCGCGCACGGCACCGTCACCCGGCATTTCCGGCAGCACCAGCAGGGCAAACCTACCTCGACCAACCCGATCGCGTCGATCTTCGCTTGGACTGGGGGTCTCAAGCACCGTGGCACGCTGGACGCAACCCCGGAGGTCACCCGTTTCGCCGAGATCTTGGAGCGGGTCTGCATCGGCACCGTCGAGGGCGGCAAGATGACCAAAGACCTGGCGCTGCTGGTCGGCCCGGACACCCCGTTTCTGACCACCGAGGCCTTCCTCGACGAAGTCGACCGGGGGTTGCGGCAGGCCATGCGCTGATCTTGATCACGGGATGGACGGCGGGGGAGTGGGCCAGTGGCTAGGAAGCTTTTGAAGAGGTGGCGGTGGCTCGTCGGGGGCGCCGTGGTGGTGAGTGTGGTCGTGCTGAGTACCGGCCGTAATCCTGATCCCGGAGCCAGCGGGTCGCTGTCGTGCACGGTGAAGGTCACCGCGGACACCCTCAACGTACGGTCCGGCCCCGACAGCAGGAATCCCGTGGTGGGGGTCCTCGCTGCAGGAGAGGTGATTCCCGCCGACCCGACGATCAGTAACGGCTTCCGGCAGCTCGGGCCCAACCGGTGGGCCGCGCAGCTGTATCTCGAACCGACGTCGGGCAGCAACTGCAGCGGACCCGTCGGCTGACCGTCGCAACCGAATCCGGATGAGCGCGCGGCGCACCGGCTGCAACAATCGCGGTATGTCGTCTCCTGTCGCCGATCCTGCCATCGACCGTGTCACCGAGGGGCGCCCCAGGGTGCTGTCCGGTATCCAGCCCACCGCGGACTCGTTCCACCTCGGCAACTACCTCGGCGCAGTCCGGCAGTGGGTGGCGCTGCAGTCCGAGCACGAAGCGTTCTACTGCGTGGTCGATCTGCATGCGATCACCATCGAGCAGGACCCCGACAAGCTGCGCCACCGGACCCGGCTGGCCGCGGCGCAGCTGCTAGCGCTGGGCGTGGATCCGGATCGCTCCACGGTGTTCGTGCAGAGCCATGTACCCGAGCACACCCAGCTCTCCTGGGTGCTGGAATGCCTCACCGGCTTCGGCGAGGCCGCCCGGATGACCCAGTTCAAGGACAAGTCAGCCAAGCAGGGCGGCGACCGGGTCGGGGTCGGGCTGTTCACCTACCCGATCCTGCAGGCCGCCGACATCCTGCTCTACCACGCCGATCGGGTGCCGGTGGGGGAAGACCAACGCCAGCACATCGAGCTCACCCGTGATCTCGCCCAGCGTTTCAACTCCCGCTACGGCCCGACGTTCACCGTGCCCGCAGCGCACATCGTCAAGGGCTCGGAGAAGATTTACGACCTCGCTGAGCCGACGGCCAAGATGAGCAAGTCGACGTCCTCGCCGGCCGGCGTGATCGACCTGCTCGACGACCCGAAGGTGTCCGCCCGCAAGATCCGCTCGGCGGTCACCGACACCGGACGGGAGATCCACTACGACCCGGTCACGAAGGCCGGTGTCTCAAACCTGCTGGTGATCTACTCGGCGCTGTCCGGGCGCACCGTCGACGATCTTGTTGCGGCGTATGCGGGCCAGGGGTACGGTGCGCTGAAGTCCGATGTCGCCGAAGCACTTGCCGGCTTCGTCACTCCGCTGCGCCAGCAGGTGGCCAGCTACACCGATGACCCGGCCGAGCTGGACAAGCTGCTGGCGCGGGGCGCCGAGCGGGCCCGTGAGGTCGCCGCTGCGACCGTGCGGGCGGTATACGACCAGGTGGGTTTCCTACCGTCGCCGGGCTGAGCCCGTATCCGCCGACTACCGTGGCAACGTATGCGGGGGACAGATCCACAGCCAGATTCACAGCAGACGAATGCCAAGCCGGGCCTGCTCCAGCGCTACCGGCTGCGCTACCCATGGTTGGATCGTCTGGTCCGCGCCGGGCAGTCCTACACCGCCCACCACGGTGACCATTACGCGGCTGCGATCACGTTTTTCAGCGTGCTCTCGCTGGTACCACTGTTGATGATCGCCTTCGCGGCGGCCGGCTTCGTGCTGGCCGGCAACTCCGAGCTGTTGCGCCAGTTGCAGGAGCAGATCCTGGCGGCGGCGCCGGCCGGATTGGGTGAGACCCTCAACCAGGTCGTCGACGGGGCGATCGCGTCACGCAACAGTGTCGGGATCGTGGGCCTGCTCGGTGCCCTGTATTCCGGGCTGGGCTGGATGGGCAACCTCCGCGAAGCGCTGACGGCCCAGTGGCTATCAACCCAGGGGGAGCAGCCGCCCGAATCGGAAGGCTTCCTGCGCACGAAGGTGTTCGACTTGCTGGCGCTACTGGGTCTGGGGCTGGCCCTGGTGGTGTCGTTCACGCTGACCGGTGCGGGTAGCGCGTTCGCCGGCGTCGTGCTGGATGCGGTCGGCTTGGGAGAGGTCTTCTGGGCCCGATTCGGGTTTCTGGTGCTCACGGTGGCGCTGTCCGTGGGGGGTATGTGGCTGGTGTTCCTCTGGGTGATCGCGCGGCTGCCGCGGGCCCCCGTCCCGCTACGCCGTGCCACCCGCGCCGCGTTGGTCGGTGCGGTGGGATTCGAAGTGCTCAAGCAGGTCTTTGCCCTTTATCTCACCAGCGTCACGGCCAGCCCCACCGGACGGTTGTTCGGCCCGGTGATCGGCCTGATGGTGTTCGCCTACTTCGTTTCCCGCTTCCTGCTGTTCCTCACGGCGTGGGCGGCGGCGACCCCAACCAGGCCCCCCCACGAGACCCACCCGTCCCCCCCAGAGGCCATCCTCGAGCCCGTCCAGTCCCGCCGCCGCCCGGATTCCTCTCCGTGAACTCGCACTACCGACGTACCCGGTTCTCTCACATGTCGGCCTGTCGAGTTCACGGCTCAGGGCTATCCAGGGTTTGCCCCGATGCGCCTGGGCGGCGGATGGGTGTGTACTGGGATCAGCGGGTCAGATCCTCCCCAACTGGGCCCGCATACGTGCTAGGAGATGGTTATGCAGACCCTGATCAAGGTGCTCGGCATCATTGCACTGATCTGGATCGGGTTCATGGTGCTGGGTTGGGTGCTGGGTGCTGCGTTCAAGCTGCTGTTCTGGGCGCTGGTGATCGGTGCCGGAGTGTTCATCGGCACGGCCGCCTACGCCGCGATGAAGGGTAAGCTGGACCCTAACGTGCTCGAGCGGTAGCCAGCGACAGCCGCAGTCATGGCGCTGATCCCAGGGGGTCAAGCCTGATCAGCACCCGCCGGACGAGGTGCATCGCGACAGTCGCCGATCGGTCGCGGATCTCGGCGCGGTCACCGGGCAGCACCGGGTCGCGGGCCAGGACCGCGCCGTCGCCGGTTGTCACGCAGAGGCACACGTAGCCGACCGGCTTGTCGTCGGTGCCCCCGCCAGGACCGGCCACCCCGGTGATTGCGGCGCCGACGTCGGCACCGAAGCGTTGCCGCACCCCGTCGGCCATGGCCCGGGCGACTTCCGGTGACACCGCACCGTGCTGCTCGATCAGCTCCGCGGGCACGCTGAGCAGGTGTGTCTTGGCGGCGTTGGAGTAGGCCACCACGCCGCCTGCAACGTAGTCCGAGGAGCCTGGCCGTTCGGTGAGGCGGGCGGCCAGCAACCCGCCGGTGCATGATTCCGCGAGTCCGATCCAACGGCCCTGCAGCAGGCCGGCCAGTTGGTCGTCCAGCGAGGTTCCGTCTGTCGAGAACAGGTACCGAGCGTGCCGGCTGCGGATCTGGTCGATCAGTGCATCGCGGGCCGCCTCGGCGCCGGGCCGATGCCGGATGTCTATCTCCAGCTCGGCGCGCCGCAGGCAGGTGGTGATCTCCAACGGTGCCAGGTCCAGCGTCGCGCTCACCTCGTGCAGCGTCGCCGCGATTTCCGATTCGGGCAGCCCGAACAACCGCAGCCGGGATGTTTCGAAGGGCTGGGTGCGCGACAACACTGCCCTGACGGCGGGGGTGGCCAGCGCGGCAGGCCACATTGTCTGCAACTCGCGGGGCGGTCCGGGCAGCACGATCACCGTTGGGCCCCCTGGCACTCCGACCACCAACCCCGGCGCCGTCCCCACCGGGGGGAGTGGCTCGGCGCCGCGGGGCACCATCGCCTGCTTGCGGTTCGCTCTCCGCAGCGCCTCCGGGCTGAACTGCGCCAGCTGGCGGAACCGAGCGAGGATGGCGGCGATCTGCTGCTCCATCGCCTCGTCGAGCTCCAGCTCCACGCCGGCGAACCCGGCGACCACCTCGGCGGTCAGATCATCCGCCGTCGGGCCGAGCCCACCACTGGTGACGATCAGGTCCACGCCTTGGTCACCGAGAAATCGCAAGGTCGCTGCCAGGTCCTCCGCGCGGTCCCCGACGCACAGCAGGTGGGATACCTCAACACCCAGCTCGCCCAGCCGCTGCGCCAGCCAGGGGCCGTTGCGGTCGGAGATCAGTCCGCTGAGCAACTCCGTTCCGGTGACCACGATCCCTGCCCGGACTTCCGCGCTGCCGTTACCCACGAGACGGCACGCTAGCGCGGCAGGCATGCTCTCCAGGTGGGAGGCCACGATGAGATTCAGGCATGCCGCTGACACTGCGCCACTCGATGCGAGCGCGCCAACGCTGAGCGGGGTCGATGACCTCAAGACCCCGTCGTGGGCGAAGGTGGCCGGCTTGGGGACGAGACAGCTGCTTCGTGCCCGCGGCAGAAAGCAGCCCGTCTGCCGCTTGAGCAATAGTGTGACGTCTATCTGTTCGGCGGACACTTCGTGGGGCCGCAGGTCCGCACCCACACCGGACTCGGTCATCAACTTCGAACGCGGCGCGACGAAGACCCCCGTCGTCGCACTGGGCACCGAGTCACGCCAGCCGGACTGCACCGCTACCTCCGACACGCCAGACCCCGCTGAAAATCAGGTGCCCGTACCGTGGAGGCTCGACGTACAGGTCTGTGTCACCGAGCGTGCCTATGTGCTCCACGCCCGTCAGCCCGTGTCGGCGGGCGATGCCGCGTGCCTCGGCAGCCCGTTCCCTCGCTTCGCCCGCACGGCCGAGTGCCAGCAGACAGCGGGCGCTCTCCAGCGACGACAATGCGTTGCCCGGGAAATCCCCTATTGCCCGGTACAAGGTCAGCGCCTCGTCGGCCATGGGGAGCGCCTCCGCTGCGCGACCGGAGCGGTATAACGTGGTGGACAGCGCCAGATATGCGACCGCCGTCCCGCGCCGGTCCGCGTTGGAGCGACTGATCGCCAGGGACTCGCGCAATTGAGCCGCTGATTCCTCGTACCGACCGGATTCGCACAGTAGCTGGCCGCCGACCAGCAGCCCGTGCGCCACGCCCACGGCGTCGTCCACTTCGCGGAAGAGCAGAACGGCCTCCTCCTGACTGGCGAGGGCCTCCGCCAGCCGGCCGACTCGTCCCAGGACGACGGCCATGCTGTTGAAAGTATCGGCCACTCCGCACAGGTCACCGGCCGCGCGATACGTTTCCAGTATCGTCCGGTGAAGCCACAACGCCTCCTCATGAGCGCCTCGTGCGGTGTTGATGACCGCGATGCCTGCGAGGCCACGCGCCTCGCCAAGCGAGAACCCGATGTCGCGACACAGCGCGATGGCCTTCCGGTGATGCGGGAGCGCGACATCGAAGGCGCCAATCATTTGGTGGGCCGTGGCGATCAGGTAGTGCGACTCGGCTTGGCCGAATTCATCACCGAGCCGGGTGAACTCGTCAAGCGCCCGGAAGTGCTCGGCCAGCGCACGTCGGTGGTTTCCGGTCGTCCGGTGACAGACGCCCGCCCGGTTCAGCATCTCCGCCGCCGCGATGGCGTCCCGCACCAGCAAGTATCGCTCGCGTGCGCTGGCGAAACCCTTGATCGCCGCAGTGTCCGCGTCTAGGAGATGTCGGAGCCCAGCGTCGAGGGCCGTCATGTCGGCAACGGCGCGCTCGTCATGGTTGATCGCAGTGCAGGTGAGGCCACGCGAGAGAAGCGTCTCCGCGTCCCTGAGGTTGCCGCGCAGCCTCAGGTAGTGGTTCATCGCGCGAGGTATCCGCCAAAGATACGAGTGATGGTCGTACTCTGTCGCTACGCTTCCGCACGCCAGCAGAGTGGCGCGTTCGAGATCGAACCATGCGACCGCGGAAGCTGGGGTGTCGAAGTCGGGAACCACCGGTGGTCGTTCGCGTGGATGATCCTTGATCGGTCGGTGCGGAAGCAGTGCGGCATGCGCGTCGATCGAGCAGCACAAGTAGTAGTCCAACATCCACTCGGCGACCAGCTTGCGTTCGGTCGGCGGCTCCTCCGCGACGGCGCGCTCTCGCGCGTACTCGTGTATCAGGTTGTGGAGCCGGTAACGGTGCCGACCGATCTCACGGACGAGGTTGTGGAAGACAAGCCGGCCCATCGCTGCCTGGCTATGGCCGGGTTCGGTCCCCATGAGCGCTGTCGCCGCGGCGAGTCCGATCTCGCCGGTCGGGTGGAGGCCGAGTCGACGGAATAGTTTCGCCTCCACCGCCGATAGCACTCCGTAGGACAGGTCGAACGAGGCACGTACGGAAAGGTTCTCGGCCTGGAACTCGGCCAGGTGGTTCTTGGCCTGCTCCAGTTCGTCGGCCAGGTCCATCACGGTCCACGTCGGCCGCATCGCGAGCCGGGAGGCCAGCAACCGGATCGCCAGCGGCAGCATCCCGCACAGATCAACGATCCGGTCGACCTCCGCCGACCGCTTGTCGGCCCTGTCTGCACCGACGATCCTGACGAACAGCGCCACCGCCGCCTCACGGGGGAGAACGTCCAGGCTGTAGGTCGTCGCACCGCTGGTGTGGAGTCCCGCCAGCCGCTTCCTGCTGGTGATCAAAACCAGGGAGTCCGAATCGCCGGGGAGGAGCGGTTCGATCTGTTCGCTGCCTGCCGCGTTGTCGAGGACGATGAGCAGCCTGCGGCGCCGCAGTTCGGCCCGTCAGATCTCCGCCCATTCCGCGAGTCGCTCCGGCCTGCCCGCCGGGGTGACATCGAGCATCGCCAGCAGCCTGCGCAACGCCCCGCGGCTCCAGTGGATGCTCACCCGCCGTGTGCGCCTGAAGGTCGATGAAGAGCTGGCCGTCCGGATACCGCCTGGTCAGGATGCGCGCGAGCCGTACGACAAGCGCGGTCTTCCCGATCCCGCCCATCCCGTCGAGGGCGAGGATCGCGAGGGAGCTGTCGCTTCCGGTGGCCTGTTCGACCAGTTTCTCGATCTCCTCGCCACGTCCGGTGAAGTCGGCGATATCACGCGGTTTGGACCGGGCACAGCCGAAGGCACTTTGGCTAGGGCTTCCGGCCGTTCCTCGCATCGCAGGCGAGATCCCGGGCGGCAGCTCCGGCTCCGTCCGGGATCGCGGCTTCTCACGAAATGGGATTCTCCATGGCCACGACCCTCTTGGTACTCGCCCACCACCGGGACAGTTCTCTTACGGCCGAGATCGCGCGGCGCGCGCGGGCATGCCTCGAAGCGGTAGGCACCGCGGTCGACTTTCTTGACCTGCATGCCGAGGGCTTCGATCCGCGCATGACCGTCGCGGACGAGCCTGATTGGGATGACCCGAACAAGGAGTATTCCGCCGAAGTCGAATCCCACATGCGTCGGATTGACGCCGCGGCCGCCATCATCGTGGTGTTTCCAATATGGTGGTCCGGCCCACCCGCGATCCTCAAAGGCTGGGTGGACCGCGTCTGGAACCACGGCTTCGCCTATGGCCGCGACACCTTGCGGCTGAGCGCCAAGAGTATGCTGTGGTTGGGCTTGGTGGCCGGATCGCCGGAAAGTCTCGACATGCACGGGTTCGCAGACCTGATTGACCGTCAGTTGCGCTTGGAGATCTCCAACTTCTGCGGCATTGCCGATGCGTCGGTGCGGTTCATCTTCAACACTCACATCTACACGCCCGAGGTAGCGTCGGAACTGCGCCGCCTGTTTGCGGCTGCGGATGTGATCCTCGATGAGTTCGTCGGTTCTCTCCGGCACAAGAAGCGTCCCGGTTCCTGACGCGAGAGCACGAGGAACAGCGGCGAGCCCGCTCCCACGGCCGCCACGACGACCGCGCGAGAAGCGAGGACCACGGCGACCAAGACCCGCGGCCATGTCCATCGGCCACCTGCTCCCACGTTTTTGTCAGGATGACCATAATAGGCTCGTCACTCGTGCCAGCGCCAGACCCACATCCATCCGGCGTTGTCCCCGGTGGCCAGGAACGCCCCGTCGGCGCTGATCGCGATCCGGCGGTAGCGGGAGCGCCCTGGGAGCACCGCGATGTCGTCACGCCGGTTGCCGCGCATCTGCAACACCTTTCCCCGCCTCATCCACAGCAGGTGGGCAGCCGGTGTGCAGGTCAGCCCCATGGCCTCGGGGAACGTCTGCGTCAGAAGATTGCTGTCACCCGATCGAGGCTTAACCGGCTCCCCCGTGTCGACGTCGTAGATCCCCGCCCAGCGTGCGGTCACGCAGGCCAGCAGCGATCCGTCCGGGGAGAGCGAGATCTGGAGTGCCCGCCCAGCCGCCTGGTGCAGTTCGATGGTGCGGTACTCGCGCTCATCCGCCTCCTGGCCCGCGGGGTCAGGATGACCACGATGTTGAATCTGCTCACGTTCGACCCTCCTTGGCGGTGCCTGTAACTCGATCGTGCCGGTCGCCGGATCGTGGACTCACGGAGGGACTCGGCCGGAACGGTCGCCGCACGCCCCATCAGTGCGCGGGCCACCGTCCTGCCTGGGCGATCAGGCTTCCACGCCCGCCAGGACACCGCCGGACTGGCGGAGGATCGCGGGAGACATGGCCGTGGCCTTCCCTCGCCGGTACAACGCGGCCGGGCGGCCCAGGTCCAGACTCCGCTGCTTCCCGGTCGGCACGAGGAAATCCTGGGCCCGGGTCACTTTCCGGTGGAAATTGCTGGGGTCCAGCCTCATCCCCCACACGGCCTCGTAGATCTGACGCAACTCGGCCACCGTGAACGGTTCAGAGCAGAAAGCCGTCGCGACGGTCGTGTACTCCAGCTTGGCCCTGGCCCGCTCGACACCGTCCTCCAGGATTTGCCTGTGATCGAAGGCGAGGCCCCCGGAGAACACCTCGGCCACCGGAACCCAATGGGCGGCGGCCGCGTCGGTGCCCGCCACGGGAAGTGGGAGATCCGGACCGAGGGCCAGGTAGGCGACCGTGATGACCCGTCCGCGCGGGTCGCGGTCCGGAGCCCCGTAGGTACGCAGTTGTTCCAGGTGAAGCCGGGCGACCTCCACACCGGTCTCCTCGAACAGTTCGCGGGCGGCCGCGTCGTCCAGCCCCTCGCCGTCACGCACATAGCCGCCGGGCAGGGCGGTTTCGCCTAGGAAGGGGGGCTTGCCGCGCTCGATGATCAACACCTGGAGCGAGGCGGAACGTACGGTCAGGATCACTAGGTCGACGGTGACCGAGACGCCTGTGGGCCGTCCTTGGGGTGACGTCACGACACGTATCCTAATCAATTTTTGTCGATGTGACCAGAAGTCGCGCTGGGATTTGTGGCCATCGTTCCCCGAAGCAGTTGAAAGACATCCGGGACTTTGAATGTCAAGCGGTAGTCTTCTCGACACGGTGCGACTAGGCGGTGGCCTCGTAAAGGATGCGGGTCTTGAGGCAGCCGTGCAGGATGCCCACGAGCCGGGGCTTCAGCTTGAAGACGCATCGTCCCGGGTTTGTCCTCCGTAACTCTGACGGGCGGGTTCTCCTCACAAACTGCCCGATCAGCAAGTCCGGCACTACGCCATCCAGCCAGTAGACCTGCTCCAGCATGTGGAGGGACCGGGCAGAACCGGGATCGCTGATATCTGTTTATCCCCCGACCAACCCACACATGATCAAACAGCCTCGTCCGACACGAGGCCCCTCAGCATGGACACTCACCAACTTGACAAGACCTACAGCCAGCTAGCGGTGTCGCTGGCGGGCCACCAGAGCACCGAGCACGGTGAGCACGACGATCGCCAGGCTGGTCCATACCGCGGCCAGGACCAGACCGCCAGCTCCTTGGGAACCGCCGGTCCGGCCTTGAGGTGCGGCACGGAAACCGGCGGGCGGCGGCGCAGGGATCGCGCCAGGAATCGCTTCGGACGTCGTTATCACCGTCTCGGGCGGCGGAGGCTGATCCACCAGCTGTCCTACCGGGCGGCCAGGGGTCAGCGCGAACCCGTAGTCCAACAAGCCGGCTGCCTGTTTCCACATCGGTACCGGCCGCTGCTCGCCCCGCATCAGTACCACGATCAGGCGCCGCCCGCCGCGTTGTGCGGCGTCGACCAGGGTGTGCCGGGCGTCGTCGGTGAACCCGGACTTGCCGCCCAGCGCGCCGGGATAGTTCCTGAGCAACTTGTTGTCGTTACTGAGCACGAAACCGGGCTTGCCGCCGAAGCCGGGGAAGTCCACCTGCCGGGTGCGCAGCAGTTCGGTGAGCAGCGGGCGGTCGAGCAACCGGCGAAACGCCAGCGCCAGGTCATAGGCCGAGGTGCTCATGCCTGGACCGTCGAGCCCAGATGGGGTGGTGACTCGGGTATCGAACGCGCCCAGCCGCTTCGCGAGCTCGTTCATCTGCTCGACAGTCTCAGCTACCCCACCCAGCTGCCCGGACAGGGCGTGGGCGGTGTCGTTACCGGAGACCAGCAGCAGGCCGGTGAGCAGCTGCCGCACGGTGTAGCGGCCCCCCGGCCCGAGGCCTGCCCGGCTGCCCTCCTGATCGGCGTCGGCCTGGGTTGCGACCACGATCCGGTTGGGCGCAAGCTGATCGGCGGCCAGCATGGCGGTCAACAGTTTGATCGTCGATGCCGGGCGGTTGCGTGCGTGTGGCCCCCTGGCGGCGAGCACCTCACCGGAGTCGGCGTCGGCCACCAGCCAGGACGTCGCAGTGATACCTGGTGGCGGGGCGGGTGCGCCAACCGGCAGTACCAGCCCACAAACGCCCATCAGCGACCCACCCACCGGACGGTTCGGCACCGCTATCGGCCGGGGCGCCGGGGTGCCGGGAGCGGGGACCTCGGAGAGGTCGACCGGTGGCGGCGGGGTGATCTGGTACGGACATCCCCCGGTATCCCCGGAGATATCTCCGGGGATACCGGGGGGGATCACGGCGGGTTGGGCTGCACCAGGAACTGCGCCGAGCAGGGTTGTCGCGCCGAAAATGGCGATCAGCGCCACGACCGCCCGGGACCGGCTCATCCGCACTGGCGAAGGCTAGCTGCCCAGGCTGAATCGATTGGCAGGGGTCGATCGGTAGGGGAGGTTGGGACGTGCAGATCGACTGGGACGCGCTACGGCCCGCTGCGGTGCACGCTGCGTCGCTCGGGTACTGCCCCTACTCCGAGCTGCGGATAGGTGCGGCGGCGCTGTGTGCCGACGGCCGCATGGTCACCGGCTGCAATGTGGAGAACGCCGCACGGTGTGCGCCCGTTACGCGCGCTGCTGCCTGACGAGTTTGACCTGTGAGGTGGGCGAGCCGCTGGTCAGGACGTCGCTACTGCCTCGGAGTCCATGTCTTCCTTGGATCTCGCAGCCTTGGCGGCGCTATTGCGGACCCGGCGCTGGGCCGGTCGCGGCGGTGGCGGTGGGGTGTTCAGCGGAGTCGGTGTACCACCCATGATGATTTCGGCGAAGGTGGCCATCGCCTCATCCAGTTGGGCGGTGTAGCGCACCTCGGATTCTTCGTTCGCCTGCCGGACCAGGCCGGCCATCGAGTCGGCGTCGGGGCGGTAGGCCAGCGCGCCGTCCAACTCGCCCAGGCGTTGGGTAACCGAGCTGATCCGGCCACCGACGCCCTCTTCCAGCGAGTCCATCCGACCCGACAGCGTGTCCAGCCGCTGGGTGACCGATTCCAGCGCACCGGACAGTGACTCGGAGGTCTCGACGACGCGGCTGCCCAGCCCGTCGGTGGCCTCACCGGCGAACTGCTGGACCCCGTCGAGACGCTCGTGCATACCCTTGTCGACCTCGTCCAGCCGACTTCGCAGCCCCAACTCGGCGGCACCGATCCGCTCCCGCACCGGCCCGTGCACAGCAGCAGGTAGCCCGTCGAATCTGGCGTCCTGCCGGTCGAGGTGGTGGTCCAGGTCGTCGATCCGCTTGTGTAGTCCAGCGACCCGGTCCTCCAGACCGTCCATCCGCCCGGACACGCCTTCGAACCGGCCCGCCATCCCGTCCAGCCGCCCACCGAGCTCGGCGAACGGCTTGGCCAGCCGGTCCACGATCGACTCGACGGCGCGGGACAACGCGGTGATGGCGTTGTCCTGAGTTTCAAGCCTCGACAGTACTTCGTCGACCCGCTCGGCCAGCACGCTGACCTCGGTGCGATCGGGCATCTCTGAGAGACGCTTGCGTACCGAACCCAGCGACTCCAGGGGTGCCAGCCGGGCGTGGATCTCGTCGAGAGCGTCGAAAATCTGCTGCTGCTCGCTGTCGCGGATCTCGGCGGCACGCACGAGCATGCTGCGCATCCGATCAAAGGACTGCGTTGCGGGGCTGTTGTTGTAATTGCTCACAGGCGCGGGCTTTCGGTGAGGAGGACGGGCCGACAGGGTTGGGCGCGCATCGTAGCCAGCTCGCCGGTCAGCTCAGGCAGCCGGGGGACAATCGGACGACGTTGCACGCAGCTCAGTGCACGTTCAGCCGGTCCTCGAATGCACCAACCAAAGACCGCCAGGCGGCCACCTCGGCGTCGAAGGGAGCGCCGGGCGCCAGCCGCATCGGATCCGGCCGCAGCAGGAAGGAGACCAGCCAGCCCAGTGGCTCGGAACCGGCCAGCGCCTTGTCCGCGGTGTCCGAGCCGGCCCACTGCTCGGCGTCGGTGATCAGTTCCACGGCCAGCTCAAGCTGCCCGGGATCGACGGTCTCCGGACCTCCGGCGAGGTCGTCGGCCAAGCCGGCGAGCACATAGCTGTTGCCGTGGTCGACCGCCACCTCAAGCTCGCCGGCATGCGCCTGTTCCGTCACCTGCCGCCAGGTGGACACCTCGTCGAGGTCGTGACCCTTGGGATTGTCTGCGAGGTAACGGGCCAGCGAACGCGGCGAGCCGAAGACCTCGATCCGCCCGCTACGGCCGAGGAAGACCGGCGCATCGTTGAGGTAGCAGCGCAGCGTGTAGTGCTCGCCCAGATCGCTGGTGATCCGGATCGGGTCGATGCCGACCTCCGACCAGAACGCCAGTGCGGGATCAGGTGTGGCTGGAGCTTCGGTGGCCGCGTCCTCGGTAGCCGCCATGTCGGTAACAGCCTCGGCTTCGGCCAGTTCGGTCTGTGCCATCGTGAGCGCCGCCGCATCGACGTCCGGACTGCGGACCACCCCGTCGACCGTGTCGAGCACCTCGCCCCAGCGCTGTGCGATCACGGTGCACAGTGCCTCCCAGCGCCGCTCGCCCTCCCGACCGCCGAAGGCCAGGATGCCCCCTTCAAGCATGTCGAATCCTGGAGTGGAGTCGAGTACCTCGTGCACCACATCCAGGCCGCACACGTCGGCCAGCGAGCGCACGATCGACACCACCTCGGCGAGTTCACCGATCATCCAGGTGTCCGGCGATTGCGCGACCAACTCGGGTACTCCGACCAGGTCGTAGCGGTGCGATTCCGCGGGCCGCAGGTCCACCGCGGGCAGCCGCGGCACCAGCCCCCAGGCTGGGTGGTCGGTAAGGTCGTGTTCGGCGGCGGTGCGCACGAAACCGACCAGTGCCGCGACGTCAGGGAACGCGAAGAGGTTCTCGTCGTCGCCGAGGAACGCCTCCCACTCCTCGCTGTCCTCCCGCCAGCGGGGCGCCCACAGCGTCACCAGGTCGCCGGCGGTCAGGGAGAGCTCGATCGGCACGATGTCCGCAGCCATGCGCGGCAGCGTAGTGCTCGTGCGTGCGTAACAGTGTCCCAGCACCCAATGCCACTCACAAGCCCGCAGGGCTGGCCCGCCAGCCGTCGAGGTTGGCGCGCATCACAGCCTCGAACACCTCGGCGGGTTCCCCAACCTCAGTGTGTATCGCGCTGCCGAGTTCCAGCGACACCAGACCGTGCACGCTGGCCCACAGCGCGGTGGCGATGAGGACGGGGTCGGCGTCGTCGCGCAGCAGTCCCGCCGCGATCGCCCGGCGGACAGCGTCGAGCACCGGAGTGAAGGTAGCCCGGGCGTGCGCCATGTCCTGTGGCGTCGGCTCGAAGCTGGGCATCAGCGACCCGAACATCACCGCGTAGAAGTGTGGATCGGCCCTGGCGCTGGCTCGGTAGGCGCGGCCTAGCGCCAGCAGGTCGGCCAGCGGATCCTCCGAGGGCACCACCGTGTCCTGGTACTCCCCGAACCTGCTGAAGGCCTCGAGGAACAGCGCCCGCATCAGTCCCGGTTTGCCGCCGAAGAGCGCGTACACCGCGCTGGTGGAGGTACCCGCCGCGGCTGCGAGCCGGCGCAGGCTGAGCGCTTCCGGGCCCTCGGAGGTGAGCAGTGCGCCCGCCGTCTCGAGTAGGCGGATGCGTAGCGCATCGTCGTGCAGTTTCGGTCGTGGCACTTGACAACCATATCGCAACACTGTTTTATAACATTGTTTGAAACGCCCGCGCCCCTCTGGTGCTGCACGGCTTCGGCGTCCCGGGGGATCTGACCTGGCCGGCGCAGCGGCGTCGTGCAATTCGGTCGAGACCCTGGACGACCGTATTGCAGCAGTGTTTCATAACAGTGTTGCAGAATAGTTGTTCGTCGGAGGAAGTGGCAACCGTGGCAGCGAAGGTGTTTCCGGGTAATTACACTGTCGGGGCCAGCGAGCTGGTCGGCATCTGGCACGAGACCTATCAGGTCGGGCCGGGTCGCGCCGAGGTCATCTACGGCAATATGCCAGCCTTCGGGCTCGCCGCCGCGACCCGCCACGTCCGGATCGATCCGGCTGCGCGTAGCGCACGGGCTCGGCTGCGCCGTGGCGTCTAGGTTCCCGCATTCAGCGGGGGTCAGCGGGATTATCGGGGTGTCGATAACCCCCGCTCAATAGGCTAGGCCCGGGCTAGTAATTCGCGCAGTAGGATGCCCATTCGGGCTGCGGTGTCGCGGGCGGCGGCTGGCAGTGTGCGATGGTCGAGGGGGGCGCCGGCGAGACCGGCGGCGAGGTTGGTGACCAGCGAGACTCCTAGCACCTCGGCACCCTCGGCGCGGGCGGCGACGGCTTCCAGCACGGTGGACATCCCGACCAGGTCGGCTCCCAGCACGCGCAACATGCGAATCTCCGCCGGGGTCTCGAAATGCGGACCGGGCACCCCCGCGTAGACCCCCTCGCGCAGGCTGGGATCGATATCCCGGGCCAGCGAGCGCAACCGGGGGGAGTAGGTGTCGGTGAGATCGACGAACCGTGGCCCGACCAGCGGGGAGGTCGCGGTGAGGTTGAGATGATCAGAAATCAACACCGACTGGCCGACCTCGAGCCCGTCGGCGATACCGCCGGTGGCGTTGGTGAGCACCACCACCCGGACGCCCGCTGCACAGGCGGTGCGCACCCCGTGCACGACCTGAGCCACCCCGTGACCCTCATAGCCGTGGGTTCGACCCAGGAACACCAGGATGTGCCGCCCATCCAGCGGCACCGACCGGACTGTCCCGGCGTGGTCGGCGACCTGCGGTGCAGCGAACCCGGGCAGCTCGGTGAACGGGATCTCGATGGTGGCAGCGCCCATCATGTCGGCCGCGGGACGCCAACCGCTACCCAGCACCACGGCAATGTCATGCGCAGGCACCCCGCTGCGCTGGGCGAGCACGGCTGCGGCGGCCTGGGCGGCCTGCATCGGATCAGTCACGATTCGGCAGCCTATGACGATCAGATTCCTGGGATGAAATCCGCCACCACCGGCTCGAACAGCTTCGTGCGCCCGGCTCCCTCCCGCTCGGTCGGGACGGTGACAGAAACAACCCACAGACCCGATCTGGCAGGCACCAGCCGCAGGTAGGTGGTGCGGCGCAGCTCACCACCCTCTTGGGTTCGGAAGGTGGCGTCGAGCCCGCCGGCGGACAGCTTCCGCCGCTGAGTCTCGACCAGCTCGGGCACCCCCTGCGCCAGCTTGCGCAGGTAGCCGGTCAGGTACTGGTCCGGGCCACCGCTGGGCGCCACGCCGGTGACCCGCTCCACGGCGATGACCTCCGAGCCGTCCGGTGAGACGAAGCGCACCACGGTGCCCGGATTGTCCCCGAGCGACCGCTGCTCGCGGAACTCCGGCCAGCCTTGCGGCACGCTGACGGCGAACCTGGCCGGCCGCGTGCCGTCCGGCTCGATGACCTGAAGCTCGCGGGGTATCAGCACCGCGTCGTTGGTGCCTGTCCCCAACGGGGTACTGGTTCCCAAGTCGGGCAGGGCAGGTCTGCCGGCAGCGACCCGGACGACTCCGAAGCCCGCGGTTGCGGCGCCGAGGAACAGCAGCATGGCCACGATCCACAGCATCGTCCTGCGTCCCGCTCCAGGGCTGTCGACCCGTCGTGCCGCTACCGGCGGCTCCGCGGTATGGGCAGGGGATGCAGCATCAGCAGGGGAGGCAAAGGGCAGTGGGCCCGGGTCCGCAGCGAGCTGCCCGGTACGCCTGCGCGGCGTTTCGGGTGGCTGCCGGGCAACCTTAGGCGGCCTGGTCGCCGCGTGGAGTGCATGCGGCGCCAGCTGGGAGTCAGCGGGTTGGTGGTCAGCGCGCTCGGGGGGCGCCCCCAACAGCCGGCGCACCTGCGACAGCGGCATCCGGCGCGCTGGATCCTTGATCATCAATCCGTTGATCACTTCGGCGAGCGGCCCGGAACACGACGGCTTGGGTACTTCGTCCTGTACCACCGAGGCGACCGTCGCCATCGCGGTGCCTGCGTCGTAGGGGGGTCTGCCCTCGACTGCGGCGAACAGCGTCGCGCCGAGTCCCCACAGATCCGCCGGCGGATTGACCGGCCCGCCGGATGCAATCTCGGGAGCAATGTAGGCCGGGGAGCCCAGCATCAGACCGGTCGCGGTCAACGTCTGATCAGCCGGATTGCGGGCGATCCCGAAGTCGGTGAGCTTGACCCGGCCGTCGTGCGCCATCAGCACGTTGCCGGGTTTGACGTCCCGGTGCGTGATGCCCGCCGCGTGCGCGGCCTGCAGCGCTGCCGCCACCGCGGCTCCCACGGCGATCACCCGCCGTGTCGGCAGGGGCCCGTCCTGCAGCAGCTCGGCCAGGCTACGGGAGGCCACCAGCTCCATCACCACGAACGGTGCGGCGTCCTCCCGGGCCACGTCGTAGAGCGTGACCACGTTGGGATGCGACAGCGCCGCGATGGTTCTGGCCTCCCGCAGGGTGCGCTCCCGCAACGCGTCGGCTTCGCCGTCCGGGATCCCCGGCGCCAGCAGCACCTCCTTGACCGCGACCGCGCGGCCGAGCACCTCGTCGTGGGCGGACCACACCGTCCCCATCGTGCCCCGGCCCAGCACCGCGCCGAGCCGGTAGCGGCCCGCCACCAGGCGGGGGACGGGGGTGGTCACCGCCATATGATGCCCTGCGTTGTGGTGGCAGCCGGTGTGTGCCATACAGACCCGATGGCGGACAAGACCTCAGAATCGGGCTTCGGGATCAATCCGGTGTACCACGCGGACGACGTCGCGGGTGGTCTGGCGGACCGGCTCGGCGAGCCGGGGGAGTTCCCCTTCACCCGCGGGGTATACCCCACGATGTACACCGAGCGTCCCTGGACGATGCGCCAGTACGCCGGATTCGGTACCGCCGCTGAATCCAACGCCCGCTATCACCAGCTCCTGCGGGCCGGACAGGGCGGCCTGTCGGTCGCCTTCGACCTGCCCACGCAGATGGGTTATGACTCCGACGAGGCCATCGCGCAGGGCGAGGTCGGCAAGGTCGGAGTGGCCATCGACTCGATCGAGGACATGCGGGCGCTGTTCGACGGTATCCCGCTGGACGAGGTGTCCACTTCGATGACCATCAACGCCCCGGCGAGCCTATTGCTGCTGCTTTACCAGCTGGTGGGCGAAGAGAACGGAGTGCAGGCGCATCGCTTGACCGGGACGATCCAAAACGATGTGCTCAAGGAGTACATCGCCCGGGGCACCTACATTTACCCGCCGGCCCATTCGTTGCGGCTCACCTCAGACATCTTCGCCTACTGCAAGGCCGAGATCCCGCGCTGGAACAGCATCTCGATCTCCGGCTACCACATGGCCGAGGCAGGCGCGAACCCCGCGCAGGAAATCGGGTTCACGCTCGCCAACGGTGTGCAGTACGTGCAGGCTGCGCTGGACGCCGGGATGGTCGTCGATGAGTTCGCGCCGCGGCTGTCGTTCTTCTTCGTCTCCCGCACCACCCTGCTGGAGGAGGTTGCGAAGTTCCGCGCCGCCCGGCGGATCTGGGCCCGGATGATGAAAGAGCGCTTCGGGGCGCGAAATCCCAAGTCGCTGATGCTGCGATTCCACACCCAGACCGCCGGGGTGCAGCTCACCGCCCAGCAGCCCGAGGTCAACTTGATCAGAGTCACTGCGCAGGCCATCGCCGCGATCTTCGGTGGTACCCAGTCGTTGCACACCAACGCCTATGACGAGGCGATCGCGCTGCCCAGCGAGAAGGCCGCAAGGCTGGCTCTGCGGACTCAGCAGGTGCTGGCCTACGAGACCGACCTGACGTCCACAGTGGATCCCTTTGCCGGTTCCTACGCGGTCGAGGCGATGACCGACGAGGTGGAGGCCGCCGCGGTGGCCTTGATCGAGCAGGTGGACTCGCTGGGTGGTGCGGTGCCCGCCATCGAGGTGGGCTTCCAGAAGTCGGAGATCGAGCAGACCGCTTACCGCACTGCCAGGGAGATCGACTCCGGCGATCGGATCGTGGTCGGGCTCAATCGCTACCGGCTCGACACCGAGGATCCCTACCAATCCGTGCGGGTGGACCCGACGATCGAGGACACCGCACGGGCGCGGCTCGCTGCGCTGCGCTCGTCGCGATCATCCACTGAGGTCGTTCGCACCCTGGACGAACTGCGCAAGGCCGCGGCGGGCCGTGACAACGTGCTGTATCCGATGAAGCACGCGCTCGCTGTGGGCGCCACCGTCGGGGAGGTGTGCCATGCGCTGCGCGACGTGTGGGGTATTTATGTGCCCCCGCAGAGGTTCTGATAAGGAGGTCCCTCCGCCTGGCGCCAGGGATTTGCGTGTCGTGGACCTGAGCGGCAGCTGTCGGGTAATTCCGGGGCGCTGCAGGGCCAGGTGGGTGAGCGGGGTCACCCACTGTGTCAGCGGTACCGCCGATCGGGGAGAATCACGGGATGAGTGCAGAGCCAGTCACCGAAGCCGTCGCCGTACTCCGCCGGCGCTGCGCGCGGCCGGAGGAGACCTGTGCGTGCACCTCACCGGCCATCACAGATCTTCCGGTGCGCTACACCGGCACGGTCGCCGCACCACTCGGCGGACGCAACATCGTTTCCACGAACACGTCAGCGCGGTACGCTCCGCGAGCGCCCGACGTCGAGTCCCGGCAACAGCTGCGGACCTGGACACGGGCCCGTGTCCAGGCTGGGGCATTGGCCACCGGGTGCGCCCACGAGGTGATCCAGGCTTCCCCCGTATCCCCCGCGGCTTACCGCGTGGCGATCACCGGACTCGGCTGCTCCTCACTGAGCAGAGGACGAGCTGGACCGCCGGACTGGCAGCACCGCCTTGGGCAACCTGACCCAGGCGCTGCCGGCGATCCATCCAACGTCGCGATCGATTGCGAATGATGCGGTGAACCACTATCCCGACTTCGCCACGGCGTGCGTGTCCCAGCGCTATGTGGCGCCAATGCCCGCCACCGGAGATGCAGCGTGACCGCGCTGGAATACCCACTGAGCCAGCCACCCGGGCTGCCGCTATGCGCCGCGCCTGACATCGCGGCCGGTCGTGGTCCGTCCTGGTTGGACGAGTGGGTGTTGCGCAACGGCGCCGAACTGGTCGCTTGGCGCAGGCACATCCACGCCCATCCGGAACTTGCCTTCCACGAGAAGGACACGACCAAGCTGATCGCCGAGCAGCTCGCCACCGCCGGCCTGGTGCCGACGCTGTTGCCCGGGGGCACTGGCCTGATCTGTGACATCGGCACCGGCTCGCGGTGTGTGGCGCTGCGCGCCGATCTTGACGCGCTAGCTCTGCCAGAGGTCACCGGGCTACCGTTTGCCTCCACCATAGACGGTGTGATGCACGCTTGCGGGCACGACGCGCACACCGCAATCCTGATCGGCGCAGCGCTCGCCCTGGCATCAGCCCCGGCGTTGCCCGGCCGGATCCGGATGATCTTCCAGCCGGCCGAGGAGGTCATGCCCGGGGGAGCACTCGATGTTGTCGCCGCCGGTGGACTGGCAGGCGTGGACCGGATCTTCGCGCTGCACTGCGACCCCCGGTTGCCGGTGGGCCGGGTCGGCACCCGGGTCGGGCCGATCACCTCGGCGGGTGATCTGGTCGAGCTACGGCTGTCGTCACCCGGTGGGCACACATCGCGACCGCACCTTACCGCCGATCTGGTGAACGCATTGGGCACCGTGATCACCGGTCTGCCGGCGTTGCTGTCACGGCGGGTCGACCCGCGTTCGGGCACGGTGCTCGTCTGGGGTGCGGTGCAGGCAGGTCAGGCCGCCAACACGGTCCCGCAGCAGGGGTTGCTTCGTGGCACCCTCCGTACCGGAGACCCCGAGATCTGGGCTGGTCTGGACCCGCTGGTCCGCGAGCTCGTCACCGCGCTACTCGCGCCTACCGGGGTCGGGTACGACCTGCGGCACGTCCGCGGCGTGCCGCCGGTGGTCAACGAGCCGGTCAGTACCAGGCTGCTGCGTGACGGTGTCACCGCGGCGCTCGGTGCGGATGCCCTGGCCAGTACCAAACAGTCTTCCGGCGGGGAGGACTTCGCCTGGTACCTCGAACACGTGCCCGGGTCGATGGGCCGCCTAGGCGTGTGGTCGGGCGAAGGCCTGCATCATGACCTGCACCAATCCACTTTCGACCTCGACGAGCGTGCGCTGCCGCTCGGCGTGCGAGTCATGGTGCACGCCGCACTGGCTGCCCTCGCCTAACCCCCTCCCGGCGTGTCGTGCTCTAACGCCTGGTGTGTTGTGGCCAGGTGCTCGGCTGCTTATCCACACCGGAGCGCTTGTCCACAGGTGTACGGTCCGTCGCTCGCGGCTGAGCGTCCCCTCGAGCGAGGCTCACGCCGTGCTCACCCTCCCGGATAGTCTTCGCGGCCCACGGACATACGCCGAGTTACGCGCCGTTCTGGGCCGCCGAACCCTGGACCGGATGCGGGCTGACGGCCCGGGTCGGGCAGCTCTGGGGCGTGCTGGTCCCGCGGGAGCTGCTCCTCGATCCAGACATCCGGGCGGGCGCGGCTTTGCTCGCGGCCGGACCCGCGGCGGCGCTGACAGGCTTGATCGCGGCCTGGTTGCAGGGCTGCCCGGCCGCGGCAACACCGACGGTGCACGTGGCGGTGCCGTACTCGGGATCACTTCGAACCCAGCAGGGTTTGGTCGTTTACCAGAGACGCAGACTGCTGACGGACGTGATCGAGGTGCGAGGTCTGCGTGCGGTACCGCTGGAAGTCGCGGTCACCGAGTTGCTCTGCACGGACCTGGCCAAGCGGGCACTCGCTGTCGCGGACCAAGCGGCCGCGCTGCTTCCTGAATCGGAGCGATCGGCATTCCGCGGCCGGATCGCCGAACGACTGGCTACTCGGCCCGACCGTCGGTACACCGCCCGCGCCGGCGGGTTGCTCCCGTTGGTGACAGGACGGGCCGACTCACCCCCGGAGAGCTGGCTCAAGCTGCTGGTGGTGGAGGTGGGGTTTCCACAGCCGGTGGGCTAGTTCGAGGTGCTCGACGCGCTTGGCTGTGTTCGGTATGTCCTCGATCTGTGCTGGCCGGAGTTGCGTATCGCGCTGGAGTACGACGGCTATGAGGCTCACGAGTATCGGCAGGACCGGGATGCCCGTCGTGACCTTGACCTGCAGCGCCGCGGGTGGATCACGGTCCGCGCCACCGCGGAGGATCTCAGTGATCCGGACGGGCTGCTCACGACACACCGTGCACCAGAGTACGACACGCCAGGGGATTAGGGGCCGAGGCCAGCGCACGGGCGAATGCGCAGTTCGGCGACGTAGTCCTCCGGAGCGCCGGCCGCTTCGGCGGCATCTGCGATGACTCCCAGGTAGCGCGCCGAGGGTAGGCCGCCTTCGTAGGCGTCCAGCACGTAGAGCCAGGCGAGCACTGTGCCATCCAGGGTGTGCACCCGTAGCCGCAGCTTCTTGTGAAACCCGAAGTCGCCACCTTCCCAGCGGTCGAGCAGCTTCTCGTCCTCCGCGGTGACGTCATAGACCACGACGAACACCTGAGAAAGGGGATCTTCGACGACAGTAGCCAGGGCCCCCTCCCAGCCGAGATCCTCGCCGCCAAAGGTCAGCCGCCAGCCGATCAGCCACCCGGTCACCGCCATCGGCGAGTGCGGCGCGCGCTGCATCATCTGTGCTGGGTCCATGTTGGACCCGTAGGCGGCGTAGAGCGGCACGCGCGACAGCGTAGCCGTCAGGCCACCCGCGGCCAGCGCTCCCGCCACCACCGTCGCTTACATCGTGCTCACGGGTGTGCACTCAGCGTGCTGGGCCGGGAGCAACCCGTGGCGCGCTCAGGCGTCCTATCGATTACAGGCGTGCACGAGGAGGTTGTGATGCGGATCGTTGCCTGCGGCCTGATCGTGGGAGCGGCCGTGCTGGGTGCCGCCCCGGTAGCCATGGCCGACGAGCCGGTCGGCAAGTCGACGAGTATCGGTTCGGAGAGCCAAGCAGCGCCGCAGGCCGAGGTGAGCATGCTGGCGGTGTCGCTCACCGTTGGCGGCACAATCGCCATGGCCGGGTCCGGCGTCGCGCTGGCCCGCCGCCGCGCGGTCAGTCCGTCCAGTTGAGGGTTCGGCTGACCGCCTTACGCCATTGCGTGTAGAGGTCCTCGCGTCGCTGCGGGTCCATCTGCGGGTTCCACCGCCGGTCGGCTGTCCAGTTAGCTCGGATCTCCTCCTCGCCGGACCAGAACCCGACCGCGAGGCCGGCCGCGTAGGCGGCGCCCAGTGCGGTGGTCTCGCTGACCACGGGCCGGATCACCGGAACTGCCAGGATGTCGGCCTGGAACTGCATCAGCAGCTCGTTGACCACCATCCCGCCGTCCACCTTCAACGAGGTCAGCGCTACCCCTGAGTCGGCGTTCATCGCGTCGAGCACTTCGCGGGACTGGAAGGCGGTAGCCTCCAACACTGCCCGGGCCAGGTGACCACGGGTGACATACCCGGTCAGGCCGACGATGGCACCGCGGGCGTCGGGGCGCCAGTGCGGCGCGAACAAGCCGGAGAAGGCGGGCACGAAATAGGCCCCGCCGTTGTCCGCGACGGTAGCCGCCGCGTCCTCGATCTCCGCTGCCGACGAGATCATGCCCAGGTTGTCCCGCAGCCACTGCACCAGCGACCCGGTGACCGCCACCGAGCCCTCCAACGCGTACACCGGATCCTGGGACCCGATCTGGTAGCAGATCGTGGTGAGCAGTCCGTTACGGCTCATCACCTTCTCGGTGCCGGTATTGAGCAGCAGGAAGTTGCCGGTGCCGTAGGTGTTCTTGGCGTCCCCCACGGACAGGCAGGCCTGCCCGAACATGGCCGCCTGTTGGTCACCGAGGATGCCGGCGATGGGTACCCCGGCCAGTGTGCCGCGCTCCCGGACCTTGCCGTACACCTCAGAGGAGGAGCGGATCTCGGGCAGTATCGACACCGGGATGCCCATCTCCTCGGCTATGCCCTCGTCCCAGGACAGGGTGTCCAGATCCATCAGCAGCGTCCGGGAGGCGTTGGTGGCATCGGTGAGATGCAGCCCACCGGACGGGCCACCGGTCATGTTCCACAGCAACCAGGTGTCCATGGTCCCGAAACACAACTCGCCGTTGTTCGCCCGCTGCCGGGCACTGTCGACCTGGTCCAGGATCCAGCGGATCTTGGGGCCGGCGAAGTAGGTGGACAGCGGTAACCCGGTGCGGTTCCGATACCGGTCGGCGCCGGTGGAACCGCCGAGTTCGGTGCACAACCGGTCGGTACGTGTGTCCTGCCACACGATCGCGTTGTGCACCGGTTCGCCGCTGAGCCGGTCCCACACCACGGTTGTCTCACGCTGGTTGGTGATGCCCACCGCGGCGATGTCGCCGGGCGTCAGGTCCGCCTTGGCCAGCGCACCGGCTGCGACCTCCCGAGTGTTGGCCCACACCTCGAGCGCGTCGTGCTCCACCCAGCCGGCCTGGGGAAAGTGCTGCCGGTGCTCACGTTGGTCCGCCGAAACCACCCGGCCGTCGTGGTCGAACACCATGCATCGCGTGGACGTGGTGCCCTGGTCGATCGCTGCGACGTACTGGCTCATCGAGACTGCACGCTAGCGGGTTCCCCGCGAGTTACCCGCCGACCCACGTTCCGATTCCGGCCTTCGTCGAGGCGGATCGGCCGACGGACTACCTGCCCGAACTGCAAGCGGGCCGGGACTGTAAGATCAACGGTGTAACTCCTGAGACTGGAGAGGCACCTGTGACTGCTGTGACGATGGATGTGTCAGCCGAGTCCGG
>JBOHHF010000089.1:0-11324 GCA_050700495.1 Pseudonocardiaceae bacterium
CTCCACCGGCATGCTTCGCGGCGCCTCGTAACCGGTCGGCAGCAGGACGTCACCGAGGTGGGTACGGGAATACACCTCCCAGGCATGGAAACCCAGGAAGGCGCGTTCGTCAGCCTGCATCAGCGCGGCGTGGTGTCGCACACCACGGACGTAACGAGTGTCGTTGTTGTAGCGGTACAGGGCCTTGTCAAGGCCGGCGTCGGTACCGTCGGCACCGCCGTTGGCGGCAAGGTAGTTGGCCGCACCGAGGATCGCATCGCGGGTGTTCCACACGTCGCCGCCGAGGCCGTAGCGCGCCCAGGTGCCTGGCAGGAACTGCATCGGTCCCTGCGCGCCCGCCGTGGAGAGCCCGACGATCCGGCCCATCCTGGTCTCGACCAGGTGCACCGCGGCGAGCACCGGCCATGGCACGCCGAAACGCTGTTGCGCCTCCGCGTAGTACTCCCGTAGTTGCGGCCCGGCGAGCGGCTCGACGATCCGCCAGGCCGGGAGGGTCGTCGACACCCGAGTAGACATTGCTTCGAACTCGCGGCCCGCCGCGGTGTTGCGCCGCACCGTGTCCTGCAACGGCGCCGGGACGTCGGCCAGTACCGCGGCGTCCCAGTCCGGTCGCTTGGCCAGACTAAGGTAGGCGACCTGCGCAGTCCGGCCGCCGGCAGCGACCAGTTCGGGCGGGGTCGCCGGGTCCCGAATTGCGGTCTCGGCGACAGTGATCTGCCGGGCCAGCGCAGGCGGATCGGCCGCGGCCCGCGGCTGCTCGCCGGCCAGCGCCGCAGCGAGAATGGGATTGACCAGCCCGACTGCGTCCGGTCGGCTCGTTTGGCCCGAGGTAGCCTGTCCCGCACTCCCACATCCGGCGAGCACGACGAGCATCATCACGGCCACGGCTGTCCGCATCACGGAGCCTCACGCTACCGGCTAGCAGATGCTCAGAACCTCAGGTTGCGCCCGCCGCGACCGAAAACATAGCCACCGCGGCGTGGTGCTGGGCACCACCCGATTCACCTGATGTCGATCGGTGCGGTCACGGTGGTCCGGTCGATGTCGGAGGTGCGCACGGTCACCGCCAGCTGCCAGGTTCCCTTGACCGGGATCTGGACTCCGGTAGCGACATAGTGGCCTGGTGCGGTGCGTTGCAGGGCAACCGGGAGCGGGCCGATCCGCCTCGAGCTGAGAGTCAAGGTGGCGTTGAGTTCGGCTACATCCCGCGGGTTGCCGGTGCGATCCCCGACGGTGACACTGATCGTGTCAGGTCCGGTGGTGGCGGGATCGACATCGATGGTGAGCTGGCCCTGGCCGCCCGGCCCTCCGGTGTCATAGCTGACGATGTCGCGTGCCGGCGCCAGAGACGCAGCAGCCGCTGCTGCCGCAGCTGCCGCGCTTCGACCGGGTTCGGCGTTGACCAGCAGCGCGGTGACGCCGAGCACCAGTGCACCGAGCACGGCTTCGCTCAGCACGTTGCGACGCAGTGTCGGCAGCCCGGGGGCCGGCATCGTCAATAGCGCAGGGGCCGACACCGCATGGGAGCACGGCGGCTGCGCATCGGCTGGTGTTCGCCGGTGTTTGACCCACCTGCGTTTGACCCACCTACGCGACACCGTCGCGACGCCGAACAGGAGCGCGACGACACCGAGTTTCGCCCACAACAAACGGCCGTAGTCGGTGGATACGAAGGCGGACCAGCTGCCCAGCTGGCGCCACGATTGGTAGCTGCCGGTGGCGATGAGGATCACGACTGAGGTGGCCGCGACCGACGAGAACCGGTGCACCGCCGCCGGGACCTCGGTACTCGCCGTACCCGTGGGCCGCAAGATGACCGCGAGGGTGGCCAGACCGCCCAACCACAGTCCCATCGCCAGCAGGTGCACGACATCCACCGGTACCGCCAGTGCTGGCTGGAGCCCCGTGCTCGCATGACCGGCCACCGCCCACGTCGACGCCAGGCCAACGGCCAAGCCCACGCCGAGCGCACCGAACCAGGCGTGCCCCGGCCGCGCGAAGTGTCCCAGCCAGGCACACAACAACACCAGGTACGCACCGGTCAGGGCCAGCAACAGCAGCCGGGCGGTCCATGCTGCACCGAACCGGCTGTCCACGGTCGCCGACAAGACCGTGGCGTCGAAGATGCGATCGGCACCCAGCCCGTTGGCGTAGGGACCCTGCAGCAGCAGTCCCGCCATCGTGGCCGCCAGCAGGCCGGTCCAGCCGACCAGCATGACGCGGCGGACGTCACGCCGGGCGATGGCACCGGACCAGCAGAGCAACACGAACGCAATCGAGCCCACCAGCAGCGCGAACGACGAGAACGCGGTGGCCCGGGCGATTCCGTAGAGCACACCGACCGCGGTACTCCCGCTGGGCTGGGTGGTCCCAGGGGCCCGGTTCGCCGAGGGCTGCCCCACCGAGAAGGTGAAGGCACCCGCCACCGGGTGCGAATCGACCGAGACCACCCGCCAGGAGACGGTGAAGGTGCCCTGCTGCCGGGCATCACCGGGCGGATCGCTACCGCGTAGAGCAACGCCCACAGTGGAGGCACGACCGAGGGCAACGGCATCACCGGTGTCCAGCTGCGCACCGTCCGGGCCGAAGATCCGGATTCCATCCGCTGCCACCACCACTGGTTCGCTGAACATGAGTGACACCGTGCTGGGCGCGGTGGCGACCACCGCGCCTTGCCCAGGATCGGTCGAGATCAGCTCCGCGTGGGCCACCGCCGAACCGCCGACGACGAGTGCGACGAGCACCACGCAGATCACCGTCACTACGCCCGCTCGCAACGCGGGCCGGCAGCGCACGGCGGCAGCTTCAGCTCGCGGCCGTACTGGGTCCCTTCCTTCGGCCCAGCAAACCCAATCCGATCCCGATGATCCCCAGCACGATGCCCACGACTCCGAGCACCACGCCCGCAGCGTTCGATGAACCCGAGTCGCCGCGCGTGGTCACCGTCGCCGAGCTGACGCTCGTCGCCGGGCTGGTATCAGCTGGTGTCAGTTTGAGCACTGGTGCAGGATGCTCGGGCTCAGCAGCACCCGGTGGGGCCGTGTCGATCCACCGCACCACCTCGCCATTGTCGTAGGTCTGCAACGCCTTGAAAACCAGCTGATCAGTGTCGGTCGGCAACGGGCCCAGCGACACGTCGAACTCCTCGAACGTTCCAGGCGCAATCGTGCCGCTCGTCCAGGTGATCTTCGACACGGTCTCGGTGATCTGCCCATGACTGGTGATGATCGGTTTGGCCAGCGTCGCCTTCTGTACGGTCGACGTCCAACCGGGGACCGCACGGGTCGACACGGAAGCGATCGGGTGGTCGGTCGGGAAATTGATCTCAAGCTGGGTGGTGGACGCGGTGTCGCGCTCGTTGGGAACCCGGAAGGCAACCTTGGTATAGCCGCCTTGTTGCGCGGTACGAGGATTCACCGTGACGTGCGCCGACGCGACGCCGGCCAGGGTGAGCAGCACCACGACACAGACGGCGCCGACCACGGCGGTGCGACGCCCGAGTCGCCAATTGATCTTCGACATGACAACACGCTCCAGGGAGAGACGGACACAACGATGTGTGCCGGTAGCGACGCAACGGCAGTCACAGCCGGCGGTCACAGCATCGTCACGAGCATGTAGCTCATCCCGATACCCATCACGACGCGGCTGGAACCGAGCAGATGAGGTGAGGTGACCACACCGTGCGGTCGACCACCCGGGGCGGCAGCACCGGCGGAGGTCGCCGCCACCGTGCTCACCGGCTCGACCAACTGCGCGCCCAACCACACCGCGAACACCAGGAAGTACGCCAGCAACGCCCAAGCCAGCGCCGGCAACGCGATGCCGGGGGCGCTGATCCCGGGAACGTGCGTGCGGTGCGCGGCGCCGTGGCCTGCGGGGACCGCGACCAGCATGTACACCATCGCCAGATTTCCCAGCACATGGTGCAGGTCAGCGCCTCGGCCCGAGCCAGGTTGCGGGATCGTGGCTGATCGCGCCCCGCTTCTGAGCAGCCGAACCGCGAACCACGCGGCAGCCATGCCGAACAACACCTGCCAATACAGCGCAGGCACCGGCTTACCCGGCACCGGATCACCCCAGGGCCACAACATCGCGGCCATGCCGAGGCTCATCACGCCGTGCGACGCATCCGCGCTGGGATCATTGTTGCTGGGATCATTGTTGCTGGGATCATTGTTGCTGGGGTCAGTGCTACCGCCACCCCATGAGGCGTCCCGGCGGGAAGTGAGCAGCCGCACCGCGAAGAACAGGGCCATCCCGACGAACACCACGGCGAAGATCCAGCTTATCCACACCACGCCCGCCACCGCAGTCACATCCTCAACCGTGATCTCCGCGCATGACTCTGCCTCTGCGCATCTGCCGGAAACCCGGCACGGCCTTTCACGGATGTAGTCGGTTCCAGTTCCCCGTTAGTTCCCGAGTACGTGGAGGACTGCGACCACGGCGGCGTGGGTCACGACGGCCCGGCTCCGGCGCGGGAACCGGCTTTTGGAGGTAATCACCCACCACTAACGGGTCGGTCCACCTCTGAGGAAACGGGTTTGCGGGCCTTGGCCGAACCATCCCGGCCGTTGTGGTGCTGCTCACGCAGTTGCCGCTCGATCGCGTGATCCGCGACGATCATCGGGTCGGTGCGCAAGTCGCGGGCCAGCGAGACACACAGCAGGATCAGGAGTAGCAAGAACGGAGCCGCCGCGATGATCGTGAGCGTTTGCAGGCCGGCCAGCGCGGTTGCCCCGCCGACCAGCAGCATGACCACCGCCACCGCACCGGTCGCAGTGCCCCAGAAGATCACGTTCCACTTCTGGGGTTGCTGGCTGCCGCGCTGCGACAGGGTGCCGAGCACCACCGAGGCGGCATCAGCCCCGGATACGAAGAAGATCGCGACCAGCACCATCACCAGCACGCTCGCTGCTGCGGACAGCGGGAAGGTACCGAGCAGCCCGAACAGTTGCGCCTCGACGGCACCCCGGCTGGCGATGTCGGTGCCGCCGCGCTGCGCGCTGATCGCGGCACCCCCGAAGATGGCGAACCACACCAGGCTCACCGCGCTGGGCACCATGATCACCCCGGCGACGAACTGGCGGATCGTCCGGCCACGGCTGATCCGGGCGATGAACATGCCCACGAACGGGGTCCAGGAAATCCACCACGCCCAGTAAAAGATCGTCCAACTGGACAACCAGGAATTGGTTGCATCGCCACCCGCAGCCGCGGTGCGCGCCGACATGGTGGCCATGTCGCGGAAGTAGTCGCCGACCGCGGTCGGGATCAGGTTGAGGATCAGCACCGTCGGGCCGACCACGAACACGAACGTCGCGAGCACCAGCGCAAGCACCATATTGATGTTGGCCAGCCACTGGATGCCCTTGGCCACCCCGGAGACCGCCGAGACGACGAACGCCACGGTGAGCACAAAGATGATCGTCACGAGCAGGGCGTTGCCCGGGCTGGACAGCCAACCGTTGGTCTCGAACCCGGCACCGATCTGCAGCGCACCGAGCCCCAGCGAGGCCGCCGAGCCGAACAGCGTGGCGAAGATCGCCATGATGTCGATGGCCTTACCCGCCGGGCCGCGGGCCCTGGTCTTGCCGAACAGTGGCCAGAACGCGGCGCTGATCAGCTGCGGCCGGCCGCGCCGGTAGGTCCCGTAAGCGAGCGCGAGCCCCATGACGGCATACATCGCCCAGGGGTGCAGAGTCCAGTGGAACAGGGTGGTGGCCATCGCCGTGCCGATGCCCGGCTCGGCCCCCGGCGGTGGTTCGACGAAATGCGTAAGGGGCTCACTCACCCCGTAGAACATCAAACCGATGCCCATTCCCGCGCTGAACATCATCGCGACCCAGGACACCGTGCGGAACTCGGGCGGCTCGCCGTCGCGACCCAACGGGATCCTGCCGTAGCGGCCCAAGGCCGCCCACAGCGAGAACATCACGAAGCCGGTGGCGGCGAGCACGAACAGCCAGCCGAGATTATTCACCAGCCACCGCAGCACCGCGGTGGCGACCCCGGCGAGTGAATCAGTCCAGCCGATACCCCACACCACAATGCCGCACGAGATCACCGCGGCGATCCCGAACACCACCCAGTCGGTCACCCGCCGGCTGGATTCAGGCGGTTCGATGGCTGCCACGATGGCCGCTGCGGACGGGCTACCTGGTAGCTCCGTGTGGTACGGCTTACCGCTGTGCTCTGCGGACGTCGGCTCTGAAGGCATGACCAATGTGGGGCACCGGGGTACGCCCTCTCCTCTCGGTAGCGCAACACTCCGCGTCAGAATACGACACAAGGGACCGAACGCAGTACCTCAGTTGTGCGCGTGGAAGATGCCCCACCTCAGGTGGCCGGCGTTGGCGCCCTGCACCCAGTGCTGTAGACCGGCCTGCATCCGTGCGCAGTAATCACCGCTGACCTGCCCATCCAGCTCGGCCGCACGCCGCACGAGTTCGTCATATACACGCTGGTAGTGCCGGGGCAGTTGCTCGGAGTGGTCGTGGAACTCCACGGAGCGTACGCCTAGCCGGAACAACTCGCGCCGGTAGAACGCCGGGGTGGCCAGCGTGTCGAGCTGGATTCGCTGCAGTATCGGCTTGAGGTCCTCCTTGCTGGCGCTCTCGGTGGCCATCGGGTCAGTGAAAATCATCTGACCGCCGGGGCGAAGCACCCGCACCGCCTCCTCCAGCACCCGGGCCCGGTCCCCGCTGTGCAGCAGGGAATCCTGCGACCAGGCCACGTCGATGGCGTTGTCCTGGAACGCGAGGTCCTCGAATGAGCCATCGACTACCTCGATCAACTCCTCTAGTCCCTGCTCTGCGTTCATCCGCCGGTTGCGCTCGTTCTCGACCTCGGACAAGTTCAGGCAGGTGACCCGGCATCCGTAGGTGCGGGCCAGATAGCGAGCGGCTCCCCCGTATCCGGCACCGAGGTCCAGCACGGTGGATTCCCGGGTGAAATCGCCCAGGCTTGCCATAGTCATGACGGTGCGGCGACTGGCTAGGCCGATCTCCTCGGACTCCTCGGCATACATGCCGATGTGGATGTCCTCGCCACCCCAGACGATGGCGTAGAAGGCGTCGGCGTCTTCGGAGTTGTAGTAATTCCGGGCCGTGTTGACGGCGTTGGAGTAGAGATCGACCGCCTCCTCCTTGGAGCGGTAGGCCTTCTCCGCGATATGCACGAAGAAGTCAGGGTCGCCGTCTGAGTAGGTCGACTGGAAGTCACCGTAGGTCTCGATCTGCTGGAAGCCGACCTCGCGCAGCAGCCGCCGGACATAGTCCTTCCGCAGCGGAAACATGTTGAGGTGGTAGACCGACTCGTCCGGGAATGAGTAGCGGAAGCGCGCCAACCCCTCGTCGATGTACTCGGGTTCGACCTTGATCTCGTCGCCGCAGTAGTAGTACGCGTGCTTGGACGAGAAACCGTCGTCCAGGATGCTGTCGTAGTTGCGGTGATCGATGATCAGCACGCCGTCGTGTTTGAGCATCGCGTAGAACTCGGCGAGTGTCTTGCGCCGGTCGCGTTCAGAGAAGAGGTGGGTGAACGAGTTCCCCAGGCATACGATCGCGTCGTAGGTGCCGTGCACGTCGCGGTTGAGCCAGCGCCAGTCAGCCTCCACGACGCGCAGGACGTAGCCGCCGAAAGCTCTGCCGTTCTCGAATGCTTTGGTCAGCATGTGCGGGCTGCCATCGGCGCTGACCACATCAAACCCGGCTTCCAGCAATCGCACTGAGTGGTAGCCGGTGCCGGTGGCTACGTCGAGCACTTCGCGGACACCTCTAGCCTTGAGCTGGTCGATGAAGAACACGCCCTCGCTCTTCGCGCGGCGCTTCCAGTCGATGAGCTCGTCCCACTTCTCGACGAAGCTGGTGACGTACTCCTCGATGTAGTGATCGGACTGGCGCATCTCGGTCGGGCTGCCGCCGAAGTCCTGCTGCCCGTCGACCTCAGGGCCGGTCATCTGTGGCGCGCCGTCGCTCGGCAGAACCCGGGCTCTGGTCGGGGCAGTCTCTGTCATCTGGTCACCTCGTGAGTTCGTCATCCTCCAACCTCAGGCCAATCCGCTCGAACACACGCAGCCACCACATCCCAGCCTTCCGCGGGAGCGCGTCACTCGAGCGGGCCGGCTGATCGCATTGCGTCACCAGTATGGTTAAAACTAAGTGAACCTTCCGGCCTCGGCAACCGAGCGCGCCGGGTCCTACACCCATTCTGGGTAACCCGGCGGTAGTCGTTAGAGTCGCTGAGCAGCGATAACGTCCATCAGGCGTCGGATGGCGCGCACGATCGGTTACATTTCCGGGAATACTTCCGAAGCCGCGCCGGGGGCTGTCTCCACGTCGTGCAGGCAGAGACACCAGCCCTGTAACACTCAGTTACAACCTGTGGACAGTCGAGCGCAACCGGCCCATGAGTGTCAGACGTGATCGCGCAGGATCAGGATGCCTCGAAGACCGGGCCATCTCTCCATCCTCCACTCAGGACAAAGCCTCCATCAGACCCGGGGCGGTTCAGGTGAGTTCCAGTACCGGCGCGCCAAGAATCTCGCAGCGCTCGGTGAACGGGTCGGTGTCGAACACCAGTGATCCGCCGTCTTCCTCCCGCTGGTCGTAGGGGAGGTCAGGCGGTGCGCTGTAGGAACACCACTTACCCGCGAACTGCCCGACCGACAGTGGTGACTGGATGGTCAGCTCCGCGGGCTCGACGTGCTCGTCAGGACGGCCGATCCGGTGTCGCCCCAGGGGATGTACGGACTCGTGCACGTGCGGGGACGGCCAGGCTGGTTCGCCCACCCAGCGGCCGGGCCGCTCCGCGTAGGCGGTCGACGGCGGCACCGTTTCCTGCATTCAGATCCGCAGCATCGGCTCGTCCATGACGTCGGCGTCCTCAGGGCTGTCGACGCCGTCCTTGAGCCATCGGTCCCACCAGCGCACGATCTCCTGCAGAAAACCGATGGCCGGTCCTGGCTGGCCGAGGTGGGGATACTTGTGCGACCACGGGCCGATCAGGCCTTTACACGGTACGTCGAGTTCGGCGAGCAGCCGGAAGACCGAATTGGAGTACCCGTCGGCCCAACCAGAGACAGCGTAAACCGGGACGGCGATATCGGCGAAGTTCTCACACACCGATCCGTGCTGCCAGTAGCTGTCCCGCCGCTGGTGATGCAACCACTCTTCCAGCCACAGCCCGCTGCCGGTGAGGCGCTCGTGCCACATCTGTCGCCAGCGCTCCCCGACCACAGCGGGATCCTGCGGGCAGGAGTTGTAGGCGAACATCGTCGAAGCCCACGAGAGATTGTCCGAAAGTAAGCAGCCGCCCATGTAGTGCACGTCGTCGGCGTAGCGGTCGTCAGTCGAGCACACCGTGACGATTGCCCCGAGGCTCGGCGGCCGGCGCGCCGCCAACTGCAGTGCGTTGAACCCGCCCCAGGAGATGCCCATCATGCCGGTCCGCCCGCAGCACCACGGCTGGGCGGCCAGCCAGGCAAGCACCTCCTCGGCATCGGTGAGCTCCTGTTCGAGGTACTCGCCGGTGAGCACACCCTCAGAGTTCCCGCTGCCACGCAGGTCCACCCGTACCGAGGCGTAGCCGTGCCCGGCCAGGTATGGGTGGTGGATTGAGTCCCGCTGGCGGTGAGGTCACGATGCCGGTATGGGATGAATTCCAGGACGGCCGGTACCGGCTCGTCGTCGGACGACGTGGGACGCCAGATACGAGCCATCAGCCGCACGTCATCGGACATCTTGATCCGGATGTGCTGATCCTCCCTGACTGCATGCGGAAGGGATGTAACCTCTCGCATCAGGCGCTGCGCTCCTCGTCGATCTCGAATGACAGCGCCCGAACGGACCGTTGGTACTTCTCGGTCAGCTCGGCCTCGTACTGGGCGCCGACGTAGATATTCGCGAAGATGTAGCTGTCCTGTCCTGTCAGTTTCGAGAGCCGGTCACCCTCATGCGCGGTCACGTCAACGGTGACGCCGGGAATCTCGCGCTGTACCCGCTCGATCTCCAGTTCGGTGGGGTGACGGCGGACGACACCGTCGTTCCAGTGCCGTAGAAACCATTTGGCTGCGATCTGGTACGGGCCCCGGCGGCGCGGCAACCCCGGGTCGCGGTCCAGTGCCAGGCACAGCATTGCCAGATGGTTAGGTGCGCCGTCGATCTGATCGAACAGCTCGGCGTGCGACTGGGAATGCCGCGGATTGATCTCCAGCAGGCGCAGCGCATCGGTGTTCTCGTCCCAGAAGAACTCGATGTTGAAGGTGGTGTGTTCCAGCCCGACCTGCCTTATGACGCGGTCGGAGATGTCGGCCATTCGTTCGGCGATCCGGTCCGGGACGGCTGCGGGGTACTGGTACCGGACGAAGCTGGGGCTCTCTTCGTGCGTGACCGAGTCCACCACGCCGAGCGTGTGGGTCTCACCGCGGTAGCGGTAGCCCTCGAAGGTCAGCTGCCTGCCGCTGATCGTCTCCTCGGTGGGCAGGCCTGCCCACCGACGCACGCGATTTCGGGGAGAAGTTCAAGGTGTTCGAGGACGAGTTCGAATGGGGCCCCGATCCGGCCGATCCCGTCACGAATCTGTTTCACTGCATCTTGGAACTCCTGCTGATTGGCCACCCCGAAAGCGAGGTCCGAAGAGGCCGACGTCACCGGTTTGATCCACATCGGGTAGCCCACACCCTCCGGCGGGTCGGTGTCCCGTTCGGGGTCCACCAGACCGAACCGCGGATATTCATCGATCACCTTTTGCTGCTCGAGGCGGCTCCAGTATTTGTGCTCACATTTCACCACCGCTTCCAAGCTCGTGCAGCACAACCCCCCGACTCGGTGACACAGGATCGGAACCGTGGAGCTCACCGGAAGTCCCAGAACCCCATGACCGCGTCGACCGCCCCTCGAAGGCCTCTAGTTGACGAACGGCCTTGTCCAGCAGGTCCCGCAGCGGGATCTCCGCACGGCCCAGCAACTCCTCGATGGACAGCAGAGGGTGAAAGCGGTATTGCTCTGCATCGGGCAGATCCCGCAGAATCCGTTCGTTGTGCTCGTCGAGGCCCAGCACCATCACGTTCACAGCCACCAAACCACCGCTCTCCGGGAATCCGAATTCTGCTGAGGTCATGTCCAGCGGCGTGGTGTATGAGAGGGCTCCGCGTGGTCTACTCCGGAGTTCAGGCGCTCGTATCCACTGGTGCAGGTCAGGTCGGCTGACGAACCGCTCCTCGTACGATTCGAGTCCCCCGCCTGCGCCGGACACCGGTAGCGGGCACGGGCAGCGCGGTACTCGCGCACCGGATCCGCCGCCGCGCCCCGGATACGGCC
>JBOHHF010000090.1:0-8014 GCA_050700495.1 Pseudonocardiaceae bacterium
GAGAACAGCCGCTCCCGGTGAAAGGGCGCCACTTCGTTGTGCTGCTCGGCGTACTCGACCAGGCGCTGGAGCAGCATCAGGCCACCCCGGTGGCCGGAATGCCGTGTTCGGGCACATAGAGCACTCCGTGATCGAGCCGCGCGGTGAACCAGCTGAAGGACGGCGGCGCAGTGGAGTGATCCACCGAGTGCAGCATGATCCCCAGATCCTCGGTGATGTCGTGTGCCGGGTTGTCGTCCGGGTCACCGAAGAATGCGGTGAACTCCCGGGTGCCCAGGTAAGGCTGGGTAAAGCAGCTACCTCGGGTGACCCGGCGGCGGAACTGGTCCCGGTAGGCGGCCTCCGGCTTCGTCGTGCTGGTTCTCAGCACCACGTGCGCATGGATCCGGTAGGCCACATCACGCAGGCACACCGCATTGCGCTGCACCCGATGCGTCACTGTGTCGATCCGGCGCCGCCCAGACACCGCATCAGCCAGCGACGCCAAATCGGTGGTCTCATTGCGCCGCTGGGTGAACTGCTTGATCTTGTTGAGCACCTCGATCGCCACCACCCGCCAGGCGAACTCGGGTTTCCAGAAGATCGACTCCAGCACCCCCACCGCTGCCGACGGCGTGATCAAGGGATAGGTAACGCGCTCAACCTTCAGTTCCGGCCGGGTAAACAGCGCAGCCTCACCCCACACTTGCACCACCACCGGTGGCGCCCCTTCCGCTGACCTGGGCAAATCCAGCGTCATTACCGGTCACCTCCTTTGCGGGGGCGCTGACCCTTGAGCGCTTCGGTACCGCCAGCGACGTACCGCTCGAGCCACCGAACGAGTTCAGCGACATCGACGCCAGTCTCTGATGCTGTGCGCCCCAGTGGCGCACCGGCCAACAGCCGTTCAACCACGGCCGCTTTCCGGCGAGCGGACCAGCGCACCTCCTGCGGCTGTCCATCTGCGTCCAGCACCACTCCCATGCACGCCTCCTACGAGTGTTGATATTGGTGACCCTCGCGGTAGCGGTGCTGCCGTGCCGCGCTGCGGGAGCAGTAATACCGGGGCGAACGGCCTCGCGTCAAGTAGCACCGTGACCTTCACCGCTAGCAGAACTGGCCATGAACGCAGCGCTAGCTGAAGCCGCACACGTGCTGTCGAGCTTGCAGGGCACAACCAGCGGGAGTTCTCACGAACAGGCCGAGATGCGCACGTAGGTGCGACCCCGGCCTGTCCTCACTCCCGTGACCACACCGGTAGCCGTTGCGACCCTCACCGTCAGTCGGTGCTGCACAGAACAGGCTAGATGGCAGGCAGCCGGACTTGAAGCCGACCCGTTCGGTGATCACAAGACCGTCTCCACCGAGCAGTCATCATCGATCCCCAGGTATACGTCGTAGTCGCCACGCCACTCCCGCAGCTCCCCCACCACTGGTTCGCACATCGCCGCGAATGTGGGGTCAGTGGCGATCCGTCGCGGTATCGTGACGGTGTAAGGGCGCAGGCTGCGGAAGGTCTCCCTCCGCGGCACCTCAGGCGGTCGTAGTGCGTTCAGCAGAGCTTCGACCTGGGCCTCGTCCAGGTACCCGGTGACCGCGACCGGCACGGTGTCGTCGTCGATCATCCGAAACGCGAGCGTGGAGTCACGCAGTGCGGCGGCGGCGTCGGGTAACGGGCCTTCGGTGACGCTGAGGAAGTCCAGCTTCTTGCGCCGCTCCTGGATCGTTGCGCCACGTTTCCCCTGGTCGGCGCCGATAGCGTGGTAGAGGTGCTGGTAGTAGCGATCGAGGGCGGTCACGTCGTCGGGGTCGGCTAGGCTCGGTCCGAAGAACAGCCGGGTCGAGCCGACCGCGGTGCGATAGAACGTGGGCAGCGGAGTGTCGGAGGCGTCGAACACCACGACGTGCCCGGGCACGTCGCGATGGCCCTCCCGGTTGGCCCGCCCGGCGGCCTGCTGCAACGACTCCGCCGGGGCCAACGCCCGGAACACCACCGGGAAGTCGACGTCCACTCCGGCCTCGATCAGCTGCGTGGACACCAGCAGCACCGGTTTGTCCTCCGCTAGCAGCCCGCGAACCTCGTCTAGAACCGCCCGTCGATGTGCCGGGTACATCCGGGTGGACAGGTGGCGCACCGGGACATCCGCCCGCTCTGCCAGCAACCGGAACATGCGTCGTGCGTGGTCCACGGTGTTGACCACCACCAGGGCCTGCCGCTGTTCCGCAACCCTGTCGGCAACCTCGGCCAGATCCGGCTGGGGCTCGATCCACCACTCGTAGCGCGCCCGGCGTAACCGCTGGAAGAGTTCCACCGGCTGGTCCACCAGGTTGTGCACCGGCAACGCAGACCACACCGACAGCGCGTCGAACTTCGGCTGGGTGGCCGAGGTCAGCAGCACCGTCGTGCCGAAATGCTCGGCCAGCACCTTCAGCGCGTCCAGGATCGGCACCAGCAGTGACACCGGCAGCGCCTGCACCTCATCCAGCACCAGCACCGAGTTGGTCAGCCGGTGCAGCTTGCGCGACCGCGCCGGCTTGCGCCCGAACAGTGAGTCGAACAGCTGCACCGTGGTCGTCACGACGAACGGCGCGTCCCAGTTCTCCGCGGCCAACCGCAATCGGTCCCCGCTGCCGCCCTCGTCGAACTCGGCCTGCGAGTGATGCTCCAGCACCGCCTGCTCTCCCAGCAGCCGGCGGTAGACGTCCGCGTTCTGCTCGGTGATCGTCAGGAACGGCACCGCCACGATCACCCGCGTTTTGTGGTGCAGTGCGGCGTGGTGCAGCGCGAACCCAGCCGAGGTGATTGTCTTGCCCGAGCCGGTCGGTGCGGGCAGCCGGTAGATCCCACCCGGACCCGCTGCAGCGCGCACCGCGTCGTCGTATAACCCCGTCCGCACATCATCGATCGGTGACCACGGCCGCTGTGCGAGCATCGCACTGCGGCGCTCCTCGAACCGGCGCACCAGCTCCGCCATGTCCGCGGGCGGGGCGATCACGGGCGAGTCCAGTCCATGGAAGTGCGCCGCGGTGTCCAGGTGGTCCGCGTCCACCAAGGCCGAGAAGACCATCCGGATACCCATCTCCAGCAACAGCTGCTCACGCCGCCACTGCTCGGGCACGAGAACAGGGCCGTCGATCACGTCCTGTGCTTCCGGTACCTGTTTGAGGAATCTCGCTACCGTCTCGGCCTCGTCTGCCACCGGCTCATCCCGGGCCGCGAGCAGGCGCTCGACGTCGGTCAACCCGCCGTGGTGCCCCAAGATTGTCATTGCCGTTTTTCGCCCGGAGCCGATCAGCAACCGGGCACCCAACGTCTTGTGATCGCAGCCGACCGGACGGTCGGTTCCCTCCACGACCAGCAGTTTCTTCTGCCAGGCACAGGAAGCCTTGCCTGCGTCGTGCAACAGGCCCGCCGCCGCAGCCAGGTCGCCGGCCCCGAACGGCTCGGCGAACTGCCTGGCCAGAGCCGAGGTCGACCGCAAGTGATCAGGCAAGCAGTGTCGCCGATCAGCCTTATTGGCGCTATGAGCCCACATGGGCACTCCTTGTCAGATCTGTCGCCGTTGAGCGACGCAGTGGCCGCATTCGCGTGGTGGCAGTCTGACGGGCCGCACCGACAATCCTCGGGCGGAGCTTGAGTTCGGCAGTGCAGCTCGCGGAGAGCAGCGCACATCTGGCGACATGCCAGGTTCGCGGTTCTTCCTCCGGTCGAGTGTGGTTCCTGGTCACCGACCCGGATATCGAGGCGCTTGCCTCGTTGGCATCACCTGTGGTGGTCACCTACCTCGGATGACCAAGCAAGCCGCCTCGACCACAGCGCTTCGCTCCCCATTGCTGATCTGTCCGAATCGTTCACCCACCATGTCGAGGGGGAACCAGACGATCCGATCTGCGAGCACCACACCGTAGTCGGTGAGGATGCCGTGCTGGGTCGGGCGTAGCCGGGTGCCGGTCTCGATTTCTGCGACGAGGACGGACACGCAGCCGGGGCGTGTGTTGTATGCGTCGGACGAGACGATGACGCGCAGCTCACGTTCGCCGGTGATCGGGGACGGGGTGGAGAGATAGACCTCCCCCTGCTTCACTCAACGCCGCCCTCGGCGCTGCGGTGAGCCGCCTTCCACTCACCGATGGACTGCTGGCGAGCATCGATCCTGGTGCGGAGGTGGTCGGGATCGGCAAGGCCTGCCTCGTGGAGCATGTTGTTGTGGTCGTCGACGCCACGGCGGAAGATCTCGCGGGCGAGGACCCGGTCGATGAACGTGGACAGCGGTAGATCTTCGGCCTTGGCGGCTGCCGCGATCGCGGCATGCGTCTCGTCGGACAGGGAGATGCCGAGCTTGATGGTCATGCCAGCAGTCTGACTGCCGGTATTCCGCTTGTCCATTTCGGCGCGGCGGAAGTCTCAGAGGGCGCCGCCAGACTGGGTTGGCTCCAGCTCAGGCCCGGTCTGCGGCGTAGGCTTCCAGTCCGGCGAGCTGCAGGGGGTCCAGCGAGGGGCGGACGGTTTTGCGGGCGGCGGCCAGCTGCGCGGCGGTGACCTCGGTGGCCTCCAGCGACTCCCGCATGGCCGTCAGCGCGGCCTCCCGGATCAGGGCCGCGCAGTCTGCTGCGGAGTACCCCTCCAGCTCACCGGCCAGCGCGTCGAGGTCCACGCCGGCCGCCAGCGGGGTGTTGCGTGCGGTGGACCTCAGGATGGCCGCGCGGGCGGCCGCATCCGGCGGCGGCACGTACACCAGCCGCTCCAGCCGGCCGGGCCGCAGTAGCGCCGGGTCGATGAGGTCAGGCCGGTTGGTGGCGCCGAGCACCACCACGTCGCGCAGTGGCTCCACCCCGTCAAGCTCGGTGAGCAGCGCGGCCACCACCCGATCGGCGACGCCGGCATCGGAGGACCCGCCCCGCCGCGGAGCCAGCGCGTCGACCTCGTCGAGGAAGACCAGCGCGGGCGCGGCGTCAGCAGCGCGGCGGAACAGCTCGCGCACCGCCCGCTCCGACTCGCCGACCCACTTGTCCAGCAGCTCCGCGCCCTTGACGGAGATCACGTTGAGCGCCCCGGACCCGGCCAACGCCCGGACCAGGAAGGTCTTGCCGCAGCCGGGTGGTCCGTAGAGCAGCACGCCACGCGGCGGGTCGACACCGAGCCGGGTGAACGAGTCGGGGTAGCGCAGCGGCCACAGCACCGCTTCGGTGAGCGCCTGCTTGGTCCCGGTCATGTCGCCGACCTCGTCCAGCGTCAGCCCACCGGTGGCGAGGGTGTCCGAAGTGGACATCGAGATCGGCCGGACCGTGTCCAGCGCGCCGATCAGGTCCTGCTGGGTGATCACCAGCTCGGGCTGCCCGGCGGACGAGTGCCGCAGCGCAGCCCGCACCGCGGCCTCGCGGCGCAGTGCGACGAGATCAGCGGCGACGAACCCCGGGGCGCGCTCCGCCACGGCAGTGACATTGATGCCCACCGCCAGCGGCACCTCACGCAGCAGCACCCGGAGCAGCTCGGCGCGCCCCCGCGCATCGGGCAGCGGTAGTGACAGCTCGCGATCGATCAGGTCCGGTGCGCGCAGCCGCGGGTCCACCGACTCGGGGTGCGCGGTGGTGACCACCAGCACGACGCCGCCGTCCAGCGCGGGGGCCAACGCGTCGAGCGCCACGGTGGCCAGCGGCGGCGGGTTGGTGGCGGGCAGCAGCGCCTCGACATCGGTGATCAGCAGCACGGTGGGTTGCTGATTGCGAGCGGCCGCCACCGCGTCGTGCACTCGCTGGGCGGCCGTTCCAGGCTCCAGCGCCACCACGCTCGGCGCGGCCAGCTCGACGACCTGAGCCCCGGCGTCGCGGGCCACCGCGTGCACCATCGTGGCCTTGCCCACGCCCTCAGGGCCGTGCACCGCAACCCCGAGGCGGGTACTGGCGCCTAGCCGGCGCAGCAGCTCGGGCCGCCGGAAGGTCAGCTCGAGCCATTCGGTCAGCCGCCGAGCGGCGTCCTGAGCACCCACCAGATCCGCCACCGCAAAGGCGACCGGCGCCGCTGGCGTCAGGTCCCGGGGTCGAGCCGGCGCAGGAAGGTCACCGGTACGCGCGCCGTCGCGCCAGCCGACCACAGTAGACGGATGTGGGGCTACCGGTCCGGCGGGATCGGTGGCCGTCACGGTGAGCAGCTCGTTGGTCCACGTCAGCCCGATCGCCGCGGCCAGCCGGCCGCGCACCCTGGTCACGTCCGACCCCGGCGCCACGTCCTGCGGGAGTAGCGACACCGCGTCTCCGGCGGTGAGTACCTTGCCCGCCAGCGCCTGCCGCAGCGTCTCGGGGCTCACCGAATGGCGGACCAGTGCGGAACCGCTGACGATGATCGATCGGGCCGCGGGTACCTGCACCGGGGCGACTACCACTTCGGAACCCTCGGTCAGCCCGAGGTTGGACAGCGTGACGTCGTCCAGGAGCGCGATCCCAGGCGCGGTCTGCCCAGCTGCCGCCAGCGCGGCGCTGATCCGAGCTCCGGTGAGCCGCACGGCGTCCCACTGCCGCAGGCCCAGGGCGTCGAGCACCTCCGGGTGCAGCCGGACCACGCCCCGCCGCGCGTCCAGCGCCGAGGTGGACAGCCGGGCGGTCAGGGTGATCTGCGGCGCGCTCACGACCTCGGAGCCTACGACCAACGCGATCGGACCTACCTGACCCAAGAACCTCGAGGGCGCCGTCAGGTTGATGTCGCAGCGGAGGGCGTCGCAGAGTCTTGTCATTGATGGGACGCTGTCCTCGGGTTTGGTACTGAGCGCGTGGCGCGTTGTCGAATGTGGGCCATGGCTGAGCCGGGGCGAGTGAGACGCGCGTGTGCCCGAACTGTGCGACTCTATGCGGCAACGTGCATGCACCTTGACGCTTGGTGGCTGGTCTGTATAGCGTCAAGTCACGTGCTTGCGTAAAAGGGAGAGTGACGTGGAGCTGACGCGGATTGCCGGCGGAGATTGCCTTCGTGATGACTGCCCAGCCATCTTCACGACAGACAACGACACGATTGCCGTCCAGGGTTACATCGTGCACAAGGAGATGCCGGCAGGCGAGGCGGTCGTCGAAATCTCGGTAGCCGTGTTCCAGGAGGCGGCTCGTGCGCTTGGAAGGTGACCGCTGGCGTACGTTCTTCGATTCATGTCAACAAGAAGCGTTCCGCCTTGAAACGTTGCCCTCCTACGGCGTGGCCAGTGAACAGTCAGAGTATGAGAAGTTTCTGGCGACGGGAAAGCTGGACATCCCCGATGACGATCCCTGGCTCGTGCGTGTTCGTCATTTTCGCCACACAAGACGATGGATTGGGCGGGTGCATGTCATCAGACGGCCGCTGACGGATTACTTAAGGTATGAATTCGCGGGCTATCGCCGCACCGTGGAGGCCGGCGAGGACGTGCGCATCCTCGATCTCACACATCGACCCAACCCGGGTTTGCCTGCGCAAGACTTCTGGCTCTTCGATGACACCGCTGTCGTGCGCATGGACTATGGCCCGGACGGCACCCAGCTGGGGCGCGAACTCCTCGACGGTGTTGACCCTGCCCCATATGTAGCATGGAAGCGATTGGCTCTGGAACATGCCGAGCCGTTCACCGAGAATTGGGTGATGCGAGAAGGGTGAGACTCGACCCCACACGTGCTGGGCGCGATCGCCACGATTTGGCGAGCGCACTGCATGACCTGCGCACAGCATCGGGCCTGTCTGGTGACCGGCTGGCCCGACGCTGTGGCATGAGTCAAAGCAAAGTAAGCCGCATTGAGACCGGCCGTTTGCTGCCAAGCGTCGTTGACGTCGAACAGATGCTGACCGCGCTTGAGGCGGACGATGCGACCCGACACGAGCTGCTGGCGCTCGCTCGTGTCGCCAATGCTGAATATCAAGATGTGCGGGCTTCCGTACGTCGAGGGCTCCATCACCGGCAGCGCGAGCTGGCCTCGCTCGAAGCCAACGCCACCCAGGTACGGCACTTTCTGCCAGCCCTCATCACGGGGTTACTTCAAATACCCGAGTACATGCGGGCGGCCATGACCACCCCTATTG
>JBOHHF010000091.1:0-33592 GCA_050700495.1 Pseudonocardiaceae bacterium
GCGATACCCGGCACCTGCAGCAGCACCGACTCGATCTCGGTCAGCTCGACGCGGTAGCCGCGGATCTTGACCTGGGTGTCGATCCGGCCGTGGTACTCGATCTCACCGTCGTCATTGATCCGGCCCAGGTCACCGGTGCGATAGATCCGGCCCGAGGGATTGTTGTCGATCCCGACGAAGTCACGGATGAACGCCCGGTCAGTGAGATCGTCGCGGTTGAGGTAGCCGCGGGCGAGTCCGATCCCGGCGATGCCGATCTCGCCGACCTCACCGGGCAGCAGCGCCCTTTGCTCCCCGGCCGGATCCAGGATCACCGCGGAATAGGTCGGCAGCGGGACACCGATCGTCACCGGTCGGTTCGGGTGGACCGACGTCCAGGTCGCGGTGACCGTGGTCTCGGTCGGGCCGTAGACGTTGAGAAACCTGCGGTCGGGCCGGTGCCAGCGAGCGATGAGGTCCTGCGGGCACGCCTCGCCGGACACCAGCAGGAAGCGCAGACCGGGAAGATCCTCGTCCAACGTCGCCAGCAGCGTCGGGACGCAGCACAGCGCCGTGACTTTGTTGTCCTGGAGGAAGGAATGGAGCTCATCGCCCAATAAGCTGGACCCGCCCGGCTTGGGAACCAGGGTCGCTCCGGCGATCAGTGGCACCCAGATCTCCTCGACGGAGAAGTCGAAGGCGATCGTCATGCCCTGGTACACACGATCCCGCGGCCCGATCCCGTAGACCTCGACCGCGACCCGGACGAAGTTGCAGATGCTGGCGTGCTCGACCGCCACCCCCTTGGGCCGGCCGGTCGAGCCCGACGTGTAGATGATGTAGCACAGCTCATCGACCGGCTCGCCTTTCTCGGCGGCCGTGAGCCGGTGATCGTCCTGGGCTGCGATGTCCGCCGCGATCTCATCGACACACAGCGGCGCGGCGGGCAGGTGCCTGACGCGGCCACGCAGGTGCGCGAGAGTGAGCACCATGCCCACCCCGGCGTCGTCCACGATGTAGGACAACCGGTCGGTTGGGAAGCCGACGTCGAGCGGCACATAAGCGGCGTCGATCTTGAGTACCGCCAACATGCCGACGTAGGAGTGCACCGCGTGGTCGAACAGCAGGCCGATCCGGTCACCGGGTCGGGCGCCGCGGGCCAGCAGATGTCGAGCGAGCTGGTTGGCCCTCGCATCCAGCTGGTCGTAGGTCCAGACGGTATCGCCGGTGTCCACGGCGACACCGGCCCGGCGTTGCATATCGCTGTATCGCGCATCACCGGATTGCATCCGGTCGCACAGCTGCTCGAAGAGATGATGGAGACGTTCACCGGGTCGCCACCGGATCGTGTGCTCGGACCGCTCGCAGATCAGGACGCGGTCACGGTCAGACGACGTAGCCTTGCCGAATGCAAGATCGACGAGGTTGCCTACCCCCATAGTGATGATGCCCCTCGAATCAAGCCGTGGCCCCCGGCCGTAGTCAAGTGTGATGAGTTGATCGACTAGTTGATCGACTAGTTGATCGACAGTAGCGGCCCGGGCGACCACGGGGTCGACGGGCAGCACTCCTGCATGGCGTCGAGGACGATCGCACATGCGGTGTCGATGATCTCTGCGGTCACGTTGAGGGGTGGCAGCATCCGCACGACGCAGTCGTGGCGTCCGCCGAGCTCCAGGATCAGGCCCCGGCGTAACGCCGCAGTCTGGATCCGGCCGGCCAGCTCGCCTGCGGGCCGACCGTCCAGCGGATCAGCGAGCTCGATGCCCCACATCAGGCCTCGACCACGCACCTCGCGCACCCACGGGTTGTTCTGGAGCTCGGCCAGTGTCCGGGCGATCTGTTCGCCGCGCCGCCGCACGTTGCCCAGCACATCATCACGGTGGAAGATCTGGATCGTCTCGACTCCCGCCGCGAAAGCCAGCTGGTTGCCGCGGAAGGTCCCGGTGTGCGCCCCCGGAGCCCAGGTATCCAGCCGCTGGTCGTACAGGATGATCGCGACCGGGGTCCCGATACCGCTCAGCGCCTTGGAGGCGATGATGACGTCGGGCTCGATGTCGTAATGCTCGAAGGCGTACCAGGTGCCGGTGCGGCCGCACCCGGTCTGCACCTCGTCGACCACCAGCGGAATGTCCAAAGCTCGGGTCAGCGCGCGTACCCGGGTGACGAAGTCGGGGTGGGCGGGCACGACGCCGCCTTCGCCTTGAACCATCTCCAGGACGACCGCAGCCGGCAACGGTATCCCCCCATTGGGGTCCTGCAAGGCCTGCTCCAGGTAGCGGACGCAGTTGGTCGTGCAGGTCTGCGGGGTGAGCCCCACCGGGCACCTGCTGCACGAGGAGTACGGGAAGAAGTGGACCCCGGGCACGCCGTTGGGCACGGGTGCCTTATTCGCTACCAGCCCGGTCAATGCCATCGCGGCATGGGTGGTGCCATGGAAACCGCCCTGGAAGGAGATGACGTCGCCGCGGCCGGTCGCGGTCTTACAGAGCTTCAGCGCGGCGTCCACCGCGTTGGCTCCGGTAGGCCCGCAGAAGTGCACCTTCATCCGGCTGCGCATGCCCGGCGAGAGCATGGACAGCTGCGCCTCGGTGAAGGCGTCCTTGGCCGGCGTCGGGAAGTCCAAGCCATGGGTGAACACACCGAGCTGCTCGGTCACTGCCCGGACCAGCGCCGGATGGTTATGTCCCAGTGGCAGCACGCCGGCACCGTTGAGAAAGTCGATGAAGACGTTGCCGTCGACGTCACGAACAAAGCTACCGGCAGCATCTGCTATAGCAATAGGTATGTGCCTAGGATAGACTCTGGCGTTGGACTCCCTGCGGCTCTGCCTGGCGAGGAGTTCGGCCGAGCGCGGACCCGGCAGGTCGCCCTGAACGTACGGATGGTTCAACCTGTCTTGCTGCGTATGAACAGCCATGCTTACCCCCGCGTATTCATCCCCGAGTGGTTTCGATGCCGCCGCCGAACAGGCGCAGAACCGAAGCTACCCGCGTCCAGCCGGTGAGCCGGCCGGTCGGTTAGCAGTCCATTTCGATGGCCCGGGTTAGTCTTCGATCCTCCGCTGTGTTCGGTTCGGCGCAGTCACAACCGGGTTACGTGGGACCGTCACAAGACCGCCGAACCTAGGTGAGCCGTCAGAATCATTCAAACATGGCAAACCCCTCAAAGACATTACGTACCCCTGACGTCCGAACAGACCGTTGATCAGGGCCTCGGTGGTTCGTGGTGGTGTTTTTCCTACCTAGTTCGGGGCGTGTGAAATCAAGGTGTGGAGCAGTAAGGTGGAGGCGGCACCACACACGCCACATACGGAGGGTCACCTCCAACCCCGCGCAGCGTGTCGACCACGGTGGCGGTGGTACCCGCTACAACGTTCACCCAAACATCGAGTGCCCGCTGGCAGCTGCCCGTTATCATGCTCGACGCAGCCGCAGCGGACGCGCGTCGATGATCGATTGCCTCGTTGTCCTCGGTGACCGACATCAGGCCATGGTGTCAGAGCGGCGACTGGCGCCGAGGAGCCCTCGTGCAGCACAGTTTCCCAGATGAGCAGTACCGTGACCGATCCCCGCACGGATCGGGCGTTCTTCGGGCATCCCCGCGGGCTGGCCAACCTGTTCGGCGTCGAGATGTGGGAGCGCTTCTCCTACTACGGGATGCTCGCGTCGCTGACCTTGTACTTGTTCTACGAAGCCACCGGCCCGAACCCCGGGCTCGGGCTGCCGAAGGCCACCGCCACCAGCCTGGTCGGCGCCTACGGTGGGTTGGTCTACGTCTCAACCATTGCCGGGTGTTGGATCGCCGACCGGGTGCTCGGCGCCGAACGGACGCTGTTCTACAGCGCCGTACTCGTGATGATCGGGCACATCGGGCTGGCGGTGCTGCCGGGCTTCGTGGGCGTCGGCGTGGGTCTGGCGTGTGTCGCCCTGGGCAGCGGAGGGGTCAAAGGCAACGCCACGGCCGTCGTCGGAACCCTCTACACCGCCAACGACGATCGCCGGGACGCCGGTTTCTCGCTGTTCTACATGGGGATCAACGCAGGTGCGCTGTTCGGTCCGCTGCTCACCGGACTCACCCGAAGCACGCTCGGTTTCCACTACGCCTTCGGCGTGGCCGCCATCGGCATGGCCGCCGGGCTGATCCAGTACACGATCGGCCGCCGCAACCTGGGCGCCGAAGCCAGCATCGTCCCCAATCCGCTGCCCCGCTCCCGGTGGACCATGGTCGCGGGTGCCGTCCTGGCGGTCGTCGCCGCGATCGTCGTTCTGGTCACCAGCGGAGTGATCACGGCAGCGAACCTCTCGGACGTCGTCGTGATCCTGTGTGGGGTGGCCACGGTGGTGTACTTCGCGGTCATCCTGACCAGCTCGAAGATCACGGTAGTGGAGCGCAGCCGGGTGCTGGCGTTCATCCCGCTGTTCGTGGTCAACGCGGCGTTCTGGTCGCTCTACCAGCAGCAGTTCACGGTGGTGTCGATCTACGCCGACGGGCGGCTCGACAAGAACCTGTTCGGCTGGGAAATGCCCACGGAGTGGGTGAACTCGTTCAATCCCGTTATGATCATCCTGCTGGCGCCCGTGTTCGCTCTGCTGTGGGTCAAGCTCGGTCCCCGCCAGCCGTCGACGCCGATCAAGTTCGCGTTCGGTACCGTCGCCATCGGCTTGGCTTTCCTGCTGTTCCTGCCGTGGGCCGGCGGCATCGGACCCACCACTCCCCTGTTCGCCGTCACCCTCATCCTGCTCGTCTTCACGATCGGAGAGCTGCTGATCTCGCCGGTCGGGCTGTCGCTGGCCACCAAGATCTCTCCGGGGGTGTTCCGCAGCCAGACGGTGGCGCTGTACTTCTTGTCCGTTGCCCTGGGCACGGCGCTGTCCGGATCGCTCGCCGGCTTCTACCGTCCGGATCGCGAGGCGGCCTACTTCGGTGGCCTCGGCGTGGCGGCGATCGTCGTCGGTGCGATCCTCGTCGCGCTCAGCCCGATGATCCGGCGGCTGATGGCCGGAGTTCGCTGAGCGCCTGGGACTACCACGATCGAAGCTCACCAGGGTGATCCGAGAAATCTTCAGGCTTGAAGGTACGCAAGGGGTGGTGTCGGCGCTCTGTTCTGTATGACGCGCAGAATGGCCAGACCATGACCTCGGTGTCGGTGGAAGAACCAGCACAGGTCCGAACCCACAACGCGATCGTGCAGGAAGCCAACCGGTATGCTGCGGACCGTTTGGCCTTCGCGGCCGCGGCCGTGAAGGCCAAACGGTTGTGGCCGGACGTGATCGGTGAGGTGCTCGCCGACGAGATCATGGCACTGCTGGACCTGCCGTCGTGGTTGCGATCCCAAACCCGCGCGCAGCGGCTGGTCGACACGATTCTGAGCATCACCGAACCGCCCCAGGCACATCCAGCGTGCTCAGCGGGGTAATCTGCCGGGCCTGAGGACAGCCGCCAGAACCTGCAACGTATGTCCCGAGGTAGCTTCAATGCTTGACACACACATCGCGGTCGCACAGGAAGTCGACCGGTATGCCGCGGACCGGATGGCCGCAGCCGCCGCCGCGAAGGCCAAGCGGTTGTGGCCGGACATCGTCGGCGACGTGCTCGCCGACGAGATCATGGCGCAGCTGGACCTACCGTCGTGGATGCGATCCCAAACCCGCACGCAGCGGCTGATCGACACGATCCTGAACATCACCGAGGGGGCAGCGAGGTCCCGGGATGGCTGACCGATTGCGCTTCGTCGTCAGCTCACGCTGTGAGCCGATCCGGTATCGCAGGACCGGCACAGGATCGCCACCACCGCGACGACCAGCGCGGTCGCCACGCCGGTGCCCCGTCACGTCATGTGGTTCTCACCCGGCTGGCTCTATGGTCGGTATCCTGTCAAGGGGGTGCGGTGAATCGATCTCGACTGCTGCTCGGCTTGTCGGTGGCGCTGGTGTGGTTGGTCATCGCCTGCACGAGCACGCCACCGCCGCTGGGCTCCGGGCTGCTGCTACCCGGATACGACCGCAGCGTGCGAGCGCAGGACGACCTGTTCCAGTTCGCGAACGGCCAGTGGCTGCGCACCACCGAGATCCCGGCCGACCGATCCTCAAACGGGGCGTTCGTCGCGCTGACCGACCAGTCCGAGAACAACCTGCGAGCGATCATCGACGAGAGTGCGGCCCGCCGCGGCGCGGCCGGCTCGCCGGACCAGCAGATCGGTGACTTCTACGCCAGCTTCATGGACACCGCGCGGCTCGACGCGCTCGGAGCCGCCCCGCTGAAAGAGTCGCTGGACCGCATCGACACGCTCGCCACCCCCACCGACCTCGCCCGGTACTTCGGCCACAGCGCAACGACCGGCTTCTCCAGCCCCATCGCGCTGTACATCGACCAAGACGCCAAGAACGCTTTGGCGTATACGTCGTACGTCTCGCAAAGCGGCCTCAGCCTGCCCAATCGGGACTACTATCTGAAATCAGAACCACCGTTCGTGACAGCCCGCGACCAACTCCGGGCCTACGCCGCGCGTATCCTGGGTCTGGCCGGCGTCGCCGATCCTGACGGCTCAGCCAGCCGAATCCTGGCCCTGGAGAACCGCCTTGCGGCGGTTCACTGGACGGCCGCGCAGGAACGCGACGCGACGGCAACCTACAACAAGTTCACCATCGCCGATGCCACGGCACAGGCGCCCGGGCTGGACTGGAACACCTACCTCGACGCGGCAGGCTTGCAGACCCCCGACTTCTTCGTCGTCTCCGAACCCACCTACTTCACCGCCGTAGGCACCGCGCTGACCACCGTGCCGCTGGCGGATTGGAAATCGTACCTGAAGTTCAAGCTCATCGACGATCTCGCCCCCTACCTCAGCGATGACTTCGTCACCGCACGCTTCGAGTTTCGTAACCGCGACCTGGCCGGCCAGCAGGAACAGCGCCCACGCTGGAAGCGTGGAGTCGCCGCAGTCAACAGCGCGATGGGCGATCTGCTCGGCCAGCGATACGTGCAACAGTACTTCTCACCGGACGCCAAACAGAGGATGGACGTTCTGGTCAGCAAGCTGATCGACACCTTCCGCACGTCCATCGACGGGTTGGACTGGATGAGCGACACGACCAAGGTCGAGGCCAGGGAAAAGCTCAGCAAGCTTGTGGTGAAGATCAGCTATCCGAGTAAGTGGAAGGACTACTCAGCGCTGAGAGTCGCCCGCGACGACCTGGTGGGCAACCTGCTGCGCTCAGCCCAGCTAGAGCACCAGCGCGACCTTGACCGGCTCGGCATGCCGGTGGACCGCGAGGAGTGGTTCACGACGCCGCAGACGGTCAACGCCTTCTACCATCCGACGCGCAACGAGATCGTTTTCCCGGCCGCGATCCTGCAGCCGCCGTTCTTCGACGTGACCGCCGACGACGCCGTCAACTACGGCGCCATCGGCGGGATCGTCGGTCACGAGATCAGCCACGCGTTCGACGACCAGGGCCGCAAGTACGACGGGACGGGCAACCTCCGAGACTGGTGGACACCACAGGACGTGCAGCGCTTCACCGAACGGACCAGCGCCCTGACCAAGCAGTACTCGGCCTACCAGCCGCTACCTGGTGAGCACATCAACGGCGAGCTCACCCTGGGCGAGAACATCGCCGACCTGTCCGGTCTTGCGGTGGCGCTGCGCGCCTACCGGTTGTCGCTCGGCGGCCAGCCGGCAGCCGTGATGGACGGTTTCACCGGCGAGCAACGCTTCTTCCTCGGATGGGCGCAGGCGTGGCGCGGCAAGACCCGAGACAAGGCGCTGCGCTCGCAACTGTTGAGCGATCCGCACAGCCCCCATGAGTTCCGCGCCAACGGCGTCGTCAGCAACCTGTCGGAGTACTACGCCACCTTCAACGTCAAAGAAGGCGACACACTGTTCCGCCCCCCCGACCAACGCGTGAAAATCTGGTGACCCCAGCCAGCGCCGCGCTGGTGGTGCCGAATTCGACTGCAGAGCTGTTCGAAGTGGTCCGGGCAGCCCTGATGTCGAACTCGGCGCACGCAGGGCGGTCAGGCGGCGCGCTGGCCCCGCGGATCCATCAGCTCGGCGACCAGCGGAACCCGTCTGCGCCACCGCGCGCCGGGGTAGCGAGCTGCCAGTCCGACCAGCGCGGCTGGTCCGAAGCGCCCGATCCGGCCCAGCGCGTCGGCCGCGACGACACCCTCCACGAGGGTCGACCAACGCGCCAGGTCATATGCGGTACGAAGAGCGGAGGTGACCACCAGCCCGGCCACCGTCTCGACCTCGTCGTCGACAAGCTGGTCACGGTGCACCCCGCAACCCGTGGCACTCGCGCACGTCAGCACATGCCACCACCTCGGCGTCCGCGTCACGCGGTGCGATCCGGGCGCCGAAACAGCCTGCGGAACTCAGGACCACGCAGCTGACCCTTGGTCACCAGCCCGCCGGCCACCGCGAGCGATCCCCGCAACGGCGCCATGAACTTTCCCATGCCGCTAAGCCTGGCCCCGGCCCCGACTCCCGGCTACTGGTGGAGCACCCTCCCTGAGTGCGCCGAGTTCGACAAAAGAGCTGTTCGAGGCGCTTTGGATCGCTCTCTTGTCGAACTCGGCAACGTCTGGCCGCGCCGCTAGGCACGGACCTGCCGGGGACTGAAGCCGGGCACCTACGCCGCGTTGTCATCGGACGACGAAGCGGTCCGCCGACCGCGGCTCAGCTGGCGGCCAGGTCCAGCGCGGCGCGCGGGTGAGCGCACCCGAACGCCACCGACTCTCAAGGCCCTGGCACCAAGCCAACCTGGTGCGCCCGGTGGCGCTTGCGGTCGCCTCGGGAGCCCTGCAGCGGACGGACCTCCCGGTCTCTGGAAGAATCGCTGAGGACCGGCTGGCGACAACGCTCAACAACCCCTCACTCCCGTATCCGCTCTAACACTACCTTCGCGTCATCCACCGACCCCCCACCCGAGGCAGTCTCACCACAAGCGATACAAGTCGTGACCGGCGTTCTACCTTTCATCCACTCCCGTACCTCTATCAAGCTCCGCTCTTTTCCCAGGCTCTCGAACAACCGGCACCACACCTCATCTAACCCTTGACCCATGACGAAGGTCACAGTTCGATACACGGTACACGGGGGCCGCCGACTCCAAAGCCTCCACTTCCATCTCAGCCCCCCGCAAAATTTGCATTGGCCTCGCTTGTTGACACGGTGCTGGCGCAGCAGGATAGCGGCCACGGCCAGCAGTTGAACGATTTGATCCTCGGTTATTGCTGGCAATGCTGACTTTTTTCCACTGAGCCGGTCAGCGAGCCCGTCAAGCTCTTCTCGAAACAGTCGGTACCATGTCCCCTGCACGTTGCACACCGGTTTCGACGATTCACTGTATCTGTACCATCGTTCAAGAAAAGAGCAACGGATTGAGTCAAGGGAACCGTTCACTCAATGATCACCCGCCGCGGGTCGTCCGCCCGGCGATGAAGCCGTTGTCCCAGCGTGATCAAACGGTCGGCGAACTTGTGCTGCGCCTCACCGGTAGCGCTCTCTTCCATGATGCGCATCGCCAGCGGCACCACATCGGTATTGACGCTGGCCAGCTCTGCAAGCAACTCTCGATCTTCCTGGATCACGACGCGACCTCACCGTTGCCATTGGCAACTAGAGTCTCCAATGTAACCGGACACCACTCGAAGTGCCTGCCGCAGAGTATGGTTCAGCTCCCTGGTTGAACGGGAGTAGGATAGCGTCGGGCTGACGCAGGCAGGGTTTCAGTCTCACTCCAGTCTCCCTTCAGTTACGTCTGTTAGGCGGTCTACCAGCGGAAGTAACTGTGTGCGATCGTTTGGTTGCGGAACAATGGTAAGCTGGACAGTGCCAGAGAAGGACTGGCTGCCAGTATGAGTATTAGCAACTGGAGAAATGGCGGATGGGGACACTCGATGGCCAGCAGCCGAGAAACATTGCGCGGCAGTCAGGGCTCGCGGCGTTGCCTTGGCGCGGTGTCAGGTTTTCTACTCAGGTTGATTCGGGAATCGGCCGGGCTCACTCAGGTCCAACTGGCGGAGCAGCTGGGTGTGGATGTGGCGAGCGTGCAGGGTTGGGAAAGCGGCCGCCGGCCGCTGGCGGCCCTACGCGCCGCGGATCTGGTGCGGCTGCGGTCCCGGCTGTTGAGATGCGGTGCGCAGCCCACCTTGCTCGCAACGCTGGAGGACGCCATCCAGGCGGACCTGATCATCGCTGAAACGGTGCAGGCCGGCGGCGAGCTCATTGAGGCCGACGGGCACCCGCTGGGCGCAACTGTTCACCAGTGCAAGCTGACCGACCTGATCACGTGGCCGTTCACCGGGATAGTCCCGGCCCCGCTGCGAGACCTGGTCACGGTGCGGACGCGGCGCGGACCGGTCCCCGACCGGCCGACGCTCACCGGGGACGAGCGGGCACGTTTTTTTGATCACCTCCTCGTGACTGCGGACGCCAACCCGCAGGAATACCCCGCGCTGCCACGTCGCCAAGCGATCTATCTGCTCGGCTTCGATGCCCGAGCCAGCACGGCCGAGTGGCTGCGCGGCGAGCAGCTTCGGGCCCTGCGAGACGCCGGTCACACCGATGATGTCGCGTCCTGGGTGGCTGTCCGATCTTCCGCCGTCGCACTGGCCAACGGCGGCGATCGCGAACCGTTGCGGGCATTCCTTCGGGGTGCCCTGATCACTGACCGGCTAGAGGACGCGAACCTCAACTACTGGGCCTATTGGGTGGCTGAGATGGACGGCATCCAGGTCGATGACGAGTTCATGGTCCGTGTCGACACACGAGAATGGAGCGGAGCTCGGCTGCTGGGGCACCTGCTCGAACGTCTGCATCCCGGCTTCGCGCACGCCGAACTCGAGATCCACACGGTGTGGGCGCTGCTGGTTGCCCATCCCGCTCTGCTCAGCAACCATCCCGGTCTTCGATCCGCAGCGGCCAGCATGGTCGAGAAGCTTTCCGCGGATGATGACCTCAGCGTGCAGGCGCGACGTGAGTTGTCAGACATCGCCTACGCTGTTCGCCTCGTATACCGGTAGGTAGGGTCACCGATCGTGGATGAACCGGACGAACAGTACACCGCCATCGCGCAGTTCGCTTTTGAGCTCGGCGTGCTCAAGCGGATACGGCGCGCGGGCTGGTGGCAGGTGGGAGTCCGGGATCCCGAATCGGTCGCGGAGCACAGCCTGCGGGTCGCGCAGCTCGCCTCGCTCATCGCTGCGGTCGAGGGTGCCGAGCCCGATCGGGCGGCGCTACTCGCTGTCTGGCACGACTCGCAGGAAACCCGCACCGGTGACATCCCGCACACCGCCAGGCCATACCTCGCCCAACGCTCCCCTGAAGTGATCACCGCTGACCAGGCAGCCGCGTTACCCGAGGCCGCCCGTAAGATCGTGCTGGAGGTGGTCGTCGAGTACGAGACGCAGCAGACTCCCGAGGCACGCTGCGCCAAGGACGCCGACCAGCTCGAATGCCTGATCCAAGCGATCGAGTACCGCGACGCGGGCTACACCAGAGTGCAGGGTTGGATCGACTCCGCCCGCAACAGCCTGCATACCGACACCGCGCGCCGCGTCGCCGACGCGGCGCTGCGCACCTCCCCACTCGCGTGGCGCGGCCGCTGACCGGCTAGCGCGAACTGGTCACGAGAGCTGACTGCTACCCGAATGTCCAAGCCGGCCATGTCCAAGCCGTCGCTGCTCACGATGACCGCATCAAGGCCGTCGGTGGGCGCAACGCCTACTTCCCGTCCGGAAGCGGATCCACGATCGGCCGTCGGCTCGCACGCATGCCGGTGACGCCGACAAGCCGCCGCACCAAGAACAGCAAATAGGTAACGTCTGGACTTGGACATGTCGCCCACCAGGTTGTAGGCCATAGCTCCCCCTCCAGGACAACGCCGCTCGGCCGGTTACCGGGGTCGGTGAGTTAGCGGACGCGGGCAATAGTGAATAGATCGGGGGCAACGACTGCATCTGCAAGGCAGTGAAGGCCACGAGCAGCGGGAGGTTCGGGCAGTCCTGAGGGCAGAACAACGCAGCCACCCGGCGCATCTCCACGGATCACGACTCATCAACACTGATCCCACCGGCGGGCCGCAAGTCTGGCGTAAGCGTATGCAGCCACACCTGATCCCCGGGGGCCGGATGTAGTGATCATTGCGCGCCGCTTGCGCTCCCCTCCTAACGTGTGTTGACGGCACATCTGCGGGTTGAGGGCACGGCCGGTGTCGGCCCGCAGGCACGGTGGACTCGGTAGTCCGTCCGTGCTGCGACGACACGTTGAAGGGAAATCGTGAGATGACCGAGGCGCTGAGCATCGAAACCGGGGACCTCTACGAGGGCATCCGCGAACACTTCGGGGGCTTTTGACTCCTGGATACCGGTTTGTGGCCATTCTCGGATACGAACCAGCGGTCTGGCCGATGGCGAGACCGTACGGCGCCCACGGCAGCTTCCACGTCATATGGATGGGGCAAGGTTGACAGTCGATAAGGTTCCTCGGATGAAAATTCTTGTCGTGGACAGGCACCCGGTGATGCGTTTGGGCCTCGTAGCGCTGCTCCGCACCGAAGACGACATTCTGACCATCTGCGTGGCAGAGAGCATGGACGATGCCGCGTGCATCGTGGCGACCGAGCAGCCCGATATCGTGGTTCTGGATTTTATTCTCAAAGGGCAACAAAGCGGAACGGAACTGTGCCGTCAGATCAAGGCGGCACCCGACCCGCCCGGTGTCGTGGTCTACACCGACAACGATGCGGAGGTAGATCTGTTCTTGTGCCAATTGTCGGGCGCGGACAGCTATGTGCACAAGGACGAAGAGCCTGACCGGCTGCTCGAAGCAATACGAGCGACCCACGCAGGAAAGCGGGTGTGGTTCATCGGCAGCGAGGGAACGCCCGACCCCAACCGGCAGCAAACCCTCCGCCAGCATGCTTGCCTGACACCCCGGGAGCGGCAGATCTTCTCATTCATGCTCAAACGCTACACGAACTCACACATCGCCAAGGAGCTGGGAATAAGCACACAAACCGTGAAGAATCATTCATCCAACGTTCTACGCAAGCTCGGCGTCAACCGCCGTACAGACCTGCCCTGCGAGCAGGCGTCAAGTTCCCATGACCATCCTGACCGCCGTTTGATGGCCTGACGTGATGGAAGCACGTCTAAGCACAACTGAGAACGGTCTTCCTCCGCAGACGATGCGCCGCGTCATCGTGTTGTTTCGGTCGTACCGGCGCCGGCTGTCGGTTGTGGCGCTGATCGTGATCGTAACGGCCGGGCTTGGTGTGGTGAGCCCACTGCTCATCAAACCGGTGTTCGACAACGCGCTGTTCTGTGGCCAGGGCTGCCCGAACCTGCCGCTGCTCTTCTGGTACGTCGGGGTGATGATCGCGGTCCCGATCATAGCGGGCGTGCTCGGTGTCGCGCAGAGCTACCTCGCCAACGTGCTTGGCCAACGAGTGATGCAGGACCTGCGGAACAATCTCTATGCTCACCTGCAACGCATGCCCTTGCGGTTCTTCACCGAGACGAAGACCGGCGAAGTCCAGTCCCGCCTCACCAACGACATCGGCGGCGTCCAGTCCGTCGTCACCGAAACCGCCGCGTCGATCCTGTCGAACACCGTGGCGCTGGCCAGCACAGTCGTCGCCATGTTCATACTCTCCTGGCAACTGACCGTGCTCTCGCTCGCGCTCATGCCTATATTCATCTGGTTGACGATCCGCGTGGGCAGCGCGCGACGCGCCGCCACCTCATCCACCCAACAAACAAAAGCGGAGCTGTCCACACTCTCGCAAGAGACGCTGTCGGTCTCCGGCGTCCTCCTCTCGAAATCTTTCGGCCGCCAACCTGAGGAAATCGCCCGTTTCCGCGAAAACAACGCCAGGCTCGCCGACCTGCAAATCCGCCAACAGATGATCGGCCGAACCTTCTTCGCAGCCGTGGGCGTATTCTTCTCGATAACCCCCGCGCTCATCTATCTCGCCGCAGGCATGGTCGGCACGAACAGCACCCTCACGGCAGGGACGCTAGCAGCGTTCACGAGCTTACAAAGTCGGATGTTCTTCCCCATCAGTACGCTGCTGCGCGTATCCACCCAGGTACAGTCATCGCTCGCGCTGTTCGAACGGATCTTCGCCTACCTCGACCTGCCCCGCGACATCGCCGACCCGCCCGACGCAACGGAACTATCACCAGGCCAGGTGCGTGGCGCGATCAGCCTACGCAACGTCTCATTCCGCTACCCCGCCACCAACGGGACCACATCACACCGCTGGGCATTGGCCGACCTCACCCTCGACATCAGACCAGGCCAGCTCGCCGCTGTCGTCGGCTCCAGCGGCTCAGGCAAAACCACCCTGTCCTACCTGCTGCCCCGCCTCTACGACGTCACCAACGGTGCGGTGCTCATCGACGGCCACGACGTGCGCCACTTACGCCTGCACTCGCTCGCCCGAACCATCGGCATGGTCACCCAAGAGACCTACCTGTTCCATGCCACGGTCCGCGACAACCTGCGCTACGGCGACCCGCACGCCACCGACGCCCAGCTCGAGGCCGCCGCGCGCGCCGCAGCCATCCACGACCGGATCCTCGAATTCGACGACGGCTACGACACCCTCGTCGGCGAACGCGGCTACCGCATGTCAGGCGGCGAGAAACAGCGGCTCGCGATCGCCCGCGTCATCCTCAAAAACCCGAAAATCCTTATCCTCGACGAAGCCACCTCAGCGCTCGACACGGTCAACGAACGGCTTGTCCAGCAAGCGTTAACTCCACTCATGGCCGGACGAACCACCGTAGCGATCGCGCACCGGTTGTCCACGATCCTCGCCGCCGACGTGATCTTCGTGCTCGACCGCGGCCGGCTCGTCGAACAGGGCACCCACCCACAGCTACTAGACCGCGGCGCCCTCTACGCCCAGCTATACACCCAACAATTCGGCGCCGGCACCATCGAGACCCGTTGCGCCGAGGGCGTCCTCATGCGATCAGAAGAAAGTCCCTAAAATTCGGTCCGAGCGTGTCGTGAACTCGACGTGCACAATCGCCGTGCAGGGATGCGGTTTCGGGTGGAGTGAATTCTGTCTGGATGGGGGTGAGTGAGATGTGTGCAATGAGGAGTTGAAATGTGCCTCACCAAGCGCTGCCCCCAAAACCCTTCGCCAGCAGCGGCGGGTCAACGCGATGCTGACGCGACACCCTCGCCGTGCTGCTCAGGCACTCGCGCCGGGGCTCCCCGGTGGACCAGGAGCTACGGGGCATGGCCCGACGGGCCGGTCTGCCCGTATAGCCCATCGGGAGTGTCTCTCCTGAGAGACACCCGCGGTCATCGCCGCGCCACGGTCTGCGCTGTGAGCAGAAGCACGGCAGGCCTCGACACCGCGTACCAGAGAAGTGGTCGGCGAACCACAACGTCCAAGGAAGGGGAAGGGTAATTATCCCGTGGCTGAAGTGACCACCGATCCAACCGATACCACGATTAAACTCCGCCCGGTGACTACCCACATCACCTGTGAGGGCGTGCACTCGGATCAGGACGCCGACCAGCTGCGTGACGCCATGGTCGATGAGCTCATCGTGAGCGAGTGGCTGGGCCTGGGCCCGCCGCGCGAGGTCGAGGCCGCGCTGCGGACCGTGCCCCGGCACCTGTTCGCGCCGGAGGTGCCCCTGAAGACGGCATACGCCGATCGCGCCATTGTCACCAAGCGCACCGAAAGCGGCAACTCCATCAGCTCGGTCTCCGCGCCGTGGTTGCAGTCCAGGATGCTGGGTCAACTTCAGGTGGTGCCAGAGCAGCGGGTTTTGGAGATCGGGTCCGGTGGGTACAACGCCGCGCTGCTTCGGGAGCTGGTCGGGCCGGATGGGTCGGTGACCACGCTCGACATTGACCAGGCGATCGCCGACCGCGCTCGTGCGTGCCTGGCGACGGCGGGCTATCGCGATGTGCACGTCCTCTGCGGGGACGGGGAGTTCGGCGCGGCGGAGTACGGCCCGTTCGATCGGATCATCGTCACCGCTGGCACGCGGGACATCCCCCCCGCGTGGGTGGAACAACTCGCCGAAGGCGGGCGGCTGGTGGTTCCGCTGCGGACCAAGGGGCTGGGCCGGTCGTGGGTATTGGAACACGCCGGCGGATACCTGACCGGTCGTGACCCCCAGCCCTGTGGGTTCGTCCCGATGCAGGGTCTCGGCGAACACCGGGGTCGGTCGATTCCCCTGCACGGCGATGAGGTCAGCCTGTGTCTGGACGCGGGGCAGCAGGTCGAGACCGCGGCGCTGGGCGAGGTGTTGTCGACTCCGAGGGCGCAGGCCTGGTCTGGCGTCACGATCCGCAGGAGGGAAAGTTTCAGTGACTTGGACCTGTGGGTGGCCAGGCTGCCGGGCTTCTGTCTTCTCTCGGCGACCCAGGACGCTGTCGATCGCGGGCTGATGTCCCCGACCTGGCCCATGGCCATTCCCACGTTGGTCGAGGGGCGCAGCCTTGCCTACCGTGCCAAGCTGAGACCGGTGGACGCCGAGGCGACCAGGAGAGAGCTCGGTGCCTACGCCCACGGCCCGAACGCGGCCGAGGCCGCGGACCGGTTCGCCGACCAGATCCGGATCTGGGACCGGGACCACCGCCATGGTCCTGGGCCGCGCCTGACAGTGCACCCGGCCGACACCCCCGACGCCGACCTTCCGACCGGGCTCGTGATCGACAGACGACACACCCGGATCGTGATCTCCTGGCTGGACCACCCCAGGTAGCACCCAACCCTGCCAAGGAAGGGATCCCCCGATGGATGCCACCACGCCCTCCATCCCTGACGACGAGCTGGACCTCGACGTGAGATTCATCGAGTCGGGCCTGGACGTCGCCGGGGGCGATTCGGGCGACTGCACCGACGATGAGTGCAAAGACACCAGAGGCTGCTAGTTCGCCGTGCGTGACACTCAGGCGGGTCCAAACCAGCCGGTTGCGACATGGGAAAGAGGGACGATGGCCGCTCAGTTCCGATGCGTTGATGCGGCCGTCATCCGAGTGGCCGCCCTCGGCGGTGGCCTGGACGTGCCGCCCTGGCCGGATCTGACCGGCGACACCCCGGAGCACCTGCGCGAGTGGCGGAGCTGGTTGCGGCGGGTGTGGCAGCAGGAAGCGCTCGTTGAGGCGATCGAGGTCGCCAGTCCGGTGTTGGCACGCCGCGTCGGCGACGTGTGCGGCGGGCAAGCTCAGCAACCGCGTCGGGTACGGCGGGTGGTGGAGTCGGTGATCCGGTACCTGCTGCGGATGACCAGCCGGGCCACGCCGTTTGGGTTCTTTGCCGGGGTGGCTCCGTTGCGCTTCGGGTCCGAAGCCAGCGTCCGGTGGGGTGAGCGGCATCGTGCCGTGGCACGCCCTGATGCTGCGTGGCTCGCGGAGGTGGTCACACAGCTTGAGGCGCGGCCTGACGTGCTGAGAAGCCTGCCTGTCGTGGCGAACAACCTGGGCTTCGTGCGGGGAGACCGGCTGGTAGTTCCCTGCCAACAGGGTCCCGGTGTTGGGGCCCGACCGGCCGATGTGTCGGTCCGGCATACCAGGGCGGTTCAGGCCGTGATTCGGGCCGCGCAGACCCCCATTACCATTGGCGAGCTGATCGGCAAGCTGGCCGCCGAGCTTCCCGGAAGACCGCTGGCGAAGATCGAGGAGATGCTGACTGAGCTGGTGGCGTGCCATATTCTCGTCACCAGCCTGCATCCGCCGATGAATGTCACTGATCCGATTGGCTACGTCATCGATCAGTTGATCACCATCGGAGCCGATGCTGCGCCGTTGTCCATGGTGGGGGAGTTGCGCGCGATCAGCGGCCAGCTGTCCCGGCACGATCAGGCGGCCTCACCCGGGGTCCGCCGCGCTCTTCGTCTATCGGTGTCGCAGCGGATGTCGGCCATCTGTGATCGTCCCGAACCGTCCCTCGCGGTGGATCTGCGGGTCGACTGCTCGGTGGTGCTGCCGCAGGCCGTCGCTCGCGAGGCCGAGATCGCCGCATCCATGCTGGTGCGGCTGACGCCTCACCGGTTCGGCAACCCCTCCTGGCAGGCCTGGCACACGCGATTCCTCGACCGGTATGGATCCGGTGCGGTGATCCCGATCCGCCAGGTCGTGGACGCCGACACCGGGCTGGGCTATCCCGCCGGCTACCGGGACTCGCTGATGAAGCAATCCGATCCGCCCCTGCTGGCCCGGGATCGCACCCTCCTGCGCCTGGCCCAGCAGGCCGCGCTGGACGGCAGCGACGAGGTGGTCCTCGACGAGCACGCGCTGTCGGAACTGGCACCCGAGTCCACCGAAACTCGGCCACCCCAGGTCCCCCCGCACACCGAGCTGCGGTTCAGTCTGCACGCACCGACGACGGATGCGCTCAACCGGGGAGAGTTCACCCTGGTCGTCGTCAGTGCGGCACGGCAAACCGGAACGACGACAGGGAGATTTCTTCACCTTTTTGATTCCGAGGATCGTGGCCGAATGGTCCAAGCGTTCACCGGCCTGGCCACGCTCACCCCCGGATCGCTATTCGCACAGGTGTCCTGCCCACCTTTGTCTCCGCAGACCGGGAACCTCGCCCGGACGCCTGCGGTCTTCCCGCCGATCCCTATCGGTGAACATCGGCCTGAGGGAATTGCGCAGATCCCCGTAGACGATCTGGCCCTCAGCGGCGACGCTCACCGCCTGTTCCTGGTCTCCCTGTCACAGGGACACAGAGTCGAACCCATAATGATGAACGCCGTCGAGTTCCGCCGCGCAACTCATCCGCTGGCGCGGTTTCTCTGCGAGATCACCACGGCCCGGGCCGCCGCCTGCGCCCCCTTTGCCTGGGGAGCCGCCAGCAGCCTTCCGTTCCTGCCGCGCATCCGGCACGGCCGCACAGTGCTGCGGCCCGCCAGTTGGAACCTGTCCGCTTCCAAGAGGATCACCCTCGAAGAAACCCGGCTCGGGCGGCCGAAGCACACCAGGCCGATGCGCCCCTCCTGGTGTCACGGCACCCCAGGACTGGCATGAGCACAGCAGCTCGCCGGTCAGGCCACTGCCGACACCGACCGTCAGCGCATGGCCAAGCGGGCGCTGATCGGTTGCCTCACAGACCCGGAACAACTGAGGCGGATCAGTCACGGTCCGCATCCGCGCTCGGCTTCCCTCAGGGGGGTACCTGATGCACTCGAGTTGCTCCGACCCTGGTGACCCGCGAGCACGCGAGCTCAACCGGATCTTCGCCGAGACCGGCATGGGCTCCCGGTGCTTCCGCCCGTTTGACGAGCAGCTCCCGTACCTCGACGGCCTCGACCTGGTCGAGCCGGGTCTCGTCGCCTGCAACGCGTGGCGGCCGAGCCCCGATTTCCCCGACCCGCACCACCCCGCCCACCCTATGATCATCGGAGGCGTCGGCCGGAAGCCCTAGTGTCCTGCGCCGGAACCCGCAAGATAAGTTGTCGACTCTGTCGATGACGAGGACGGGGCGACCCAAGACGCCGCCAGCGGTCGGGAACGCGCAGACGATCGGCCGCGGGTACCTGCTCGCCCGAATCTGGCCGCGATCACGAACCCACACAGCACGACGAGACCGATGGCGCTGACCACCCACGGATCGCTCGATCGGCCGCCGAGTCCGTCGTCCACGATGTGCGACACCCCGTGTAAAAGCGAGCCGGCGGCCACCCCGGCGAGCACCGCGGTCAGCGCATCGGACAGCACCAGACCAGCCAGCGCCGCTACACCGAGCCCAATCGTGAATGCGCCCCCGTCGTGCACGAGATGCTCGTTATACGGCGGGTAGCTCGCGATGTTCTCGGCGAACGACGCCGGCGCAACGAACGCCCAGACACCGAACACCAGGTAGAAGGTCGCGGCAAGGGCGGCGACGACCTTAGCGACAGTGCGCACAAATACCTCCTGCAGAGTCGGTGACGCAGAGTGAGCGAGCACGGCAGCGTCAGCGGGGAGAACCTAGCAGGATGGTGATTACTGTGCAGGGGCATGGACGCACGCGGCGTCGGTTTGACGCACTGCGGCCGGACTAATCGGGCTTTAGAGCTGGTAGTCGTAGAAAATGCCCGGGTCGTGACTGGGAGCGATCAGTACTTGGATCAAGCTGGTGAGTGGAGTTTCGCTTAAGCCGAGCAGCTCATTGACCGTCTCGACGTGAAAGCCCAGCTGGGTGTGGCAGCCGAGCCCGAGTGCGGCCGCCGCCAGGTAGAGGCGCTGCACGATGATCCCGGCCTCCATGTTCTGCACGCGGTACCAGCGGTCACCGTAGGCGGCCAGCCTGGGCTGGTAGTGGGCGACCGGGAAGAAACAGAGGTTGATCTGGAACAGGTTGAACATCAGCGAGGTGATCGACGCTTGCAGCTCGGCGCGGACGTCACCCACCCGGACCTGTTCGAGCGCGTGCTGGGCGGGGTCGTAGTAGTAGACACCGGAATCGATGCCGTCGACGTTGTGGACGGCGCAGCACAGCATGGTGTGCCGAATCGCGGACTCGTCGTCTCCCAGATCGCTCGGATAGCCTCGCATGCTGCCCGAGAGCAGCGCGGACAGCTGATGACGAGTCATGGTGCCTGGGCTGAAATACCCCTTGGAGGAGCGGCGGCGATCCAGCCCCTCGAGCAGATCCAGCGATGCTGCGGGCAACGGCACTGAATGGATTGACCTGGGCGCCTCGGCCAGGACAGGAGACGGGCTGTCGCCTTTGGGCCACGGGCCGCCACCCTGGTGCATGGCAGCCTCGTGGAGCTTGGCGGGCAGCGGATACATCCCGATCGACTTCGGGTGCGGCGCAATCGGCTGGCCGGCGAGGCCGTCCGCAGCGCAAGGCGCCGGGTCAATAACAGGCGCCGAACCGAGCGTGATCACGGCGTAGACGCTCTCGTAGGCGGGATCCAGCCCCAGGAGACTATCCAACGCTGCGTCGGAGAACTGGAAGTGCACCGTCGGGTCAAGAGCGTGCCGGGAGGCGACCACGAGGCTCTGACCGACCACGACACCGGCGTCCAGGCTGTGCAACCGGTAACTGAACTCGCCGTACTTGAACACGTTCTTCCAGAACGCGACGGTGATCAGCAGGCTCAGCCCGGCCTCTGGTGCTCCGTCGCGGAGCACATCGAGACAGTGATGAGCGGGGTCATAGTGGTACGCACCCGGCGCGACGGGCTGGTCCGGGCCGGCGAGCAGGTAGAGCTCGCACGGGTACCGGGCGCCTCCGGCCGGGACTGGACGCAACGTGTTTGACGCGGAGGGTTTCGCGCGGGCGGCAGCGCGGCGGCGCCCCCTTGGGGTCACCTCGCCCGGCGCGGTCCACCGTTGCCGGGTCAGCCCGTAGACGTCACGGAGAAACTGGTTCAGCGCGCTCTTCGCGTGATCGTTGGCCGGACCATCCAGCGGGACCTTCGGGCAGCCGCGGTACAGCTTGAACAGGCTGGGGGCATTGTCCCAGTCGACCGTCTTCGGTATCGGACGGCTCTCGCCGACACGCACGTACTCCCGGCCGACGCTGTCGCGGCTCATGACGCGGTGACCAGCTCGACGGCCGAGACACCGAAGTGCTCCTCGACGGCCTCAGAAACCAAAAAGCCGAGCAACGACCGCTCAAACGGCCGAATACCCAAACGCGTCAAATGCAGATAACAACAGTTGACAATGATCCGCCAGGTGTGGAACCGCGCACTCGTCCGCATCATCTCCAGATGCGCCGGATTGCTCGACAACGCCCGGTGAAAAGCGCTGTGCGCGGTCACCTCGTCGTAGAACCACACGCCAGGCTCAGGCACGGACAAGGTGATGGCACCATCATTGATCAGCTGCGCAGAGCGTCTGTACAAACGGTTCACGGTTCGAACCCACTCACGGACGAACGGGACATCACCGCCTGCGCCGTCCACGGTGTCGAGCACGTGTTGGAGACGTTCAACGAGCGCGGGCGCGCGGACACGGTACTGCTGCTCGAAAAACGATCGCAGCGCAACCGGATCCGGTGCGGTCATGATCCTGGCCTCGGAGTGGGCCCGGTACGAGACGTACCCCCGCGTGACCGATCCGGCGGAGTGAGCGGTCGCCCACATCAGGTCAAGCGCCAGGTTCAGCCGGGAGGTGCCGCCACGAATGCGGTCGAGCATGGCAAACGTCGCCTCGGTGGTATCGACGTAGAAACCCTCCACCAGACTGGCGGCGGCTTCGCTGCCCAACACCTCGATCCGGCGGTCGCAGGGCAGGTACTGGATCGAGTTGTCCGGATAGAACGGGGACAGCGGCCCCGGCTCGTGCTCCCGCTTGGCGAGCTGCTCGTGCGTCACCAGCAGCGCAGTCTCGTCCAGATGCGCCGTTGACGGATGCGTGGCCAGCCAGCCACCCACCTGGTCGGCGACAGCCGGAATCACGACCCGGTCAACATCATCAGCAGTGGTGTGGAACCGCAGCCGCAGGTGCGGGCCGCGCAGCCAGTGGCGGACGAAGAAACTCGGCCGGGGAGCAAGGCTCGCGAACAGCGGGCGGACACAATCCAAGATCAGGTCGTCTCGACGCGCATCGTCGTAGTAATAGACACCGACGTTGTGCCAGCTGGCCTCGTCGTTCATCGTGGGTCCTTTCCCCCGGCGATCTCGGTGAGCGTGCGTTGCAGCAGGAACAGCAGGTAGGTCTCTTCGGCTACCTTGATTCCGAGCCGGTTGTTGTGCTTGTGCAGGCACTGGAACAGCAGCGGCTCGAGGGCAAACCGCTGGTCGGTGAGCCGGTTCCGCAGGGAAGAGACCGACGCCACCCACCGCGCGCTGACCGCGTCCAGATGATTGCCCGCGCCTGGCCGCGCCTCGTCCAGCAGCCGCCGGGCGAGGTCGCCCAGCTGCGCGCGCTGCCGGTCGTAGGACTGTTGCCATCCCGTCTCGTAGCGCGCGGCCCGGGTGCGGTCGCCACCGGCGTGCCGGGCGGCCCAGTCGCGGTAGCTGTACCGGAAGTACCGCGCAAGCCGCCTGAGGTCGGGCAGGACCACCGCGGCGCCGAGCAGCATCATCGCCAACGCCCGGCCGGTGCGCCGCTGCTCGCTGGGGTTGGCGGCGATCAACTCAAGAGCGAGCGTGGCGGAGTCCATGAAGTGCGGCTCGAACGCCGCCACCCCCGCCGGGCCACCCAAACGATCCCCTTCCGGGACGTAGGCCACGTAGCGCAGGGTGTTGTTCGGTTGCAGCGGCTCGACGGTATTCCTGTCAACCGTGGGACCGCCCGGACCGAATTCGTGCTGTGCGAGCCGACCGGCGGTGTGCAGGTAATCCTCGGAACGGACAACTGTCTGTGACGGGCAGCGGGCGAAGAACCGGCCGATGCGCACCTCGATCAAGCGTTCGACCGGTCGAGCTTGCACCTGGTCACGCAGCAGGACGCGGAGTCGGACGTGCGGGCCGCCCTGCCAGTACCGGATGAAAAAGAACCCGTCGATCAGGCCGGCAGCAGCCAGCTCGCCGACGAGCGGGCGGACGGCCGAGCACAGCAGGTCGTTGAGCGCGCCTTGGTAATACAGGTGGACGCTGACCCAGCGGCTGGGGACGGTACAGCGCGCCGCAACGGCACGGGAGTGATCAGCGGTCGAGCTCGAAGACGCACTCGCTGGCATAGCCGGCATTCCCATCGGTGACGAGCAGGTCATCATCGGTTGGCAGGACCTCCTGGAAGACGAGCATCAGATCGGGCCGGGCGGCGATCTGCGCGAACACGCGGAGAAAGACCTGGTTGGAGAAGTCGACGTAGCAGGGCTTGCGGTTCTTGCCCAGGTTGATCGGTGCGCCGCCGGCGGGGATAGTCCGGACGAAGCACTGCCGGGGGATGCCGTGCTCGGCCAGCCAGCGCGTCACCCTGATCAGATGTGACAGCGCCGACTCGCCCTTCTCGCGCAGCGGGGCATCGCCGCAACCGACCACCCAGGTCGCGCGAGTGATGACGACATTGCCCAGACACAGCCGGGGAACCCGCCGTACCCCCTGGCTATGCGTCAGGAAGGACAACCCCGACAGCCGTTGCGGGAGCCCGCAGAACGTCGACACGCCGAACGCCTGCATCAACAGCCGGTAGGTCCGCGGCAGCGCCCAGTCGACCAGGGTGCCGAGGTGCAGGGGGACGACCTGCTCTCCCCGGGAGCGCCAGACCAGCCGCAGCTGGTCAGTAGTCGAGTGGTGGACGACGTCCAGATCGCCGAGGGGGATCTGCTCGGCTGCCGGACGGTTGCTCACACTGCCGGGATAGGTGATCTCGTAGGGAGCCGGCGACAGGCACAGGTTCAGGTTCGAGCTGCCGATCGTGGCGACGTCCGCGTACACCACCCCGTTGCCTGCAGGCAGCTCTGGTGTGGGGTGCGCCCAGAGAGCGGGGCCGTGTGCTCTTGCGATGAACCTTTGCATGCGGGCGTGCGCGCGCCGGAAACCGGCATCAGTGTTGTTCAGGACGAAGTACGGCGTTCCGTTCCTGATCATCGGCTGGCCGTAGAACGCGACCGAATCACGGGGTTGCACGAATTCCGGTAGCGCAGCGACGAGGTGGGACAGCGCACTTCGGTCGAGCCGGCCGATCCCGGCCTGGTCGACCGGTGCCCTACGCACGTGCGCGGCGATCTGCCGTCGCAGTTGCTTGATCCGATCCAGCGTGTCCAGACCGCCGGTAGTCACCAGCAACGGCTGGACAAGGATCATGTCGAGGTCTGCGCCGGGCCGGCGCCTCTCGTCGCCCACCGCGCGACACCACTGGAGGAAGTCGACCGTCGAGCCAGGCCCGTAGCGATCGGCGAAGAAGGCCGCCAGCGCCAGGCGTGGCGGCAGGAACCGGTCGTACAGGCCACTCAGCCCCGCCAGCAGGCGCAGGTCGTCGAGCACGCCGGCCCAGTCGGGCAGCGCGAAGCGGTAGTCCAACCCTGCCACGACGGTGTCCTCGAAGACCGTGTTCTTAACGACGGGGTTCTCAGCCGGGACTCCGATGCCCTTACGGGTCCAGCCCAGCTGCGCGTACAACGCCTGCAGCGTGTCGTCAGCGGCACCGATGGAGGTGAACCGTTGCGGTGCCCGGCTGCAGCCTGTGCTGTCGGTGAGGTCGGCCAGCTGCGCGCGCCAGCGCTCCAGCAGCGCGCGGACCGCGTCGACGCGGTGCCCGGTGCAGCCCGCCAGCACGCCGGACAGCGCGCCGAGATGGTCCAACGACTGGTCGGCGACGTCCAGCTGCGCCTCCAGCAATCCCATGTCGACCAGATGGTCGAGGTAGGCGGCGACCTCAGCAGTGCCCGACGTCGGATCCAGCGCGACGAGCGCCGCGGCGACGTGGGCGTAGCGGGGGTCGGGTGCGGCGCGGATCACCTCCAGTACCCGCCGCAGGGTAGGCGTCACGGCCACCTCGACCACCGCCTCGCTACTGCCCTGATGAACGACGCTGCTGGGGCGCGAGAGGAACCGCAGCATCGCACCGTCCTGCGCCATGCTGGGGTTGAGGACGCTGGGGGTGATACGCAGCCGCACGTGCGGCTTGATCTCCGGCCAGGACGCCAGTTCGCGGCGCAACTGCAGGACGATCCGCACGGCCGGCTCGACCACGCTGCGGCGGGTCCAGGCACCGGTGCAACGCACCGGGTGGGGTCCAGCAGGCGTCCAGCGGCCCTCGGCGACGCTGGTGAAGGTGCTGTACGGGGTGGTCTTCGCGGCCGCTCGGCCCAGGTATTTCGCCAGGCTGGCCTCGAGCGCCTCGTCCGGCCGCGCCCCAGGGCCGGCAGCTAGCCACTTGACGAGCTCGGCGTACAGATCCGGGCTGGCCAGCACCAAGCCCTGCTGGAACCAGTCGTCACGGGCGACGTCGGCCAGCGTCAACCGCTGGTCGGCAGACTCGGCCTCCAGGGTGGCTTCGGCACGAGCGCGCAGCGCATCCCGCTGCGCCAGGCGCCACTCCCACGCGGCGATCCTCGAGGCGAGATCGGCGGGCAGCACCGCCCACACGCCGTCGTCGAGGATGACTGGTTTCGGTGGCCGCGCCTGGAACACGCAGCGTCGCAGCGCGATCAGACGGCCGCGCACGGCCGGAGCGTCCACCCCGCCGATGACGTCGTACAACGCCTCCGACAGCTGCTCGCCCTCGACGCGCAGCCGGTCCTGGAGGCCCACCAGCTCGTCGACCGCGCCGATGGTCGCCTCGCAGCGCAAGCGACGCAGCACCTCCATCGGCAATCCCGCGACCCGCACGACGAAGCTCGGTACCGGACGTACCCGGTGCCAGCGGTCGGTACCAGCCGCCACGAGCGCGAGTCTCATGCCACCTCCACCGTCATGCGGCTCATGGGAACGGGTGCGGGTGCGGGTTGAGCTCGGCATCGGTCAACGGCTGCGGGTGGTAACCCAGCTCGTAGCCGACGCGGTAGAGCCGCTCGAGACCATGGATACGTCGGGTGTCGTAGCCGAAGACCATCGGTACGGCGCCGGGCACGATGACCTTGACGCAGGCGAACTGCTCCAGCGCGTGCTCCGGACCGGTCTGGTCGACGACGATGACATCCAGCCCGATGTCCAGGTAGCGCCCGATCGCCTCGCGCAGGTCGGCGGACAGGTCCTCGCTGGGTACGTACTGGTCGCGAAACGCCTCGGTGAACGTCTGCCTCCGAGGCGTGTGGAACAGGAACGCCAGTCGCTCGAACACCTCTGGCGCGTAGTACAACGGCGCGTGATCGGCCATCGCACGGACGTTGCCGGGGTCAGCGACCATCGCCAGGATCCGGTCGCGGTCGTCCCGATACCCGCGCGGGGCATGCTGCAACTGCCGGGCCAGCTCCAGCAGCGCCCCCTCCAGCGCCCGCTCCGGGTCCAGATGCGCGCCCGCAGCGCACGCCACCTTGGGCTGGCCTTCCCGATCCCGCTCGTCGACCGCCATCACCCACACACACGGGATCCGGTGCTCCATCGTGGTGTTGAAGATGTGGATCGTGTGCCCGGTGGTGTGCTCGATCCGCTCGATGATCAACGCTGTGGTGCGGCCACGCAGCGACGCCACCTCGATCCGGGGCACCGGCAGCTGCGCATACCAGGTCAGCAGGAAGGCGTCGCGCTCAGCTACCTCCAACAGGCCGTACAGGATCGCCTCCTCCAGGCAGCCACCCAGCGCGCACCCGTTGGAGTTCTCGGACACGAACGCTCGGCCGGCCGGCTCCCAGTGGCGCAGCCCGTAATAGGCGTAGCGCTCGGGAACGAGCAGCGGGCGCTGCTGCGCGAACGAGTAGGCCCATACCCAGTTCAGCGTCAGATCGTGGCGATAACGCTGGTAGCGGAAGTGGGGCAGGGCGTACTGCGCCTCGGAGTGCAGACCCAGCCTGATCGGATCCAGCGCCTTGTCCCCCAGCTCGTCATAGCTTGCCCGGACCACGGTGCGCTTGCCGCAGGGGGCCAGCCCGCCATAGCGCTCAATCGCCTCGGTGATGGCGGTGATCTCGGCTGAGATGACGTTCAGCGTGCGGCCGGAGCCGTTCGATCGGTGGGACGACTGGCGCAACCCGATGGGCGCCCGGGCGCCCGGGAACATCGAGTCGCCGGTTCTGGTCAGGCTGGGCAGGACCCCGCCCTGGGCGTCGACGTACCGGGTGAGCAGGCGGTCCCGGTCCCCGGTGCCCGACAGCGGCCGGATGCGGTAGCCCGCCGGCGAGGCCTTGGGCTGTGGCCTGATCACGATCTGGGCGGCCTGTTCGGTGTCCTCGGGCAGGTCACCGCAGGCCGCACACCACGGGTCCGGGAGGAACGGGTGCACGGTGGCCACCAGCGTGGCCAGGTCCAGGCGCAGCAGGGCATTGCGCGTCCGCGCTCGCTGCGGGCCGGCCGTGATGCACGCCAGCTCGGCGGCGACGAGTGCCGCGATCAGCTCGGCGCCACACGTGGTCAGCCACGACCCGGACGGAGCGGCGAGCTCAGCGGCGAACCGCTCGGCCAGCTGGGAGAACTCTTTGGCATCCTGGCGGGTGGCGTGCCGGCGGGTCTGGGCGCACCCCGCGCAGCCGGTCTGGCCGGGCAGTGTGCACGGGCCGATGACGGCATGCCCGCCCTCGATGGAGACGGGCAGCCACGGGACCGCTCGCGCCCGGCACTCGGCGTTGAACCTGCGGTACAGGTCGGGATCCCACCCATCGCTGGCGAGCACGGCGACACCGCAGCCGTCCAGGCCGGGGTGAGCTGGCGCACCGGCGGTAGGTGGGTCCGGGGCCAGGTCCAGCGACAGGTCGAGAGGCAGGACCAGGCAGGTGCCCGCCAACCGCCGGGCCAGCGTCATGTGCACCAGACCCTGACCGGCCAGCCCGACAGTGCCCGCCCGTGTGGGGTCCGCTAGCTCGGGTGCGATAGATACCGTCGTCATGTGGTTACCTCGGCTCCACGACCAGGTTGGCGATGTAGGGCAGGACGTCGGTGACGGCCGGGTCGTGGTCAAGGGGAACGACCACGACCCGGTGACCTTGGCGCATCAAGGCGTCACACAGCCGGTGTTGCTGGTGCAGCCAGTCACCCGAGCTGCTTGGCTGCGACACTCCCGATTGGGGCGGGATCGGCGCCGTGTCGCGGGCCCGATGCGGCAGGTCAGCAACGTGGGGAGGCGCATAGTCGGGCTGACGGTTGGCCCGCGCCTGCTCATACGCCACGGTCTGCTCCAGCCCGCAGCGCAGGGCGTCGCCTGCGTCGGCGCTGGTTCGGTATGCCACCGCCTGGTTGCCGACACAGAACGCGAAGCTGGGAATCTGAAGCGTCCCAGTAATCTCGTACACCGCTACCGGAACCCCCCAGGTGCGCAGGATCTGCACGTAGCGGGCACCTTGCTCGTCAAGTAATCCGGCGTCGAGATCGACCAGTGGGAACGGCTCGCCGTCGAGGTCCAATTCGGCCACGGTCAGCTGCTGGCACACCGATGCCAGCGCGGTGGCGACCGCCTGTGCCCAGCTGAACCCCGACGCCAGCCATGGGGCGCTGTCCAGTGACGGCACCACGCCACGCAGCGCGGGAAAGACCGCCGCCGCCGCGACCAATCTGGGCTGTTGTTCGGCCAGGTCATAACCCCACACCCGAAGGTCCCGGCCATTGTCACCGACAAGCCGCCGCTGGTCCACGACGCTGGCCGCGTACAGCTCGCAGGCGCGTTGGGCGGCCCGCCGGCGCGCCATGCCTGAATCGGTGCCGACGCCGACGGCGGTGAGCGGCCCGTCAGGTTCGGCCAGCAGCGCCGGGTTGGAGAGCGTGACCCGGCAGACGTTCAGCGGCAGCTGCTGGAGATCACCCTCGTCGATGTCGGTGAACAGCCCCAGCTCGCTATCGAAGCACTCGCGCACCTGGCGGGAGAAGAGCTGCTCGTCGGTTGGCTCGCTCCCGGCCAACCGGTCGACGGTCCGCGCCAGCGCTGCTGGGCTCGACGCGGCGAGTTGTGCCACCGGCAAGCAGGCCGGGTGCGGCCGGAACCGGTGCGCTGTCGTGCGCAAGGTTTCCAGGTCCACCCGCAGCAGCTGCCCCCGCGTCTCAGCCACCGGAATCCCGGCCAGATGCTTGAACACCTCGAAGCTTGCGTGGTTGGCCACCAGCGCCGCCGTCGGCGCGGTCAAGTACTGGCTGACCGCCGCGGTGGGATCATCGGTGAACGCGAATTTGCCGCGCCCGGCCGCCGGACCAGTACGGGTGGCTTGCAGCCGTCGCCAGACGCTCTCCCATCCCTGCGCCTGCTCGTCGTCAGGGCCGGTCAGCGGACCGATCCAGGCCTGATCGCCCACGACCACCGCTTGGACCAACACCTTGCCCTGCGCCCGGCAGACCCGGTCCAGCATCGCGGCTCGGGCCAGCATCGGCCGGTCCGAAACGTGCACGACCGCGTCGAACGGCCCTAACGCCGCTCGGATGGCCTTCTCGTCACCGTCCCGCCCCGGCACCGTCTGCACAGTCAACGTCTGAGCACCATCGCGCTGGCGCGCCGTCTCGAGATGCCGGCGACAGCGATCAAGGTCAGTCAGGCACTCACTGGTGACCAGCACCTCGACGTTGCGCAGCCCCACAGCCAGGTTGGCCGCCACCAACGCGGTCAAGGTCTGACCGGACCCGACCGCAGCAACCCGGGTGTGGCGGAACTCCTGGAAACGCGCCGCGGCAGAGTCGCAGAAGTAGTCGATAAACGCGATCTCTGGGGCGAAGGCGTCGATCTCGACAGGGCTGAGCGTGTGCGAACAATCAGCTTCGACGTCCTTGACGAACCCGGCCGTCGCCAACATCTCGACCAGCTGGTCCACCATCTCCGCCCGATCAGCTGACAACCCGCCGGTCAGCTCGGTCAGGCTGCGGTTCCCGTCAAGGTGCGGAGCCAACCGGTCGACCCACTGATACACCTGCTTACCAGGGATCCTCAGCACCCGGCGGTTGTTCTGGAGATATATACCGTCAGGCGTCGGGACATATTTTGTGTCACCGCGCAGCTTGGGTCTCACGACTCCCCCATCGTCGTCAATCTGACTACTCCCTACCCACTATTACCCAATCCGCGCCCTACAGTTGGCCACTGCGCGGCAGTGGCCACAAAAAACAACAGTCCGCACCGAGATCCCCAGGCCGATAGACTGTCGCAATCAACGCGGACGGTCAATGACTAATCGGACATTACCAGCATCGTCCGCAACGATCGCCACCCTTGAAGTACCGATCTGAACCACGTCGCAATAGGCTGATTCAGTACCCTTGGTACTACCCGCTATCGCGGATTCCGGAACCGCGCAGCCTCCTGGAACCGCGCTGCGGGTGGGGAGCAACGTAACGTTCAAAGCGCAACACTGCTCCCCACCCGGTCCTACCTCCGTGCGGACAGCCGATCAGCTACCGACCCGAAGGCCACTGAATGGTGCGACTTACTCGTCGCAGTCACACTCAGTGTCGTTACAGCTGGCACCGTCTTCGCTGTCAGTGCACGCACACGTGCCCGCACCGCAGGCACCCTCACAGGACTGACCCAGCTCGGTTGATGCATGGCCCATTCCGAATGTCTCCAGACCGCCGTTCAGGCCGGCCACGGCGATGTCGAGACGTTCGACTTCCAGAGTACCCAGGTCAAGCCGCAGCTTGTCCACGATTTACCTCCTCGTTGGCTCGTTCACTGTTACCGGTACGCTCCAGCGCTGTGCAGGTCAATGGCTTTCGATCACACAGCATTTGACTGTCAGCGACCAATTGGAAACTATCAGCATTCTTTTCGGCGCAGCATCACCGTCGCCGTACCGAATTTGACTATTTCACATGGGACCGATCTAGTACTTTCAGTACTGTTCTCCCGTCGCACCACCCCCGCCAGGGTCGCTTTTCCTTACGTGGCGGTGATCTGGCTGCTTCAACCCGTATCCCGGCTAACATCTTTGGTTTGGAAACCGGCGCGGACGAGTCATCACCCGACAGGAGGCAGCACTGAAAGTACCAGGCCGGTTCATCATGAGGTAGTCAAAACCGGTACAGTCAGCGTGATGCCCGCGGGAAAAGATGTCGATAACGTCCGATTGGCCACTGATAGTTGAAACACTGGCAGTGTGCCGTAGACGGCAACTCTGGACCAGAAGTTGCGCTCTATGGCACCTCTGCACACTGCAACAGTCCTTCCTTAGACCTTACGGACAGTGACATTCGCTCATGCTCCCCCTTCGGCATGCCTCGGTAGACGACCGACAAGGCCCTGCCACCGCGGTGAGCGGCCCAGCCAGCAGGCCGGACGAACTCGGGTACGTGTTCGACAACGGCAGCGTCCATTCCCAAGACCAGCATCGATGCCTCGCCGAGATGCTCGACCCCATGACGACCGCACGGCTTGTCCAGACGGGTGTGGCCGACGGATGGCACTGTCTGGAGATCGGCGCGGGTGACGGCAGCGTGGCCACCTGGCTGGCGGAACGGGTTGCGCCGTCGGGCAGGGTGCTCGCCACCGACATCAAGCCCGGCCACATTCCCGCACGGGCCGGGTTGGAGGTGATCCAACACGACATCGTCTGCGATCCGCTGCCCGAGTCCGCGTTCGACCTGGTCTATGCGCGGATGGTCTTGCGGAACCTTCCGCAGCGGTGCGCGGTGCTGGACCGGCTGGTCCGCGCGCTGCGGCCGGGCGGGTGGTTGCAGCTCGACGAATTCGACATCAGCTACGGGCCTGCCCTGCTCATGCCGGATCCACGGGATCGACAGCTGTACGAGACGTTCTTGGCGGCCAAGGCCAGGCTGTTCGACACGGCAGGTACCGATGGAACCTGGGGGCAGCATGTCGCCCAGGCGATGCACGACGCCGGGCTGGTCGGCATCGACCCGCAACCTCGTCTCGAGCTGTGGCATGCCGGATCGGCCGGCGTGCGCCTGCTGATCCACCACACCTTCCACCTGCGGGACCGATTCATCGACGCGGGCATGACTGACCAGCAGCTCGCGGATCTACGAAGGCTCCTCGCAGATCCCGGCTTCAAAGCCTCGTCGTGTGCGATCTATTCGGTGCAGGGCAGACGCCCACATGCGTGACCACCCATCTGCCAGCACCTCACGAAGGGCCGGACATGACCGGGAACCGTTACGACGCCATCGTGGTGGGCGCGCGCTGCGCGGGGTCTCCCACCTCAATGCTGCTGGCCAGGGCTGGTTACCGCGTCCTTGTGGTCGACCGGGCGACATTTCCCAGCGACACGATCTCCACGCATCTCGTGCACCCGCCGGGCGTGGCGGCGCTGCGGAGGTGGGGCCTGCTCGACCGGCTCACGGCGACGGGATGCCCGCCCATCACCACCTACTCGTTCGACTTCGGGCCGTTCACGATCTGCGGAACGCCAGGAACCAACGACACCCCAGCCGCGTACGGTCCCCGACGGACGGTGCTGGACAAGCTGCTCGTGGACGCAGCATCCGAGGCGGGAGCCGAAGTACGCGAAGGCTTCACCGTCTCCGATGTCGTATTCGCCGACGATCGCGTGACCGGTTCTCGCGTGGCCGGTGTTCGCGGGCACAGCCGCAACGGTCCCACCGTCACCGAGCACGCCCGCGTGGTCGTCGGGGCAGATGGTTGGCACTCCCCCGTCGCGCGGTCCGTGCGGCCCGATCAGTACCACGACAAGCCACGATTGCTGAGCAGTTACTACACCTACTACAGCGGGCTGCCGATGGATAATCGCTTCGAGATCTTCGTCCGCCCCTACCGCGGATTCGCCGCGTGGCCCACCGACGACGACCTGACGCTCGTCGTCGGCGGCTGGCCATTTGCTGAATTCGAAGCCAACAAGAAGGACATTGAAGGCAACTACCTCACGATGTTCGGTATGGCACCGGCCTTTGCCGAACGAATCCGTGCCGCCCACCGCGAGGCGCGCTTCGTCGGTACGGCGGTGCCGAACTTTTTCCGCAAACCCTTCGGGCCCGGTTGGGCGCTGGTGGGAGACGCCGGCTACACCAAGGACCCCATCACCTCCCAGGGAATCGCCGACGCCTTCCGGGACGCCGAGCTGTGCACTCTGGCACTGGACAAGACGTTCTCCGGGGTGTGCTCCTTCGAGATCGCGATGGCGGGCTACCAATCCGCCCGCGACCAGCACGCCCTGCCCATGTACGAGTTCACCACCCAGCTCGCGACACTCGAACC
>JBOHHF010000092.1:0-13199 GCA_050700495.1 Pseudonocardiaceae bacterium
CACCTACACCGGCGGACTGCTCGCGGTGACCGTCAACGACGACGGCACCGCCCAGGGCAGCATCGTCGCCGAGAGCAACTTCATGTGGCTACGCGAGCAGCGGGAGGCCCGCGGCGCGGTCAAGCCCACCACCAGCGAGGTCGGCAACGACCCGGACCGCGCCGACGCCAGCGTCACCACGTGCCACCCCCATGACGTCACTGGACCCCACGGCACCCGACTCGCCATCGGCCAGCGGGTAGCCGGCTGCCAGTGGCGCTACCACCCCTGGGAACCGCACGATCCCGTCGGCGTCCTGTGGCTGGTAGATCCCTGGGGCTCCTGGGCCAAGCTCACTCACACCACCCCAGACGCCGACGAAGACGAATTTCCCGTGCTCCAGGCTGGACCCCGCCGACTCTGGGATGAGGTCGAAGCCGCCTACCACTGGTGGATCGACGCAGGCAGCCCGGACGTCGGCCGCTGGCAGTTCACCGTCACCCCCACCGGGCAGCGAGTGCAGCTGAAATAAATGAGGAGGTGACGCCGGGTTAGCCGGCACACTCCTCCCCGTCAGGGCCGGCAGCGCCGGGATCGGTGTCGGTGACGCCCGCAATAGTGGCGTCCACGCCGGTCTGTGGTCGTGTCGCAGATCGCCGATGTCGATTTTGTGTGGTGTCCGAGGCCGGTCCCGGTGGGGGTGCCGACTTCGGCTCCACCGGACGCAACCCGGCCCTGCCCGACCCGAGCGACCTCATCATCGTGTGGGTACCGGGGCTCCACAGGGACAGGTAGCTGGCGAACCACAGCGATGTCGTGAGTGAGGGCCAGCGCATCGGTGAGATTGGAGCGTCCTGTGATACCGATGCGCGGCACAGTGAGCCTCCTGGTGAGATGAATGATGTTCAGCTCGACAGGTGCCCACCACCGTCAGGAACCGAATCTAAGCAGGGGTACGTCGTACAGGGCCGGCTCGGGGGTGCGGTGCATGGTGGGTGTGGTGATTTCGACGAGCAGCATTTCGACGAGGAATTGCACTCGGGCGGAGAGCAGATGGCTGGTGTAGCCGAGGGCTGAGCGTTCCTTGAGCCCGAGGCTGGTGTGGATGTGAGGCAGCACGCGGTCGGTATCGGGGTCGTGGCCCAGGGTGCCGCAGCCGAGGGCTTCGACGTTGGTGAGGTGGACCTTGGACCAGACGGGGGCACCGGGGTCTGCGAGTCTCTCGCACGTGCCGACGATCTCGGCCTCGGCGAACCCGGCGATGAACATCGGGATGTAGCCCTGGCGGACTTTGTTGGCGGTGCAGAACGCGGTGAGCGTGTCGAAGAAGTCGTCGTTGTGGTCGAACGCGATGCCGAAAGTTCGGCCGGTTGTCAATTCATGGCTGCGCACGGCGCTCAGCCTGACATAGCGACGCGCCACTAGCCGCGTCGAAGGCCGTCACGATCTCGTGGTGATCAGCGCCGGCGGCGACCAGCACGTGTAGCAAGATCCGGGCTTTGTACGGACCGAGGAACCCGGAGTTGATCAGTCCTCGGTCCTGGAGATCGCGTTCAGAGCCGGGGAAACCATAGGTGCTACGCAGAACCGGGCCAGCGACAGTACGCGATGCGAGCACTACGGGGATCCGCCAGGCAAGTTCGGCTAGCGGGTCAACGAACGTTTCGGGTACGTGTCCTACTCCGAAACCGGCGATGACAAGGCCGTCGAAACCGCTGTCCAGGCGACGTAGTAGCTCAGCGTCGTCGCCGAGGCACGCGGTGATCAGACCGATCCGAACTCCCCGTGTGGGTGCGGGGTAGGTCGGCGCTGTCATCGGGCGGGCGACGATGCGTGGGTGCCCCTCTACTACCCGGCCGATCGGGCCGGTGTTGGGCGATTCGAACGCACCAGGGCTAGTGCTGTGCATCTTGAAGACGTGTTTGGCGGCGTGGATCTCGTCGGCCATGACGACCACGCACCCGACCCCGGCCAGGTGCTCGCTGGCAGCGGTCTGGACGGCGGCCAAGAGGTTGGCCGGTCCGTCGGCCCCGGCCAACGTCGGGTTTCGCATGGCTCCAGTGACCACAAGTGGTGCGGTGCGGTCGAGGATCAGGTCAAGAAAGTAGGCGGTCTCTTCGATCGTGTCGGTGCCTTGGGTGATGACGACCCCGTCGATGCCGGAGTCGAGTTCGTCACGTACCACGGCAATGAGTTGGGTAAGATCATCGAAGCTTAGCGAGGCGCCAGGCAGGCTGCGGAAGCTCCGAGCGGTGATCTTCAGGTTCAACTCGGTCAGTCCCGGTACTGCGGCCAGCAGAGCGGCGGCGTCGAGAGTAGGCACGACGCCAGCACTGTCGCGTGATGAGTCGGTCATGGCGATCGTGCCGCCGAGAGACAAGACCGAGACGGTCCGCATGGGCGGGCTGTGTGTCACACGCAGACCTTAGCCGCTGGCCGATGTCGGTTCGTGGTGCAGGGAGGCGACATACCGGCAGGCCGTGTCAACGCCGTCGATTGAGAGCAGCCTACTTCGTGGTCGTGCGAAGTCTCGGCACGAGTGCACGGCCAGTGCGCAGCATCGGCTTGTCAGCCACGTCCAGTCGATGTTGAGGTAATCGGCGAGCGCGGCCAGCCGAGTGGCTGGGTTGGCGGCGTCGGAGAGCCCGTGTGCTCTGGCGTGTCCGATCACGTCGCCGAATGCCTGAATCACCGGCTTGGACTTGGTTTTGTCGACGTACCAGCGCCCGTCTGTGCGTACCCAATTCGCGATCACAGCCTCAGAACCCGGTGCGAGAACGAAACCGTCCACTTCGGACAGCGCTGGGTCCGGGCAGAACTGTGTACGGATTCCAAGCGATTCCATCAATGCCGCGGCGAGCAGTAGTAAGATACGCTCACTGGATGCCGAGTTGAGTACAGCAAGTTCCGGGACGCAGAATGTTCGACTAGGGGACCCTGATGTGTCAGCGAATCTTAGACTGGTCGCTTGCAGGTAGTCGAGCTTGTGCTTGAAGAACAACCAGGTCGACGCTTCTTCGCCGCGCTGCTCCCTGGTCCAGAAGGCTGGCCTATTGGAAAATTCGTGGGTGCTGCTCACGATGAATCGCGCGCACGAATCCGAGCCGAGCCACATGCGGGAAAGGGTGGACAGTTCGGCGCCGCTCGTGATCGCCGTGTCATCCACCTCGGGGCTGCGAACGCATTGCCGTGCCTGGGCGAGCGCGTCGTCGTCGTTCAACAATGCTTCGTCCATATTGGATAGTGCCCACAGGATTCCGAGAGTGACATCATCGGCCTGAAATGCTTGGGGGATCGCTATCGCGCTGCTAGGAATCTGCTTGCGTGCAGCGATAACGTCTAATAGCACGTGCGAGGCGCCAGTCTCGCTTAATAGCACGTGCGAGGCGCCAGTCTCGCTGGAACTCGCAGCGATGATCACGCCTCGTGGTGCTGACGATACGAACTTACTCAGGGACTGCGATCCTCGATCGGCGATGACTGTGGTCTGCCCAGTGGACCATGACGTCTCACCGAGGTACGCCGGAAGGGAAGCGCCGCCAAAGGCGCGACCACTGGGGAGTTCCCACTGCCACGCCGTGCCCGCGCCGCCAAGGACGATGGCGGCGGATGAACCTGGCAGCCCACGCGACAACGCCTCTCCGAGGTCTGGCTGCGAGGTTCGATCGTGGCCACCGGCGGGGGCGACGCTGAGCTCGACGTTGAGTTTGATCGGCAGCAGCATTGGCCGACCCTCGATCACTACGGGAATTCGGACCTCTTGAGCCGCCCGTGACGGCCTGGGTGTCGTTGGCGCGGGCCCCAACGCGGACAGAGTTCCGTCGGCTTCCAGCGCCGCGTCACACCTCCCGGCGACCGTGCCAGTCGGCGGCTTCAGGCCGTTCTCGATCTTGGACAGGTAGCCAGGGTCGTAGTGCACCAGTTGCGCGAACTTCTTCAGCGACAGGCCGCGCTGCAGGCGCAACCTGCGCAGCTCGTCGCCGAATGCCGGCTGGTTCATCGGCGCTCCCATCGCCGTTGCCGTTGCTCTCAGGTGAGGGCAACGGGCAACTCCTAGATCACGCAGAGCGTAGCTGGGGAAGCTACCGAGCATGACCGTCAACCGGACGGAAGCCATGGATGGCGATCACGTGACACATGGCTGTACTCCGCCCTGCTTCCCCGCGGATTCCCGGGACGGAACAGTCACCTCCTGGCCACGGTGGAGCCGGGGATGGACCTGATGGCCCCCGGTTTCGTCGTGTTCCACCTGACAACCCAACTCCTCGTAGGCAGGTCTTCAGTGCTGTCAGGAGGTTCGACATGGCGGGCATGACCGGCGCCAGGAATGGGCGCCGGGGGTTGCGGACGGTCGCGATACCGGTGACCAGCGTTCGGGACGGCTTTGAGCACTTGGTGGCCGATGCGGCAATGACGCCGGGGAGCGCGGGCCGCTATGTGTCGTTGTGTGGTCGCGCGGTGTGGGCGGCGGCGCTGGCCTGTCCTCCGGGTCCTCGGTGTCAGGCCTGTGTCGCGGCGCGCACTCCCGACCCAGCGATGCAGCGACGGCGCCACCGCCAGCGCCGGCCCGGAGTGTGGGCCTGGCTGAGCCTGGTTTGGCGTCGTCGCCATCGTGCTGCGAGGACTAAAGACGGTGCGCCCGATGCGAACTGATAGCCCGGATCTGGTGATCGCCATGCGACTGCTCGACCATGCGAAGTTGCGTGGCTTCGAGTTCCGGCGTGGCTCCCCAGGTGAGGACGGGCCGCTGGTGGGGCACCGAGCGCGAGGTAACTGGGTGGACACCATTCATATCGAGGGATTCAGTCGTGATTGCTTCGCGTGGCGTACACGGACATCGTCGCTGATCGTTCCCGGGGATGGACTGGTGGAGCGTAGGGTGGATGGCAGTGCGCTCGATGTGCTCAATGAGGTATTGATCTGGGAGACGGGATCGTAAAACTCGCGATAGAGAGAACGAAGCCATGGGCAAGGACCACGGCGGCAGTATGAAGACGAAGAAGAGAAGCGACTGCAGGTCACGGGCAGCCCACCTGCCAATCGATCCGGAGCTCCCCGTGAACCCAAGTCGGGCAACGGGGACAGTAGTCCATGGACGAGTGGTTGGCCGACGAACTCTCAGTGAGCGACCACCTGCCCCGTGTCGTGGCCGTCGTTCCTCGTAGTGCCTCGGCACCAGTTCATCCCCGAAGCCATCTGGCGGCCGGATAACGGCAGACGCGGACCGAACCTGGTGCGACTGCGCCGAGACGGGTACCCCGACCAGTGGCTAGAGCTGGCGGTTAGGACGATCTCGTCATCACGCAGGTTTGTCGGCAGTCACGACCGCCTGGCCAACTCCACACTGTCCAGTAGCGGTGTGCGGTCAATGACCAACCGCTACTTTGGTCGGGTTGAGGCCCGCCGAGGTGACCGCGCGAGGGCCATGGACGTCGCTTTTGATCCCGCTTGTCAGCTCGGGCACGGGTAAACGTGAGTGGCCACCTAGTCTTGGTCTTCGCACGGGTTGGAGTCGAGTGGGATGCCCAGTGCCCGCACGTGCACGGTGACGCCCTGGCTCGCAACAGAGTTCGCCGCGGTGTGCAACTCATCAGTCAACTGCTTTGGGTCGCGTCGCCTTGCTGTCGTTCTCTGTTTTTTATCCTGGTCGGGCCAGGCAGTTCCGTAGAAGCAGCCGACGATGTAAATTCCCTCACTTCCTGCCGGTCCGGCGAGGTAGCGGTGGGCCAATTGGTCTTTGAGAGCGGTGACGACACCCGAATTCCAGTTGCATTTAACCTCTATGGGGACGGAAATCTGAGCTTCTTCTGTGATGGTGCAGAGAATGTCGGGCTGGTCTGCTGGGTCTGCCCCCAGTCGGGGTTGGATCTCTGCTTCGAGGGTGAGGACGATCCGATGACCTATCCGAGCCTTGAGTTGGCGCGCAAGCCATGTCGAGAAATATTTCTCGCTGACAGGGACGTAGGTGTCGTCCCATTTGTTGTTTCGTCGTTGTCGCTGCCAAAGTTCAGCGCGCCTCGCTCGGTCCTTGGCGAGCTCGCCGTCTATCTGGTCAAGCTTCTCAAGAATGACGGCGGCGAGTTGTGCAGTCGTCGTCACTGGTTGAAGGTGTGGATCGGCCAAGAGCTGGGCTAGGGCGGCAGGACTCGGTGGTTGCCGCTCCGCGGCGAGAGCACTGTCGTGTGCGGTCTGAGCCGCATGGAGCAACCACGCATCCCCCGTTTTGCTAGCCATCTTGGACAGCGCTTCGGCGGCTTCCCGGTCGCCTCGCTGGGTAAGCAGTCCAAGAAGGAAACCGGGGAATTCCTCGACGAGGTTTCTGCTGACGACAACGCCTGGCTGGACCTGCCGCGTGGGGAATGTAGTGCTTGCCCACAGGTACAGCTCGGCGAGTTGATCGGCCTTCAGGCGCTGCCAGTCGGCGGCGTGCCGCCCGCCCTGCCAACCGCGGATTATCTCAGTCGCCAAAGCGGGGGTGTCTCGCAACCGGCTGAAGACGTCTGCGAAAACGGTGGGGAAGGCCGGCATGGACACCAACGCGCGTGTCGCTGTCACAGCTTTGAGCCAGGCCGCAGTCTGCGGATCGTCGGCCTTTCGGGCCTGGCCCGCTGGGAATAACTCCGGACATCGTTGGAAGTGCGCCATGGTCACCGCGAGTGCCGCATCCGGTATCATCTGCGCACCGATGGCCAACAACCCGGCGAGCGTATTCGGGGCGACGGCGTCTTCCTGGGCAGCGTCAACTGCTGCTCTCCCCAGCGCTTCGCTATGGTAGCCGTGTAGTCGCTCGGCGAGACCTATGTAGCTCCCACGGTTCGCCTCACTGTGGAGTTCGGCAATGAGAACCCGCTCAGTGGCGTCCGCGTCGTGCTTCGTTGCAAGGCGCAGCGCCGTTTGGCACGCTAAACGAGCTCTGGGAGAGGATAGCAATGACGGCAGCCATCGAAGCCATGCTTCTGGCGGTATCTCGGCTAACGCTGGACGATCGTTGGTGACGAGAATGTCGTGCGCTAATGCGGCTGAGGATGCAGTGTTCCACTCATCGAGATCTAGATCATCACTGTGCAGGAACGCGATCGCAGCATGACTTACCCTGCTGCGTTCATCGTCGGTGAGCAGTGGCCATGCCTGGACTGGACCCGGATGCCCCATGAATGCCGTGCCCGCTGGGGCGGATCGTTCTAGCTCGCCCAACATGCGTGGGAAGTCACCAGCGGCGAAAGCATCTGCTAGACGGGCGTGGTTGAAGTACCTCGCTTCTTCTTCGGCAATTCGAACTCGCTCACGCTGACGTTGCATTTCGTGAGCACGGTGCCGTTCGGCGATCGCTGCTTCCGAGAACAGCTCGTCAATGACCGGGCGAAGGCTGGGCCGCTTCGCTAGGCAAGCCTGGGCAACTGTTACAGCCTCATCATGGGACACGCTCCAGGCCAGCTGGTCGACAACGACGCGGCTGGACAGGCCGCCGTCCCCCTGCCCGTCCAAGCCGTTGGCCAGCTCGATCAGCCACCATTCGAGGTAGCGATCGCGAATGATCCTGCAGGAGATCAGGTCGTGGGTGCGAATTTCGTCACGTCTTCCTTGCAGTAGGTCGATCGCCACGATCCGTCTCTTGTCGTCGCCCAACGTGTCGAATTTGTCAGCTGGCAGATAGCACACACCGCGCAACAGTCCCGCGACTACAGTAATCGCGTGAGCCCATGGACTGTTTCCTGGAGCTTTCGTTTCTAGTGTCTGCAAGACTGCTTGTGCCGCCAACTCCCTGACGTGAGCTTCGCTGTAGGCGGTGTCCGGTATGTCCACGAACCACTCCAGCAATTCTGCCGACGTCATGGAACCACTGCTCACCGCATCGCGAAACTGGTGGATAACTTTCCTTGCAAGAGAAGAATCCGAAAACCACTCCGCCGATGGAGCCAACATCAGTACCTCGGCGGTAGAGACGTGCTTCGGCCACAGCGTATCGAGCAGGCACAATCTCAGCGATGTCGGCGCTCCACTGTCGCTCATCACGGCGCATAGTCGGGCGATCTGGCTCGGATCATCACAGCCTGCCAGCGCCAGTGCGGCGTACCCGGCGACCTGCAACTCTTCGTCGTAGTCACAGGGCCCACTGGTGCGTGCGACGTGCTCAACGATCTCGACGAGCCGGTCGTCAAGGCCACGTGTGCCGGTGGCGGCGGCGATGCTGGCAGCCTCCCGGCGTCTCCACGCGGGTTCTTCGGCGCTCAGCAGAGGACGGAGATCCGTAGCAAGTTCATCATAAGCGAGCGCGTCATAGGCGCCGCGCTCGGTAACAACGTTACCCACCGTGAGCTGGTCTATAACTGCTCGCCCCACCTTGCAACGCTCCTCAAGGTCGCGCGAGCGTAGGTCCGCGTTGACCAGCAGCTGCGGTTGCCTTTGCAGCAACCAATCGAAAACGGTCGAGTCGAGCGCGGCGAGCCATGCCGCAGTTTCGGTCAACTGGGGTACCAATCGCTGAGGATTGGCTGGCATCGTCAGCAGGCTGACTGCGGCCTGCATCGGCAATACCGCCAACCGCTCGGCGCAGAGGTACTCCTCGATACTGTGATGTGCCCACGCTCGGCTTTGAGCGTCGCCAACCATCAGCGCAGAGTCGAAGACCGCCTCCAGCGCCTCGAACGTCATGCCGGTGTCATCAAGATCGTCCAGCGCGAGGCAGTTGCTAGGAAGGTGAGCCCTCGCTCGCCGGACTACCTTCGGCCGACCGGATAGCGAAGTCAGGGCCGCCAGATGACAGGCTGCAACGAAGCGCTCCCTCAGTGGCGGGCCGTCCCGGCGGCGTTCCACGCGCCGCTTGCCGGGTTCGTCCAGCAGACTCTCCACCCCGCGCCGAAAGACGTCAATTCTCCGCACGGGGAATTGGTCTTCTTGGGCAGCTGCGACCAGCAGGCGCAAAGTAATGGGGCGAGCAGCCAACGGCATGGATCCCCCGGACTCAACGGCTTCGATGAACGCATCGGGATCGTCGAGCTGGGACGCTGCGGCCCTGATGTCAGCCTTCGTCAGGGGCGCAAGTTTCAGGTGGGCGACCTGATCCCTACCCCACCAAGAGATAAACTCGTCACCGAGTGATGCACGCCATAGCGACGTGCGGCTGGCAACGAGCACTCGCAGCCGCTCTGGCCCGGCTCGGTTCAACTCCCGCTTGATCAGGTCGCCGAGACCTTCGATGTCAAATTTAAGCGGTTCATCGAAACCATCAAAGGCAAGAGTTAACTCCGCGGCTGGCGCGCCGGTGTTTACCTTCTCGCGGATCGTCTCGCGGAGATCGGCGGACTCAGTGTACTCGCCAAGATCGATCTCGACCACGTGCGCACCAGCGGCACGCAGCCGTTCGATCTCGGCACGGAGTTCGAAGGTCTTTCCCATCCCAGGATCAGCGAGGAGCACTCTGGCGCGGCGATCCGCGCTAGCCGCCAACGGCTGAACCGTCGGGTTGACGTATCGCGCGTACCGGTCTGCCGGATCAGGCAGCACACCATCCCACGTCGTGAGATCGGCATCAACCGGCAGCCACCAGCGCGTCCACGGCAGCCGATCTCCACTGAGAAAGCCCACGCCAAGACGCTACTCAGCCGGCGGCTACGCGGACACGCGACGTGCGGGATCAGTCGCCGCTCCCGCGCCGCGGTCTCGGCCTGGGCCATCACGCTAAGGCGCGATCATCGTCATCGGCACCCGGGTCGGTGGTGGCCAGATGGATTACTTCCCGTGAAAGACCGGAGAACGACAACGGCACCCTACCGCTGGTCGATCACGACTCCGGATCTTGGGCACGGCTCTACTACGACAGCGACGACCCGTACCCGGTGCACCAGCATGGCCTCCGGAGGCTATAGGACGAGGCGAAGCTGCCCACAACTGGTGGGTGGACCAGGGCAGACCTGGCACTGACCGCTGGCACCAAGCTGTCTCGGCAGATCCTGACAGAGAGGGATTCACCGTGACCTTGCAGGAGCAGCGGATCGCCAGCGGTCAGCTAGCGGCGTGGGCTGGTCGGAGGTGCCTTTCCACAGACGCGGGTCAGGGGTTGAGGAGCTGGCTTACTCGCTGCGGTGACACGTCGAGTACTGCAGCGACGTCGGACCCGCTCATATGCCGGTCTTTGCTGAGTTGTCGGGCGACCGCGCGCCACCTCGCTGCGGCTTCTCGCTGTAACCGCTCCGCCTCGCGCGATGCCTCGCGGGCGGCCTCGATCTCGGCAGAAAGCTCGTCGTCGAGCTCGATCCGGTAGTCCACGGCGATCTTGCCGGGGTCGGCGCCGGTCAGCGCGGCGACGTAGTCGCCTACCATGCGCCCGGCGGATGCCAAGGTAGCGGCCTGAGTCACGCCGATCCCATTAATGTGGAGCTCCCAACCCAGTTCCCAACGCCTTGCGGTCACCTTGTAGGTCGTCACTGCAACCACCCCTCCGGCAAACAGGTCAGTCGCCTGATGGCGTCCCGGACAACGCCGGGCGAGGTCACCTTGTGGCGCGGAAGCGGGAAGATGTGCTGGCCGCACACACAGCCGTACACGTCATGGTCACCGGTCGACCGCAGAAGTCGGCAGCCCGTCTCGCGCAGCGCCACCTCGATGTCTCGCCGCTTCATCGCCTTGACCATGAGACTAGATCTAGCCCCTCTAGGCGACAACCTTAAGGGGGGCTAGACACTGCGAGCGAAGTCTGGATGCAGACTGCGTGATCAATTAGCGGCGGGGGGGCGGGGGTGTGGGGGCGGGTTGGTTCCAGGCGCGGGCGTAGCGGCGGGCGCCCGGGACCACATCACGGCTGCGGTAGACGACGTAGGGGCGGACCAGGTAGCCCAGTGGTGCGCTGAACACGTGCACCAGGCGGGTGCCGGGCCACAGGGCCAGCAGGGCGAGCACGACCAGGTTGTGGACCTGGAAGGTGATCGGGGCACCGACCATCAGCTCCGGTTGTGGGGACAGGGTGAACAGGCTGCGGAACCACGGCGACACCGTGGCCCGGTAGTCGTAGCCGCCGCCGATCAGGTTGCTGCCGACCGTGTTCAGCATCCCGGTCACGATCGCGGCGCTCAGCAGCAGGTACATGATCTTGTCGATGGCGGTGGTGGCCTGGCGCACCGCCACCACGGTGATCCGCCGGTATAGCAGGATCGCCAGCCCAGCGACCGTGGCCAGGCCAGACAGCGTGCCGAAGGACACCGAGACCAGGTGGTAGGCATGGCCGGACACGCCGAGCGCCGCGGTCCAGCTCGCCGGAATGAGGATGCCGAGCACGTGTCCGAAGAGCACCGCCAGCAGCCCGAAGTGGAACAGCGGGCTGCCCAGCCGCAGCAGCCGGCTCTCATGCATCTGGGAGGACCGGGTGGTCCAGCCGAACTGGTCGTGCCGGTAGCGCCAGAGGTGCCCGACCACGAACGAGATCAAAGCCAGGTAGGGCAGGGTCATCCAGAGCAGCGTGGTCACCGGCGTCCTCCCATCTGCTCCTGCAGCGCCGGGTCCATCGCGAACGCCTCCAGACCCACCTCTTCCTCAGGGGGTCCCTGCGCGGCCAGCTCGGCGACCCGGCGCCGGTCGGCGACGTTGAGCTCCGGCAAGGTGGCGCACACCGCGTCGAGCACCGCCGCGTAGGGCGACCCGCACTCGTGCAGGGACAGTCGCAACAATTCCACGACCGGCCGGTACTCGACGAGCAGCCGCCGACCGGCCACCGGGTCGACGGTCGCGGCGAACTCCAGCACCACCGCCAGATGGTCGGGCAACTCGTGCTCGCCCAGCTCGACGCCCGCCGCGCGGTAGGCGTGCTTGAACCGCAGCAGCGCCATGCCGCGCTTGCGCGTGTCCCCGTAGGCGTAGTAGCTCAGGTGCAGGCAGTTGCGGCGGCGCAGGTCGAAGGTCTCGACGTAGTACGCGGCCAGTTCCAGTGGCGGCGTCCGGCGGAGGTGGTTCACGAACGACACCAGCGCGGGTCCCGCCGGAGCCGGCAGCGACCCGGCCCCTGCCTGCAGCTCGTTGAGCATGTTCAGGGTCTGCGGTGCCGGGTAGTCCAGCAGTAGCGCGGCGATCCGCCACACCACACGCTGATCGAGCTCGCTCCGCTCGTCGGCGGGGGTCTCGGCCTTCCGGCGGCCCGACCAGGCCGGACTCATCGGGTGGGCTCCGGTGCGTGCGTGGCAGCACCGTTGGTGTGTGGCGGCGTGGGAGCGAATAGGCCATTCGTGGTCTTGCCGTCCCAGTTGAGCAGGTTGATCCGGCGTCCCTTGTCCGCCGGGGCGGCGGCACCGTTGGCGTCGGCCGGCTGCTGCGTCAGGTGGAACTTGTCGTCCATGACGTCGAAGGCGGTCATGCCCGGTCCGCCGTCGGAGTCCAGGCTGCACCCGGTGGCCAGGGCGTCCAGCCGGTGCGCATCGGAGCCGGCGGCGCTGGGGATGACGTAGCGGTCCTCGTACTTGGCGATGGCCAGCAGCCGGTACAACGCCTCGATCTCGGCCGGTGTCAGCCGCACCGACTCGGCAATCTCGGGCCGGACCGGCTCCCCGAGGTTGACCCGGCGCATGTGGGCGCGCATGGCGGCCAGCCGCTGCAGGGAGGCGCGTACCGGCCCGACATCGCCGGCGGTGAACAGCTCAGCCAGGTACTCCACCGGGATACGCAGCGCGTCGATCGCGCCGAACAGGTTGTCGGCGTTCTCGCCGTCATGTCCGGTGCTCGACAACACGTCCACCACGGGGGACAGCGGCGGGATGTACCAGACCATCGGCATCGTGCGGTATTCCGGGTGCAGTGGCAGCGCCACCTGGTAGTCCACGATCAACTTGTAGATCGGGGACGCCTGCGCGGCATCGATCCATTCCTGGGAGATACCGGCCCGCTCGGCCTCGGCCACCACGCGCGGGTCGTGCGGGTTGAGGAACACACCTAGCTGCGCCGGGTAAAGGTCCTTGTCGTCGCGCACGGACGCGGCGGCCAGCACCGCGTCCGCGTCGTAGAACACCACTCCGATGTAGCGCAGCCGCCCGACGCAGGTCTCCGCGCAGATCGTGGGGATGCCCACCTCCACCCGCGGGTAACAGAACGTGCACTTCTCGGCCTTGCCGGTCTTGTGGTTGAAGTAGATCTTCTTGTACGGGCACCCGGTGACACACTGCCGCCATCCGCGGCAGCGGTCCTGGTCGACCAGCACGATGCCGTCCTCGCTGCGCTTGTAGATCGCGCCGGACGGGCAG
>JBOHHF010000093.1:0-1315 GCA_050700495.1 Pseudonocardiaceae bacterium
GTGGTCACGTCGCGGCCGGTGGCCCATTCACCATCCTGCGATTCACTGAACCCGACTTACCGGACATCGTGTACCTCGAACAACTCACCAGCGCCGTCTACCTCGACAAGAAGCACGAGACCGACAACTACCTGGTGGTCATGGATCGCCTATGCGTCGAAGCCGCGTCACCGGCTGACACCACGAGCTTCCTCAAGGAGATCATCAAAGAGATCTGACCGTGAAGCCCGTGCTCATCACGGCTTTCGTCCGACGCCACAGTACTGATGAACTTCCATAGGGGCACCGAGGTCGCTGGGCTCAGGGCGCCACCGCGAACACGAGACCACGCCGGGCTCCAGCAGTTCCAGGCGGTTGAAGAAGCTGGTGAGCTCCTGACGGCTGCGGGTCCTGAGCGGGGCTGCGCCGCTGGCATTCCAGTACCGCATGGACTCTTCGACCGCCTCGCCGTGGACTTCTGCGGTGGGGTGCGACAGTGCCAGATAGCTGCCCGGGGGTACGGCATCGAGCAGTTGGTTGACCACTGTTTGTGCCTCGTCGGTGTCCATGATGTAGTTCACGATTCCCAGCAGCATGAGCCCGACTGGCTGGGTGAAGTCCAGCGTCCGGGCGGCTTCCTGCAGGATCATATCCGGGTCGCGCGCGTCCGCATGAATGTAGGCGATGGCGCCTTGCGATGTGCCGGTGAGCAGGGCGCGGGCGTGAGCCAGGACGAGGGGGTCGTTGTCGACATAGACAAGGCGGCACTCCGGCGCGGTTGCCTGAGCGACTTGATGGGTGTTGTTGGCGGTGGGCAGACCGGTGCCGATGTCGAGGAACTGGCGGATCCCCACTTCGCCGACCAGGTGCCGGACGGCACGGACCAGGAACCCCCGGTCGGCGCGTGCGGTGTCCCGCAGACCCGGATCGCGGGCCAGAACCTGCTCACCGACCTCGCGGTCCACCGGGTAGTTGTTCTTGCCACCCAACAGGTAGTCCCAGAACCGAGCCGAGTGGGCCACGCTCGCGTCGACATGCGGGGGTTGTTGCTCACTCGGCGGGTGTGCGCGGTCCGACACGAGTGGGCCTCTCCATCCTCCGCTGGGTCTATGGGCGGGGACTGTAGCTCGCCACCCGTGGCTGATCTCAGGGGGGCGGTTCGCGCGATGTTCGAGATCATGTGGGCCGAGCCGGCCGGCGATGGCGGAGATGCGCTCGCCGCTTACGCCAGGCTTGCGCTGCCTTTCTAAGCTGTGACGAGCTGGTGAGGGGGCGCAGGCACAATGGCTGCGGCCAGCTAGTGGGAAGCGCAAGTGGCGGTAACCGGGTGCTGCCC
>JBOHHF010000094.1:0-30036 GCA_050700495.1 Pseudonocardiaceae bacterium
CGTCCGAGGTCCATCAGCGCCATACCCTCGTGCCAGTCCAGCTCGTGCTCGTTCACCCACCACGCCCATTTTGGATCGTTATCTCGCGTGCCGTCTTGATAGTGGGAGCGCACTTGGTTGAACAGCCCGAGCGCCTGCTCGTCACCGCCTTGTACCAGAGCGCGAACTTTGCGCATCAGGAAGAGTGTTTTTACTCGCGGCGAGAGCCGGTCGCGGCTCTCCAACACTGAGCGCGCGAGATGGAGCGCTTCACGGGGGCGCCCAAGATGACCGGCGTGCATACTTGCATTCTGCAGGGTGAGTAGCTCCATGCTCCGGTCGCCAGCCAGGCGGGAGAAGTAGAGTGCCTCCTGGTTCATTCGCCGCACATCGTCTTGCTGATCGGCATCATAGAGCAGCCATCCGGCAACCTCGGCCAGCTCGCCCGCTGTGGCTTGTAAGTCACGTTCAAGAGCCGGATCGTAAGCACCCGTGCCGAGTTGCTGGTGCAGCGAGCGAAAGAATCGCACGGCCAAGCGAGCTAAATCACTGCCGCCAAAGCGATTATCCAACTCGACAATGTGCCAGATGTGCTGCTGGACTGCTTCAAGATAAGCCGTGTCGGCATAGGAGGTCACCGGAAGGGCAAGGGGTGCTGTTGCGACTGCAAACGCATTGGTGGCAGCATGTACCGATGCAGTGACCAGCGGCTGCCCTGTGCGTCGCAAGCGTTGAGCGTCCGCCTGATGGTGTGCCCGACTGGATTGCCGTTGCCGTTCGGCATACTCGCGCTTGCTCGCAACCAACTCGTCGTACTGCTTCACGAGCGCGCCCTCGGCCTGAAGCAACTGGTCCACGGCCTGCCAGAACGGCCGATCCGGCAACTGGTGGCCACGCTCGATTTTGTTGATCGAGGTGCGGTCGTAGTTGGTTTCCGTTTCCACCTGGGCCTGGCTCAGCTCAGCTGCCTGCCGGAACGTAGCCAGTGCTGAACCGAGCTGACGGCGCTGCACCATGATGACTTCCGGTTCCCGGCTCACCTGACCTCCTTCCTGGTCTGCTCAGGATAGTGGGGCTTGTGAACAGGTACGTGATCGTGGTTCGCCTCGTTGCCCACGTCAGCGGCCACGCCCTTGGCTCTACTTCCATGGCCCCAGGGCCGGGTTGAACGCTGAGCCGGTGTGACCCCCGCCCGCTGCCCCCCGCCCGTGTCCCCGGCCCTGGGTGCCGTCCACGCAAGACACCGAAGAGACAGGCAAAGGGACGTGTATCACCAGGGCAATCAGGCAGCTCAGGGCACCGACGACCTGCGACACAGTGACGACCAGGCCAAGAGGCAACCCGGCATCGGCCACAGTATCCGGCCGGGCACCGGCGTGCCGGACACGATCCTCGCTGCCCACCTGTGCGACGGGGCGCTGCTCCTGCACGCCTGGTGTGACGCCGCATCTCTGCACCGTGAACTGGTCGCAGCCTTCGGCGCTACGCAGCCAGCACGAAGCAGTACGCCGGGTTGCACCCCATGATCCGGGAAGACCGCGAGCTACTGGCTGAGCTGGCCCGGCTCAACAGGGCCATGGTGCCCTTCGCCATGCGCATCATGGAGGGCACCGCCAATGCTGATGAACAACACGACTACGCCTTGCGTCTCATCGCGGCGGGCGAGTGGTTGCAGCGGCGGGCCGATGCGATGCATGAAGCGGTGGTTGACGGTGAAGTGCTCATCACCGGACCGCTCATTCTTCCGGCAGATACCGGAAAGCATGATTCATAGTTGTGCCCCCTGTTTCGAAAATGCGCAATCGACTGCTTCTAGCACAAAGCGTGAACAGAAGATTGTGAGGGGCAAAACCGTATGAGCGTAGGTGGAGCAGCGCCGAAAACACGGCCTGTCGCCTGGGTATACCTGAACCGCGATCGCCACCACGGCTATACCATTCGCTGGCGGCGTGGTGATCAAGTGGCTTTTGTCCTAGCGGGCAAGCAGATAGGCGATCATGGGATGACCGAAGTGCTCGACACTATTGCGGTCATGCCGACAGGGTGGACCGACCTTGCCGAGATTCGTTCCCTCGGGGAGCGGTGGCTATCGCACCGCTCAGCAGGTGGGTAGTGAGCACCGTCTGGTAGACCCGCTGCCGCGTTCTTCGGGAGCGGTTTGAAATCCTCGCTGACCAACGCAGACGCAAACAACCGATACTCACTGCGCTGGGGCCGGACCCACGGATTGGGTAGCGGTCTCGGGTGCGGTTCTCGTTGATGATATGCCCGGAGATGTTCTGTTGTCGGTGCGCTCTAACCTGGTGATGTGACCCTTTCGAGTGTCGTCGGGCGGGTCGGCCGGAGGCGACTGTTGATGCGCAGCGTGAACCAGCGGTGGCGGTGGGTGGTGGTCTTCGTGGTAGTGCCGCTCGCGGCGGCCTTGGCGGTGGTCCAACTTCATTCGTGGGGACTTGCACTGGAAGTGGCCGTTACGCTGGGGATCGCGCAGACGGTGCCGGTGGCCGTGGTCGCGCGGTGGCCGGTCCTGAGCTGGTCGGTGGCTGCCGGTGCGTTGACCGGGTCGACGTTCCTCGGGGTGGGCCAGGGTGTCCTGCGTTGGCCGTGGCCGGCGGCGAGTTGCTGGGTCGTGCTGGTGGTCGTGGTGGTGGTTTCGGCGACCCGCAGGCGTCGGGACGCCATCGCGGTCGGGGTGGTAACCGCGGCGGTTGCGCTGGTGCCTGCGCTCGTGACCGTGCCGTTGCCGCCGGGTGTGGTCGTCCTTGCGGTCGCGGCGGTGGCGGTGGCGGTCGGGTTCGGGGACTCGATCCGCACTCGCCGACAGGCGCAGGCAGCGTTGCGCACCGAAGCGGCGCAGCGGGCCGTTCTCGCCGAACGGGCCCGGATCGCGCGGGAGATGCATGACATCGTGGCGCACCGGTTGTCGCTGATCGCGTTGCAGGCCGAGGCCGCACCGCATCAGCTGGCGGAGTTGGCGCACGCCACGTTCGACACCCTGCGGCGGATGGCCGGCGAGGGTCTGACGGAGATGCGTCGCCTGCTGGGTGTGCTGCGCGACGACGACACCTCGGCGTGCCGCCAGCCCGCTCCCCGGTTGGCCGACCTGCCCGAGCTGATCGAGCGGGCCCGGCACAGCGGGGCGACGGTGCACGACCGGCTGGACGGTGCACTCGGGTGCGCGCAGCTGTCACCGGTCGCGGAACTGGCTGCCTATCGCGCGGTGCAGGAGGCGTTGAGCAACACGGCCCGGCACGCCAACGGCGCCGAGGTGACCGTCGAGGCCGAGGTTACCGAGGGCGGTTTGCGGGTCCTGGTGCGCAACGACCCGCCGCCCGGCCCCCACCCACTGGAACCAGGGCCGGGTTACGGGCTGCAGGGCATGCGTGAGCGGGTCACGGCGGCCGGTGGCACCCGTCAGTGCCGGCCCCACGGCCCAAGGCGGGTTCGCGGTTGTCGTGCAGCTGCCCCCACGGGGTGAGCGGTGATCCGGGTGGTGGTGGCCGACGACGAGCCGCTGGCCCGCGACGGGCTCGCCGCGTTGATCGGCTCAGCACCCGACATCGAGGTCATCGCCACCGCTGCCAACGGGGCCGACGCGGTGCGGCTCGCGCGAGACCTGAGCCCCGACGTGGTCGTGATAGACGTGCGCATGCCGGTCCTCGACGGCATCGCCGCTACCGCCGAGCTGCTCACCGCGGTACCGGCCCGCTCCCGGCCGCGGGTACTGGTGCTGACCACTTTTGACCTTGACGAGTATGTCTACGATGCCCTGACGGCTGGGGCGAGCGGGTTTCTGCTCAAGGATGCCGGGGCGGCTGAGTTCATCCGGGCGGTGCGCCTGGTGGCCGCCGGGGAGGCGCTGCTGGCGCCGTCGGTGACCCGCCGGTTGATCGAGGAGTTCACCCGGCGTCGCCGACCCACTACTACACCCCGGACGCTCGAGGTGCTGACCGCGCGGGAGCGCGACGTGCTGGCCGCGGTGGCACGCGGCCTGTCCAACGCCGAAGTCGCCGACGAACTGGTGGTCACCGAGGAGACCGTGAAGACCCACGTCAGCCGCATCCTGGCCAAACTCGGGTTGCGCGACCGCGCCCAGGCCATCGTCGCTGCTTACAACGCGGGCCTGGTGGTGCCGCACCGCCGCACCCCACCCCACTGACGTCGCCGGGACTCCCTCTCACGAGCTACGCCGAAGATCGCTCCCAAGACCGACGCCGGGAGCTTGCGGCGTTTGTAGCTTGTCGGACGTGACCACTCTCGCCGTCCGAGCGCTGCACAAACGGCAGCGGCGCCTGTCCCCGCGCGCCCGCAAGATCGCTCTCACGATCCACGTCGCTGTTTCGGTGGGTTGGCTCGGCAGCTCCTACACCATGCTGGTGTTAGGCATGAGTGGGCTACTCGCCACCGACCGAGAATTCCGCATCGCGTCCTACGAGATCATGCACTTGTTCGACCGCGCGGTGAATATCCCGCTTGGATTCAGCATGTTGCTCAGCGGCCTGGTCAGCTCGTTGTGGACCACCTGGGGTCTCGCCCGACACCGCTGGGTGCTGGCCAAACTCATGATCAGCACAGCTGTCCTGATCATTACACCGATTCTGTCCGTGCCGCGGGTACTCGACATCGTCGACCAGCTGCGCACTGGCACCGAGACCCCCGGACTAGCGATCGAGATCATCGCCATCTCCATCGGCACGGTTGTCGCGCTCACCGCCGTCACCACTATCTCGATCTTCAAACCCTGGGGGCGCACCCGCTGGGGCCGCCGATAACGCTGGGACCCGCAGGCTGGAGTCTCAACAACCTGAGTCTCCGGACTTGCCGGGGCGATTCAGTGCTTCGGTTGAGTCCGCGCATGAAGTCCAGGCGCTCCCTGCGACATCGTCGTGCCGCCACGCGCGTGCCGGAACCCAAGACTGTCGGGGTGTCACGCCGTGAGTGAGCCGGGTGTCGAGGTGATGGTTTAACTCAGAGTTAAGGGTTCAGACCGTGGGCCCGCCGCCGGCTACGTCGAAGACCTCTGAGCTTTCCCCGTGGGGCGGGGATTGGGTTGGGTGAGCTGGTTAATGGCGTCGGTAATGCGGTGTGCTGCGGTTCCGTCGCCGAACGGTGATGGTTGGTCGTCGAGGTCGTGGTGGGTTTGAACGCTGTCGGCGAGCCGTCGGCGGGCGAGGGCGCCCAGCTCACGTGATGGGGTGACCCGCCGGCCGAAGGTGGGCTCGATCTCGGGACGTTCGGTGCTGCGACGCACGATGATGATGGGTGTCTTGACGACGCTGGCTTCCTCTTGTACTCCGCCGGAGTCGGTGATGAGCAGGGCTGCGGAATGCGCCAGGCCCAGGAAGTCCGGGTAGTCGAGTGGTTCACTCACTCGCAGGGGTGCCAGGCGGTGGGCCAGGCCGAACTCGGCGATGCGTCGCGAGGTGCGGGGGTGCAGGGGCAAGATGACGGGGACGCCGATGGTGGCGAGCTGGGTGAGCAGCAGATCGAGGATCTTGGGATGGTCGACGTTTTCGGGTCGGTGCAGCGTGGCCAGCACGTAACTGCGCACGGTGAGCTGGTGCTTGTCGAGCAGGGCGGTTTGGGTGGCGGGCCGGGGCAGCATCGCGTGGACTGTTTCGATGATGGTGTTGCCGGTGAGCAGGATGCGGTTCTCGGGGATGGCCTCGGCGCGCAGGTTGGTGCGGTTGAGCGGGGTGGGGGCGCAGCAGAGGTCGGCGAGGTGGTCGATCAGGACTCGGTTGTGCTCCTCGGGCATGGTTCTGTCGAAGCTGCGCAGCCCAGCTTCCACGTGCACCAGCGGGAGGTCGGCGTGGTTGGCGGCAAGCGCACCAGCTAGTGCGGAGGTGGTGTCGCCTTGGACGACGACTACTGCGGGTGGGTCGGCTCGCAGGTGCCGGTCCAGTGCGGCGACCATGTCACCGAGCTGCGCTCCGCGGCTTTCCGCGCGGTCGGACCCGGTGGTGAGATGCTGGAGTTGGATCCCGAAGGTGGCGGCGATCCGGGCCGACATCCGCTCGTGCTCATGTTGACCGGTGTGGACGACTACGGTGTCCGGGCCAAGTAGGTCGATGATCGGGGCGAGTTTGATCAGCTCAGGGCGGGTGCCCAGTACCAGGGTCATCGCGGGTCACCAGTACAAGTGGCGACGTTCGCCGGTCAGGTAGCGGTGGGCGGCGACGAACAGGCGCAGGTAGAGCTGGTCGGTGCGCAGATAGTTAGGGATCAGCTCGGCGCGGTTCAGGGTGCCCTCCTGGTAGGTCATGCCCTCGGGGGTGCGGATGGCGTATCGGGCGGGAGCGTTGGGGCGGGTGCCCTCGGCGAGATCGAGGGCGTGGGTGAGATCGAGCTCGACGAGTCCAGCGACCTCGGCGTCGGCGAGAGGGATGTCGGTGAGTTCGACGTCCAGCGGCAGCAGGTGCCAGTGCTGGAATTCCCGTTCGATGTAGTCCGGGGCGAGGGTGACGGCCGTCTGGCGGATCCCCAGGGGTTGCAGGTCGGTGTAGAGCACCGGTAACCCGAGCTCCTCGTGGACTTCGCGCACGCCGTCGGGGATGTCCTCCCCGGCGTGGTAGTGCCCGCCGACGGTGATGTCGGCGTAGTCCGGGCGTTCGAAGCTGTACCGGTCGGGGCTTTTTTCTGCAGCAGGACGGTGCGGTGGGTCGGGTTGATCGCAAGGCAGGAGAAGGTGCGGTGCCACAGCGCCTCCCGGTGCGCGGTGGTTTTCTCGCGCGTACCGATGTGCTGGTAGCGGTCGTCGAAGATGTCGATCAGCGTCACGGAATGTCCTCGGGGTGCACCGGTGAGTGGGAGTAAGGCGAAACCGCCGCGAATGCCGGGCTGCTGACGGTTAGTCGTCGTGGGCGATTCGGTAGTGCAGTGCCGGTGCGCGGTCAAGATCGAGCGTGAATGCGTCGATGTCACAGTTGGTGAAATCGTTGGCTGTGGGAAGCAGGGTGAGCGTGTAGCCAGGGCCAGCGTAGGTCTGTCCGGCGGCGCGAGTACGAGAGAGTTGATCGGCAGTGCCCCGGCGCCAGAGGTAAAGGTTTCGGCCGTGACACGAGAGCCGTAGGGCGCCGGTCACCTGGTCGCATGCGAGGGCACCATGCGGTGCAGGGCCACCGGCGGCGACGACCCCACCGTTTCGGGCACGCCGGGCTCCGCCCGTGACGCGGCTGCTGGTGCCGGAGCAGCATCGCGCGCAGCGTGTCGGCCAGCGCCGAGTCGTTGCCCGCGCGTTCCAGCTCACCGAGGCGAGACCACACCGCGCCGACCGGATCATCGTGCCGGGGCAGCCCAGCCAGGAACCGCTGCGTGGTCTCCGGCAAACCGGCTCCGCGTCGTCGGATCGTCATCACTCGCTGGTGGGGTTGGCGAGCTCCTGGATCGCAGCAGCGGCGGTGGTGGTCGCGGTCGCCCGGTACCCGGACCGGTTTGGTCGTGGTTTGCTCAGCCTCACCCCGGCCCGGCGGAATGTCTCGAACAGCGCCGCCGCCCAGGCTTTGATGTCCAGGGGCGAGAGTGCGGGCCGGCTGGGCAGTGCCTTGTCCAGGCCCGTCATGTCTGCGCAGGTGTAGTACTGATACGCCGCCTTTACCGGGTTGGGAACCAATTCCATCTGCAGCGCCCGGCCGCCTTGTTCCCGGTGCCAGTGAGCGCACCACTGCGCTACCTCGGCGAAGGACACCGGATGCCCGGTGCCAAGGTTGTAGGCGGCGGGTGGGACGGCCTGGCATGTGAGCTGGAGCAAGGTGGCGGTGACAGTCTGGATGGGAATGTAGTCCCGGGCGGCTGTCAGGGAATCGTCGAAGATCCGCACCCGGCCCGTCTCGGCGGCCTGACGGAGTAGTTGGGACAGGATCGACGCCATGGGGCCCTTGTCGTCTTCGTCTGGGCCGACCACGTTGGTGTAGCGCAGGCCGACCCACTGCAGGCCGGTGTTGTACCGGTCGCGCATCTGCTGGTCGAGCGCGAGCTTCGAGGCCGCGTACGGGTTCAACGGGCCTGAGCAGCGCCGGTGGTCGTCGTCGGCGTCCTCTGCGATGGGCGCGCGGTTGTAGAGGGTGCCGTAGACGGAGTGCGAGGACGCGTAGATCAGCCGGGCGCCGCCGCGCCGGCACGCGTTGGCCAGTCGCAGTGGGGTGAGTGTGTTGGTCTCGTCGAGTTCGGGGCTGCCGGGGACGCGGGTGTCGCTGATTCCCGCATGGTGGAACGCCGCCACCGTGTGCCGCCCGATGAATCCGGCCGCTCCGGTCACCAGCACCTCGGCGCCCGCGCTCACCGCGCCCCCGCCTTCTGCGCGGCCTGGGCGATCAGGGTGGTGGTGGAGCGGCCTTCCAGGTAGGGGACGACGACGATATGCCCGCCCCAGCTCTCGATCAGGTCGCTCTCGGCGATCCGGCGGTCGGCGTAGTCGCCGCCCTCGACCCACACGTCCGGCCGTAGCTCGGCCAGGACCCGCTCGGGGGTGTCTTCGGCGAAGACGAGGACACCGTCTACGCAGGCCAGCGCCTCCAGCAGTTCCTTTCGCTCCCACTCGGCGACCACCGGCCGGTCCGGGCCCTTGAGCCGGGCGACGGAGCTGTCGCTGTTCATGCAGACCACCAGGATGTCGCCGAGGCGCCGGGCCTGTTGGAGCAGGGATAGGTGCCCTGTGTGCAGGAGGTCAAAGCACCCGCCGGCCGCGACGACCGTTCCGCCACGCGCCCGGACCTGCTCCACCTGGACCAGGACAGAGTCCGCCCTAGCGCGGACGGGGTCGGGGCGGGTGAGGGTTTCGGGGCCGCCGCGCTCGACGTACGCGGTCGCTGCTGCGACTGCGGCGGCGACCGCGTGGGAGGGGAGCCCTCCGGTGCCGAGCATCATCGCCGCGGTGACCGCCAGCCGGTCGCCCGCCCCGCACGCGTCCCCGGACACCGGCCGCGCAGGGATCGCCAGCGGATGCCCTTCGGTGCTCGCCACCAGGACCGCCCCTTCCCGGCCCCGGGTTACTGCCACTTGCTTGACCGGCCACGCCTCCAGCAGTTCCGCGCCGCGTCGAACGTCCTCGGCCAGGCTCCGGCCGAGGACGGCCCCTCCGAGGGCGCGGGCTTCGTCGGCATTCGGGACCGCGAGCGCAACACCCGGCACCGGGACGGCACCCTGGGGGTGCGGGTCCCAGACGATCGGACAGCGCAGGGCTGCCGCCTCGAGCGCCTCGCGCACTTCGCTGTGGGCGGCGACACCCCGCCCGTAGTCGCACACCAGCACCGCCGCGGCCACGCCGAGCCGCTCGCGCGCCGCGACCGGCAGCGCGCCGAGCCGGACCGGGGCCTGCTCATCGTCCAGCCGGAGCAGGGTGCGGTCCTGGGCGCGGATGCGAGTCTTGACCGGGGCCGCGCCGCCGGTCGCCGCGTCCAGCACCTCGACTCCGGCATCCTGAAGCAGCGCGCGGACCCGGGCCCCGGCCGCGTCGTGGCCGATCCCGCACACCAGCGACACGCTCCAGCCCGGCTCCTGAGCGGCCATGAGGGCCGCGAGGCCGGCGCCGCCCGGCCGCTCGACCGTGCCGGCCCGGGAGATGCCCGGTACCGGCGCCTCCGGGGAAAGCCGCTCGGCGGTCCCGGAGATGTCCCGATCCAGCAGCACGTCACCGACGACGACCAGCCGGCGTACGGACTGCTCGGGCTCTGCGCCCGCGGCGATGCCGGCGATCCACTGACTTGATCTTCGAGTGTGGGTTCCGCTCGGGATGGCGTCTTGTGACCATGGGAGTGAGGGATGAGTGCTTCGCTGCGGAGTAGGTGGCGGGGGGTCGCGTACTGCTACGACGGCACACCGGGATTGATAGTGATCGAGTAGGTCGGCCTGGTCCGGTCGATCCCGCCACGGGCGGCGCTACCGCGAGGCGGGGCTGGTGTTATGCGATGAGTAGTTCGGTGCGGGCGCGGTGGTGGAGTTGACGGACGGCGGGTTCGGTGTGCCAGCGGTTGAGGCGGGAGAGGAGGTCGTTGAGGTAGTCCAGGGCGCGGGCAGACGTGACGCGCCTGAGGACGTCCACGGTTTGGTGGCCATAGTGGATGGCCTGGTGCAGGTCGGGGGTGTGGCCCTGGAGGTGGACGGTGCCGAGGACGGCGAGGCGGAGAGTGTGGGCGCGGGCGTAGGTCTTGGTGGGCATGGTGGCTTCGTGGTTCCAGCGCAGGGCTTGGGTGGGCATGGCGAGGTCGCGGTGGATTTCGGTGGCGTCGGCGGCGAGGCGGGGGTGGTCGAAGAAGTCGATCCAGGTGGGGTCGTCTCCGCTGTGGTTGGTTGCGGTGCTGAGCAGTCGTTCGGAGGTGGCGAGTGCGGTGCTGGCCGCGCGGGGGTTGCTGTTACGTGCCCATATTCGGGCTTCGATCAGTTTGTAGAAGGCGAGTACTCGGGGAGTGGCGTGGTGGCGGGCGCGTTGGAAGGCGCCGTCGACCATGTCGATGGCGTCGTCGTGGAAGCCGCGCAGGGTGGCTTGCAGGGCCATGCAGACGAGGATGTAGCCGCCGAGGGGGATGTCGCCTCCGGCGCGGGCTTGGCGGAGGGCTTGGATGTAGTGGCGTTGCGCGAGGGCGTGTTGGCCGTTGTCGAAGGCGGACCATCCGGCGAGTCGGGATAGCTGGGCGGTGGCGCTGAAGAGTTGTTTGCCGATGTCGTCGCAGTATCGGCCGTGGAGGAGTGGCGCGGCTCGTTCTTTGAGGCAGGTTGTGATGGCGGAGGTGCGCCAGTTGCCGCCGCCGTAGCGGGAGTCCCACCATCGGGCGTCTTCGGCCGCGGCGAGGAGTTCGGTGATGTCGGCTTGGCCTACTTGGGGGAAGGCGGCATCGCCGGTGAAGGTGGTGTCGGGGTCGGCGGGTGTGGTGAGCCAGCGCCGGAGGGGTGTGTGGTAGTAGACGAGGGCGATGGCCCCGTTGGCGCAGAAGTGACGTCGGTCCACTTGGCTCCAGAAGCGGGTTGCGGCATGGATGGCACTGGGTAGGTCGCGTGGGAAATCCAACCCCACGACGGACTCGTTGTCCTGCGCGGTGTCCATGCCGATTTCATGGAGGTTCACGGGCCGGCCCAGGCGCTCGGCGAGGACTTGGGCGATGAGTGGGCGGATGGGTCCGGCGGGCATGGTGCCGCGCCTGGTCCAGTTCGCCCAGCTGGTGTGGGTGTAGCTGGTGTGCAGGCCGTTTCCGCTGGCCAGTTGGTTGAGGCGGTGCGCGAGGGAGCTGTGGCTGGCGCCCGATGTGGTGATCACCCGCTGCAGGTCCCGGTTGGGCTGACGCGCACTGGACTTATCTGTGGGAGTCATTGAGGTTCACCTCCGGTCGGTCAGAGTGCCGCAGAGCGGGCTGGGGTGCGCCCGGATTAATCAGCAGGCTCGGTGTGCGTGATCCGTGAGCCCCCGCGTGAGCCCTCCCGGCGGTGGCCTTTGGGCACTTATATGGCGGGTAGCCCAGCAGGCCGGTGAACGGGAGGACCCTCGTGACGACGGCTCCGCCAACCGCCGGACGGTATCGGATTGGCAAGCGGTACAGCTTCGCCGCGGCTCATCATTTGGATGCGTTGCCCGAGGGGCATAAATGCGCCCGGCCGCACGGCCACACCTACACCGTGGAGGTGATCCTGGTCTCCCCGACACTGCGGGAGCCGGGTTTCGTCACTGATTTCGCTGATCTGCAGCCCTTCGGTGCCTATCTCGACCAGGAACTCGACCACAACGACCTGAATGAGGTGGTCGGGTTCCCGCCAACGTGTGAGCTGCTGGCCGAGCACCTCTACAGCTGGTTTATGGCCAACGTTGCGCCGCGGGTGGGAGGCCGGCTGGATGCGGTGCGGGTGTCGGAGTCGCCCACGAGCTGGGCGGAGTTCTCGCGGGAGCCACCATCGTGACCGCCGGGACCGCCGCTGACGTGGTGCTGGTGTCCGAGATCTTCGGTCCCACCGTGCAGGGTGAGGGACCGTCGATGGGGCAGCGGGCGGTGTTCATCCGGCTGCTGCGGTGCAACCTGACTTGCCGGACCTGTGATACCCCCTATACCTGGGATACGACCCGGTTCGACCTGGCGGTGGAAGGCCGTCCGGTGTCCGGTGCGGAGCTGCTGGCGTGGGCGCTGGACCGGGACGTCGAGCTGGTGGTGATCACTGGTGGGGAACCGTTGTTGCAGCAGCGCAGGTTGGTGCCGGTGGTGAGCGCGCTGGTAGCGAGCGGTCGGCGAGTTGAGATCGAGACCAACGGGACGATCGCGCCGCTGCTGGAGTTGGTCGAGGTCGTTGATCAGTTCAACGTTTCTCCCAAGCTGAGTCGCTTCGGTGCCGGGATGCCCGCGTCCCGGCGGATCAAGCCCGAGGTGTTGCGGGTGTTCGCCGCGACCGGGCGGGCGGTCTTCAAGTTCGTCGTCACTGACGTGGTTGAGCTGGATGAGATCGACACCCTCGCCGGAGGGTATGGCTTGGCCCCGGTGTGGGTGATGCCGGAGGGAACCGAGGCCACGGTGGTCACCACCCGGCTGCGGGCGCTGGCTGGGCCGGCGATACGGCGCGGTTATCACCTGAGTACCCGGTTGCATGTGGTGCTGTGGGGTGATCAACGTGGCCGCTGAGCTCACCACGGCCCTGTTCGCACCGGAACCGCCGCTGGCGCCGCGGCGCGGTGTGCTCGTGTCTGTCGAAGGGGTGTGGGGTGCGGGCAAGACCACCATCGCGGGCCGGCTCGGGCAGCGCCTGTCCGCCGCGGGTTTTGGCACCGCGGTGCTGCACTACGGCCCGCGCCACGGCGTGGTGGGGAAGCTGTCGCAGTATTTGGAGGACTCACCGCTGCGCAGCCGCATCGGGACGGGGGGTTATGCGTGTGCGCATCACGCCACGGTGGATGTGCTGCTGCGGTGGTGCCGGGAGGCGTATCACCACACCCACACCTACCGGCCCGCGCTGGCCGGCCACGACGTGGTGGTGCTCGACCATGGTGTGTACGCCAAGCTGGCCTACGCCTTGGCTGTGCTGACCGAGCAGCATCCCGACCGCGATGTGCCGGAGTTGCTCGATCAGATTTGGGCCTGCGTCGCCCCGTGGTTTGTGCACCCGGATCGGGCCTTCTTCCTGGACGTGCCCTGGCCGCTGGCTCGGGAGCGCGCGATCCTGCGCGGCTCGGGTGGCGGTGACCCGGGCTCGGTGGAGCGACTGCTGTTCCTGCCCCGCTACACCGCGGCCTATCGGCAGGTCATCACCGCCCACCCGGAGCGGATCTGCCGGATCCACGTCAGCGGGCGCGGCGTGGACTCGGTGCTCACTGAGATCGAAGACCACCTCGGTGTCCTGCTGCGCACCTCGTTGGGAGCCCTCGATGAGTGAGGTCTTGTTGTTCTCCGCCGGGCTGGATTCCTTCCCGGCCTGGTACTACCTCGGCCAGCCACCGGGGCTGTATTTCGACCTCGGTCACCGCTACGCCGGCCAGGAACGCGCCGCGATCGCGGCGCTGGCCGGTCGCTGCGGCATCGAGATCACTATCAGTGAGGAGTTACGGCTGGGCGCCTGGGAAGCCCACGATGCGATCATCCCCCTGCGCAACGCGTATCTGGCGATGCTGGCGGCCCACCGGGCCGACAGGGTGTGGTGTATCGGCGTCAAAGGCGATCACACCCTGGACAAGAGCCCGCAGGCCTTCGCCGACATCTCGGCGTTCATCACCCGATTGTCCGGGCGGGAAGTCCGGATGGACAGCCCGTTTTGGGAGATGACCAAGACCCAGATCATCGCCTGGTACCTCGCGGAGGGCTTACCCGCTGAGGATCTGCTGCTGACGTTTTCCTGCAGCCGTGCCGACGGGGAGATGACTCACTGCGGTGCCTGCTCCAGTTGCCTGCGCCGGTGGGTCTCGCTGGCCAACAACGGCGTGCCCGCGGTGTTCAGCTCCCCGCCGTGGGAGTGGCAGCGAGTGCACGAGTTCTACCTGCCGGCCATGCAGCAGGGCCGTTACCCGGCCCACCGGGCGGAGGAATTCTTCGCCGCGCTGGCCACCGTCGGCTTCACCCCCGCGAACCACTCCAGCTGAAAGGCAGGCCATGAGGGCATACATCGCCGCCCCTCTGTTCTCCCAGGCCGAGAAGGAGTTCAACCTGCAGGTGGACGCCATGGCGCGGTCGCTGGGCCTGGACACGTACCTGCCGCAGCGCGATGGCGGCGAGGCCGCCCGCCTGGTCCGCCAAGGCATGGATGAGCACACCGTGCGACTGCGGCTGTTCGAGCTTGACTGCGCCGCGATCGCTGAGTGCACGCTGTTCGTGTTCGTGCTGGATGGCCGGGTGCCCGACGAGGGGGGATGCGTCGAGCTGGGCATGGCCTTCGCCTACGGAAAGCCGTGCTTTGGCCTGCAGACCGACAGCCGCCGCTTCGGCGGCACCGACTCCAACAACCTGATGATCGACTACACCCTCACCGGCGGCATCGCCACCTCACTCGACGAGCTGGCCGACAACCTGCGTGCGCACCTCAGCGCACTCGCCACCCGCTGACCAAACCTCATGACCGATGGGAGATGTTGCGATGCCGTTAGGCGTGAATCTCTGCTTCGCCGTCAAACGGATGCCCGAACCCGAAGCCTGGGCCGCGTTCGTCCGCGAGAACCTCGGACTGGCGCACGTGCAGTTCACCTTCGACCTGCTCGACCCATGGTCGCCAGACCCCGAACGCGGCGCGCTCATCCAGCGCGCCGCCGCCGCGGCCCGCGGCCAGGACCTGACGATCCACAGCGCCTACGTCGGTCTGGCGCACTACGTGCCCAGCGGCCTGCTCGATCCAGACCCCGACGCCCGGCGGATAGCCCTGCACTGGTGGCATCGAGCCATCGAGGTCACCGCCGCGCTCGGTGCCAGCGCGGTGGGTGGCCCGTTGGGCACCATCAGCGTGGCCGACTTCGCTGACCCCGCTGCCCGCCAGCGGCGCTACGGCGACCTGCTCGATGCCGTGGATCTGATCTCCCGGGCGGCCAGCGACGCGGGTCTGCGGGATGTTCTGATCGAGCCGACCCCGATCGCTCGGGAGTTCCCCGCCACCATCGACCAATGCCAAGAACTACTCACGGATCTCGAGGATCGAGGCGCGGCCCGGGTGGGTCTCACACTCGATACTGGGCACGCCCTCTACCAGCCCCTGCACGGACCCGAGGCCCGCGCCCAGGACTGGGTCGAGGAACTGGGCTCCCACATCCGGTTGGTGCACCTGGACAACACCGACGGACTCGGAGACCCGCACTGGGGCTGGCCGGATCCACGCGGCAGCGTCGACGTCGCCGCCTTCGCGGACAGCCTGGTGAGAGCGGGTCTAGGCGATGTGCCGGTGATGCTGGAGGTGTACCCGCGATTCGAGGACGACGACCAGCAAGTCCGGGATCTGCTCATCAGCTCGGTCGAGCACTGCCGCCGGCATTTCACGTCGGCCGCCCAGCCATCTGCCTGATCTGGGAGGTCCGCATGTTGGCTCTAGCTGATCACCTACCCGGTGAGCGTCTGGCGATCGATGCGTCGTTGTGGTCGGCGGATCTCGGCGCGCTGGGCGCCGAGGTCCAGCGGATGACCCCGTACACCGACCTGTTCCACATTGATGCCTCCGATACCCGGTTCATCCCCGAGCCGTTGTTCTTCCCCGGCCTGGTCGCCGCGCTGCGGTCGCAGACTCACCTGCCGTTCCACGTCCACCTCATGGCGACGCGGCCTGCTGATCTGGTCGAATCGTTCGCCCTGGCCGGCGCGGATCTGATCACGGTCCATGCCGAAGCCGAGGGGGTGACCGAGGCGCTGCGCCGGATCCGGCAGTGTGGCAAGGCCGCCGGGTTGGCGTTGACACTGGATACCGCACCGGAGACCATCGCGGCCGACCTCGACGCTATCGACGCGGTGATAATGATCGGCACCCTGCTGGGCACCAAGGGCAGCTCGATGCACCACACCGCGCCCGGTCGCCTCGCGGCGCTGCGCCGGGTACTGGCCGCCGTGGGCCGCGAGGACGTCGTGGTGTTCGCCGACGGCGGGATCCGATCCGACACAGTACCCAGGCTGGTGAGCGCGGGAGCCGACGTCGTGGTCGCCGGATCACTGCTCCTGAGTAGCGCCGACCCGGCCGCAACCAGCGCGTGGTTGCGCAGCCACGCTCCCGCGAGCACAACCCGTTTGGCGGGGGGTTTCCGGTGAGCGGGGCCGCAGTGCTGGGGCCGTTGGAGGGGTGGGTGGTCAGCGTCGATTTGTGGGGCACGTTGCTCACCTACGGCGACCGCGAGGCCGAAACGGAATGGCGACTTCGTGAATTCGCCACAGTACTGCAGGAATTCGGCCATCTCATCCCAGCTCAGCTGGTGCGTGAGGCAGTGGTGGGCGTGCGTCACGACACGCTGCAACGGCAACGGACCACCGGAAAACAACCCCCGGTTCGTGATCAAGTCTCCGCGATTGTGTCCGCGATGGGGATCACCGATGACCGCATGGTCGACGTCCTGCTCATCCCGCACACGCATGCCGTGCTGCGGGCGTGCCCGCAAGTCATGCCCGGCGCGCACACCGCGCTGTGGGCGATCAAGACCGCGGGCGCGCGGTTGGTGCTGACCTCCAACACGTTGGCCACGCCGATGTCGGTGTCGCAGCTGATCCTGGAGGAGCACGGGTTCGGCGGGATCTTCGACGACACCGTGTTCTCCAGCGACATCGGCCTGGCCAAACCCCGCCCAGAGATCTTCCACGCCGTCGCCAGCCGCAGCGGCACCACACCCGCCTGCGTCGTGCACGTCGGCAACGACTGGCGCACCGACGTGCTCGGCGCGCTGGGCGCCGGATGCCGGGCTCTGTACTTCAACCCCCGCGAGAAGCCTTCCCGGCCCCAAGCTCTGGACATCACGCACCTCGACCACCTGCCCGAGATGCTGGTACGGATGTGCCTGCGCTCCCCGACCGGATCCACCCGACCGGGAGAACAAACAACATGATCATTCCGCTGGGTATCAGCCGGGAGTGGTGCGCGACCACCGAGGAAGTCACCACCGCATTATCTGGGTGGTCGGTGTCCCCGGCCGGTGATGTGATCGTCGGTGGAGTGTCTCAGGCGGGTACCACGCGGCGGCTGTCGGATCTGCTGACCGGAATCTTCGCGGACGGCCGCAGCTGCTCGGTGTACCTGGCCGACATGGCTGCTGCCCGTGCCGCCGTAGCGCGCGGTGACGACCCTGTTCTCTACCGCGCCTATCGCGACATCCTGTCCCCGCGAGCCAAACCCGGTGCTCCCGCTCCGGCGAGCAGCGCCGGCACCGGCTACTGGTTCGCGGACCTGGTGATCTACCAGGGTGGTGAGCTGCCCGGAAGCCGGGAACTGACCCGGTCGGTGGGGCATTGGAACACCCCAGCACAGCTGGAGGTGTTCCAATGCCTGAGCGGTCGCGTCCTCATCCTCAGCAGCACACGCGATGTTCTCGGGCGACGTGGGTTGACCTACCAGGTCTGTGGACCGGGCGAGCTGGCCGTCCTCGAGTTCGGGGCCTGGCACCTCACCGCAGTGCTGACCGGCCCGGCGGCCGTGTTCAACATCTACACCGACGCCCACACCCTGGGCCACGGGCACACCAGCCGCGACGCCGCCGAACAGGACCACCTGAAATACCACTCCAGGGCACCGGTAAAGATCGCGGCCATCCACACCGATCAGGGCATCGCCCTCATCGGCGACCCCTCAGAGCTAGGGATTCACCCGCGCATCCTCCAGGCCAGCACCCCAAAGTGGGCTCGCGGTCTGCTCGGCCCCGGGGGTCTCGCCGCGCTCTACCAGCACGCCCCCGACGCCGAACTGGCCCAGCTACTGCGCCTGGCGCTGACCCACTCCCCGCAACCACGTGCCCGGCTCGCCGCCACCACTGCGGGATCCACAGGCTGACCGAAGGCCCTCGCCATGTCCCCTGACCTGACCGCTGTCCTGGATGACCTCACCAGCGCCCCGACCGGTCCGTTGCAGGCCGTGGGGTTTCGGCAAGGCGAGGGATCGGTGACCTTCCGCACCGACCGCCCCGAGGTGATGCAGACCGCGACTGACACCCTCTACAGCTACCGCATCACCCCACCGGCCCCGGCCGGGTGGGAGATCACCATGCGTACCGCTGCGGTGTTCGACACCGCAGCGATCGCCGAGATGTTCACCACCGCACCGCTGCGCGAGATCGGGCCTCGTCTGTACGCCCGTGTGGTGCACTCCTGCCGCGGTCAGACGTACTGGGTGGCTGAGCACGCCATGCTCATCCACACCAACCCGCACACCGCGGCCATCACCGCGCACCACACCAACCCGGAATCGGCGCGCTACTGGACGGCACGGCTGGTGCGCCAAACCATGACCGCGCAACTGCTGGCCGGCGGCGCCGTCTATGCCCACGCTGCGGCCTTCTCCCACCACGGGCGCGGAGTGCTGATCATCGGACCGAAGGGTGCCGGCAAGACCACCACCTTGGTCACCAGCCTGCGACTGCTCGGTGGTGACTATGTCACCAATGATCGGCTCCTGCTGGGCCGGGAAAGCGGGGAACTGCTCGGGCGTGCCTGGCCGGCACACATGCGCGTCGGTGTCGGCACCCTGCTAGCCATCCCCGATCTGGTCGATCTCGTACCGGCTCGCCTGCGGGAGCTTCCCGAGCATCAGCGGTGGCATCACCGGGACAAGGTCACCATCGAGCCACCCGAGTTCTCCCGGCTGCTCTCCGCAGGCATGGTCATCTCCGAGGTCCGCCCCCGCCTCATGCTGTGGCCCTCCCTCAGCCGCCCTGGCCGCCACGGCGCCGCGCCCGTGGCGGTCTCCGCGGCTGAGGTTCACGACGTGCTGCTGGACACCCGGCTGTTCATGGTCAATCCCACCTCCGGTGTCAGCGCGCACGTCAACCACTGGCTGATCGACACCGGTCCCGCCGCGCGCACTGCCGAGAACCTCCGCCAGGTCGTCGATGACCTCGCTACCCACGTGCCCTGCTACCGCATACCGGTCGGGGGCGATCCCGCAGCGCTGGCCGCCCGGATCAACGACCTGCTCGCCCGCATCGCACCGGTCAACGACACGCGATCACCAGCATGACCAGGAGTACCAGGTCAGTGACGGCCCCCAGCGATCCCCGCACCACCGCGGCGCAGGCGGTGCTGCGGGCGCTGTGCTGGCCCCCTGAACCAGACCAGCCACCGCTGCCGGGCTCGTCGGCCCACGACTTCCGCGCTGGCCTCGGTGACCTCCTCGAGACCGCGATCCTGCACAAAGTGCTCTGCCTGCTCGCCGACCGGCTGACAACCAGTGGACTGGACCGCGACCTCCCCCGGGCGATCAGCCGCTTCCTGGCCGGCACGCTGCGCGCCAACCAGTACAAGACCCGGATCTACCGCGCCGAGACCGCGCGGATCATGACCGCGGTCGGCCAAGCCGGGCTCAGCACCGCCGCGCTCAACGGCATCGCCGCGGAATCCAGCCTCTACGGCGGCACCGGCGCCCGGCAGTTCACCGACCTCGATTTCCTGCTCGCCCCCGACCACATCACCCCAGCCCGCACGATCCTCCTCGGCCTCGGGTACTACAGCAGCTCACCTGAGGCCACGACATTCACCCGCCATCTTGCGGACATTCTGGTGCCACGCATCACCCTCGACCTGACCTCCTCGACGCACCACGCGACCGACGCGCAGGAGGTGCGGGAGATTCTGGGCCGGCGATGCTGGCAACCACTGCCCGGTCACGATCAACCGCTGCCGGTCCTGGCCAGCCCCGACGCGCTCCTGCACTGCCTGGCCCGCCTCGACCGCACCGCACTCACCCCGCCGGAGGCTCCCGCACCAGCATGGGCGGTCTGTGCCGACGCGCTACGCCTGGTCCGAACCTGCCATGAACTGCCCGCTGCCCAGCGGAATCCCGCTCCACCAATGCCCGCGAGCGCGACGGCAGGCTGGACACGACTGCGGCACCTCTGGCCACAGCTGCCCCCGACACCATTCCCGGCAGGGACAACGCGATGATCGTGCAACTGGCCGGGCTACCCGGCACCGGCAAAACCACCCTCGCCACCGAACTCGCCCACCGGCTGGATGGCCAGGCTCTGCTGCTGGACAAGGACCGTGTCCGGCACGCCCTGTTCGGTGCGAAGCACACCTTCTACACCCGCGAGCAGGACGACTTCTGCGTGCGCACGATGCTCCGGACCGCCGCCTGGTACCTCCACCGCGCCCCCAGCACCGCCGTCATCCTCGACGGTCGCACTTGCTCCCGCGCCTACCAGCTCACCCAGGTCCGCCGATTCGCGAGCCGCGTCGGGCAACCGCTGCGGGTCATCGAGTGCGTCTGCGCCGAGACCACCATCGAACAACGGCTGCACACCGACGCCGCCCGCGGCACTCACCCCGCCACCAACCGCGACATGGGGCTCTACCGGCGACTCAAGGCCAGCGCCGAGGAGATCCCCGACCCGAAACTGCGCCTGGACACCGAGGCGCCCCTGCCCGAATGCGCCGACCGAGCCCTGTCCTACCTCTACCATCCCCTCCCCACCGGCCCCCTCGGCGCCATTTCTCGACCCCACAGCAACGAGGACATCGCGTGACGCCGGACCTCACCTCGCTGATGCCCATCGCCCTGCAGGCGATTGGTCTGGGCGAGGCACACGTCCGGACCCACCCACCGAGACTGGTCACGTCCAAGGGCGATCGCGACATGGTCACCGACGTGGACCTCGCCGTCGAGCGCATGATCCGCGACCTCCTCGCCGACGCCACCCCCGCGATCTCCTTTCTGGGTGAAGAAGAAGGCGGCACCCCCGCACCCACCCATTGGGTGCTCGACCCCATCGACGGCACCGCGAACTTCGCCCGCGGCATGCCCCTCAATGGCATCTCGCTAGCCCTGGTGCACCACCACCATGCCGTGCTCGGTGTTATCGCCCTGCCGTTTCTCCAGCAGCGCTTCTGGGCAGCCCAGGGCCTCGGCGCATGGCGCAACGACCAGCCCATCACCGCCGCCCGCACCACGACCCTCGCCGAGGCGATCGTGGCCATCGGGGACTACGGCAGCGGCCCCGGCGCCGCCGGACGTAACCGAGCCGCGCTGGCCCTGCACGCCCACCTCGCACCTCGCGTCCAGCGCATTCGGATGCTCGGCTCGGCCGCCGTGGACCTGCCCTGGGTCGCCGACGGCACCCTCGACGCCTCGATCACCCTCGGCAACCGCGCCTGGGACATGGCCGCCGGCACCGTGATCGCCCGCCAAGCCCACGCCGCGATCCTCGACGCCGACGGCACACCACACACCACCCACTCCCGCTACACCATCGCCACCACCCCCGCGCTGCGCGACCCGATCCTCGCTGCCGTGCAGGCCGCGACGAACACGGAACCCGACCGGGTTAGTCCGTCTGGCGCGGTGGTCAGCCGGCACACACCGCGCGGCGCGCCATGCTGATCAGCTTCGAAGGACTACCCGGCGCCGGCAAATCCACCCAAGCCGCCCTGCTCGCCGCATGCCTCACCCACCACGGACGGCCCGCGGTGACCCTGCCCGACCTCGCGACCCTGGACACCGAACCCGTCGCCGCCACCCTCATCGACCTGTTCACTTCCTCCGGCGACCCCTACCTGCGCCACGGCGACACCATCACCGAGACCCTCCTCGCCGCGGCCATCCGCGCCGACCTCCTTGCCACCCGGATCGACCCCGCCCTCGCCGCACACCCACAGACAGTGGTCATCGAGGACCGCGGGATCCACACCATGCAGTCCTACGCGCTCGCCGGCCTGCTGCGTGACCACCGCGCCCACCCTGACCTCGCCCACGCCTGGGTCCACAGCCTGGCCACGCTGACCGGTTCACGACCAGGGCACGCACTCTGGCTGCGCCTGCCCGTCGATGAGGCACTCCGGCGCGCAGCCCACCGCGACCACCAAGCACCCATCCCCGAACACCGCTGCTACCTGCACTGGGTCGACCACGCCTACACCGAGCTCACCCACCGCGACCCACAACTCACCGCCCTGGACGTGGCAACCCTGCACCCTGCGCAAGTGCACCACGCGGTGCGCCAGGCACTGAGCAAGCTCGGCCTCAGCCTCGCCGGACCCTGTGCGGGCCTCCCACACCCCGCTAGCCCTGCCTCATAGGCTGCCCCCGCACAGCCCGTGTCCACCGCGTCACCCACCGCTCAGGGAACCCCTCGATGCCCTTACCGTCCACAGAGTTTCCGCAAGCCCCCACAGCGCTTCTCGCCGAGCTGCACGACAGCCGCACAGCCGGGCAAGCACGGCACCAGCAGACCCTCCAGACGTGGGGACTACGGCCGCTCACGGGTGGTCGCAACAATGAGGTCTACTCCTGGACCGGACCCGAGACCCCGATCTGCATCAAGATCTACAAACTCGACGAACGGCAGCGCGCCCAACGGGAATGGCGCGCCCTGACCCTGCTCGCCCACCACGGCGCCGACTACGCACCCACCCCACTGTGGATCGACGAAGCATCCGACCAGCCCGCCATCGGCATGAGCCTGCTCCCCGGCCGCCCCCTCCCCGACGTCGAGGACACCACCGTCGCGCTCAAGTCACTCGCCGAGACCACCCGGGCCCTGCAAGAAATCCCGCTCAGCGAACCACTAGCAAGCTGGGACCGGATCGACTCCGTCGAGCACTACCTGACCCGCCTGACCGAACTGTGGCCCCAACAACTCGCCGACCACACCGACGACCCACTCACCGGCGACATGCACACCCTGCTGAGCCGGTGGCACGACAGCGGCGACGCCCACACCCTCGCCCGCCCGGCCCACCCCGTCTTGTCCCGCGGCGACTCCAACCTGCTCAACTGGCTCCACGACGGCCACACCCTGCGCTGCGTCGATTTCGAGTTCTCCGGCCGCAGCGACATCGCCTTCGACGCCGCCGACCAGATCGAGCACATCAGCTCCCGCGCCATCCCCGACCACACCTGGCACCAGCTCGAAGCTAACCTCGGCGTTGATCACCACAACAGACCACGCTTCGAAGCGGCCCAACGAACCTGCGCGCTGCGCTGGCTCGCCGTGCTCTGGAAACAACGCCACCACCGCACCGAAGAATTCACCACTCAACTCAACCGAGTACGCCAACTCCAACGCTCGACCGAGCACACAGCAAGTTAGAAGGGCCACGGATGGTCCTGTAGCCCGGACACGACCAAAGGGTTTCGGGGACCGCCGCCTTCGACGTGCGCGGTCGCAGCACAGCAGATGGACGGTGACCAAGTGGCACTCCTGGACGGGGGCGACGCTGCCCGCGTCGATGCACACCGCCTGGCATGCCTGGACCAGCGGTAGGCCCGGGGCCGGTCAGTGCCCAGGTGGTCAGCCCGAGCTCACGTCCGGCTGCGGCCGCCGCGAGGACGTTCGGGCTGCGGCCCGAGGTGGAGATGAGCAGCAGCACATCGCCGGGCCGGCCGTGCGCGTGGACTTGGCGAGCGAACACCTCGCGGGCGCCGTAGTCGTTGACGATCGCGGTCACCGCCGAGGAGTCCGCGTGCAGCGCGATCGCCGACAGCGGGACCCGCTCGGCGTCGAAGCGCCCGACCAGCTCCGATGTCAGGTGCTGCGCCTGCGCCGCGGAGCCGCCGTTGCCCGCGACCAGCAGCCGCGCGCCGGCAGCCAGCCGCAGGGCGAGGTGACGGCCCCACTGCTCCAGCCGGTCGGTGTCGAGCAGGGGCAACGCCATCGCGAGCGCGCGGGTGTGGACAAGGCCGGGACTGGCCACCATGGCTCCCTGGAAAACGGACGGAAGAAGTGGAACCGGGGCTGCCGGCGGTCGACCACCAGCAGGCCCCCGAGGGATCAGGCGCCCGTGGGCCGGTGGTGGGCGAACATGGGCCGGTAGGTCTGCACTGCTTGGTCGCGGTCCAGGCGCGGGTAGTCCAGGAGCTTGGTGATGAGCTGGTGCTCGGCGAGGAAGCCCTCGACCTGCCGGAGCACCAGGGCGTCACCCAGCTCGCTGAGGTGCACCCCGTCGCTCCACAGGCTCGCTGTCTCGTGGTCGGCGGGCGCGGTGGCCAGCTGCCGGGCGGCCGCCGTGAACGGGGTCCACACGTCCAGGAACAGGGCGCCGTGCTCGGCGGCGGCCTGGGCGGCGGCCTGGATGAAGCACACCAGCTCGCCGTTCATCTCGGCGACGACCTCCGGGGCCTCGACAGGCCCCAACGGCGTCTCAGACACAACGACGATCCGGCGGGAGCAGCCGCTGAGCTGCGTCAGCATCGCCGCGACGTGCCCGGCGTACTCCTCGATTCCGACCGCCTCGGCCGTACGCCCCTGGAACTTCCGCCAGACGTCGTTGATGCCACAGGACAGCAACACCAGGTCATAGCCCAGACCGTGGGTGCGCCGGTCGCGCTCGACGATCCCGGCGATGTCCCGGCTGGTCGCCCCACCTTCGCCGTGGTTGTGGACGTCGAAGCTGACATACGGCCAGGCTGAGCGCCACGACAGCGCCAGACGCTGGACCCATCCGCGCTGGCGCCACTGCTCCACCGTGACTTGTGCACCGACCTCGGGGAGGTTCGCCTGGTTGACCAGCTGGGCGTTGTAGCCCTCCAGGTGCTCCATGATCGACGTGCCGAACAAGCCGACGGTCAGCCTCCGCCGGTCGTCGATGACCGGCGCGGCTACGCCGTCGAAGCACCGGCGCGCGGTGGCCGGAACGCCGGAGGCGACGGTGTCGGGGGCCACGCTGTGGGAGACGACCGCGTTCGCCCCGATGAGCGCGTTCGCCCCGATGCGGACGCCTCCGGTGACGGTGACCTTGTTCGAGAGGATGGCGCCGGGCTCGATGACGATCGGTGCGGCCTCAAACCCGCTTGCCCACGGCACGAGCTGCCCGGTCGGGACGTGGATGGTAGAGCGCTCGCGATGGTTGTGGTCGTGGAGGTCGACCATGTTCGACAGGGCTGCGCCGTCGCCGATGCGGATCCCGGCCATGGCGGAGATGAAGGTGTGCTCTCCGATAGCGACGTCATTGCCGATGACGACGGTCGCGCCGCGATGGACCTGGATCGTGCATCCGCGCCGGATCGAGACCCCGTCGCCGATCGTGAGGTGCGCGCCGTCGTCGAGTTCGATCACGAGGTCATCGGGCAGGTCGCAGTGGGCGCCGAGGGTGAGCGCGGCACCGTGCTCGACGCGCAGCCGGTCGGCGACACAGAGGTCAGGGGCGGTGCTGGTCATCGCGGAAGTCCTGTTCGCTGGATGCGGATGAAGGTCCGTGGCCGGGCCTCAACGTACCGGCCGTGTGCGTCGGTCAGTCAGCTACGGCCGTCCTTTCGGACAAGGAAGGGGCCGATGGCGAGCATGTCCAGAGAGCTGGCAGCGAAGGTCGCGACCGCGTCGCGTGGAGTGCACACGATCGGCTCGGCCTCGTGGTTGAAGCTCGTGTTCAGCAGCGCGGCCGGGCGGCCCGTCTGCTCAGCGAACTGGACCAGCAGGGCAGCGTACGGGTCGGCCGCGTCGGGGGCGACGGTCTGGGGCCGCAGGCTGCCGTCGGTGTGGACGGCGGCCGGGATCAGATTCCGGGCATCCTCGGTGGCCTGCCGGGTCACGGTCATGAACGGGTGCGGGGCAGTGGTGCCGATCAGGGCGGGCGCGGCAGTATCGAGCATCGCCGGGGCCAGCGGCCGCCACGGCTCGCGATGCTTGACCTTGTTGTTGATGCAATCCCGGGTTTCCACGTGCCGGGGGTCGGCGAGGATGCTGCGCCGGCCGAGCGCGCGGGGCCCTGCTTCCATGCGGCCCTGAAACCAGCCGGTCACCCGGCCGAGCGCGAGGTGTCCGGTGACAACAGCCGGTAGGTCGGCCTCGTGGTCGCGGAACGGCAGCCCGTACTCAGTGAGGACAGTGCGGATGATGGCATCAGAGAAGGCGGGGCCGAGCGCGACCGTGGTCATCGCCGGGCTGGGCAGGGTGAGGTCGCCGCGGCGCAGCGCGACCTCCAGCGCGCCGCCGATCGCACAGCCAGCGTCTCCGGCGGCGGGCTGCACGAACAGCTCCTGGACTCCGCGTAGCGCCGCTAGGCGGCCGTTGGCGGAGCAGTTCAGGCCGACCCCGCCCGCCACGCATAGCTGGGTCGAGCCGGTCGTGGCCAGGGCCTCGCGGACCAGCTCCACCAGGCACTGCTCCAGCAGACGCTGGGTGCAGGCAGCGAGGTCGGCGTGCTCGGGCCGGAAGCCGGTGTCAGTAACGGGCCGCCCCCGGGCCCGGTCGAAGTGGCGAGAACGCCGGTGGGACGGGATACCCAGTTCGGCGTACGCGGTGCCGTAGGCGGCCTTCAGGCGCCGGTAGTAGCGCAGGTCGGTGTACTGGTCCTCGACCTGCTCGCCCGGCCGGATGCCGTACTTGGACAGGTCCAAGCGGTAGTCCCCCGATTCCGGGCGAAGGAAGTCCAGCGCGTAGCGGTCGGAATCGCCGTATCCAGCTAGGCCCATGAGCTTGCCCGAGCTGGTCCAGTCGCCCAGGCCCAGGTGTTCGGCGACGGTCTCATAGAACCACCCCAGCGACTGGGCGAACGGCCACCGCCGGATGGTTCTCAGCCCGCTATTGGTGCCGTGGGCGAGGGTCGTGGAGACTCCGTCGCCGGAGCCGTCGACCACCAGTACCGCCGCGTCCTCGAAACCGGAGGGGTGGAATGCGGACGCGGCGTGCGCGAGGTGGTGCTCGATCACCGTCACCCGGTGGGGCCGATGGTGCCCGAAGTAGGCCGGGTCGAGGACCGCGGTGATCAGCTCCGCATCGGTGCACTCCTCGCTCGGCTTGGGCCAGGTGGGGTTGAACGCGATGGCGATCTCGTCCACGTCGGCCAGGGTGATGCCAGCCTCAGACAGGCAGTACGCCGCAGCGACCGCGCATGAGCGAGAATCCTTGTGGTGTTTGCGCCGGGAGAACCGCTCCTCCTCGGCGAACGCGACGATGCGGCCGTCGACGACAAGGCAGGCGGAGGCGTCGTGATAGTACGGGCCCCCCGTCTTGCGGGCAACCTGCTGCTGCCCGATCTCGACGGCCTGGCGCGACGGCTCTGGGACAGCGTAGAGGCCACCCACCAGTTATGGCAGCACCTTGGCCAGCCAGATCTCGACCGCTTCGGGATCGTTGCCACTCCCACCACTCAGTTCGTCTGGTTCGACAACGACGACGGCTGGTACCGGTGGCCGCTGCCGCTCGTCTGATGCCTAACCAGGTGCCAGAGAAGGCCAGGATGGACGGCCAACCGCGACGATCGCTCTCTTGTTGCCGCGGCGTTTGGCGATGCGCCGGTAGCGTTGCCCGAGGGCGCAGCGTTCCTCGCTGGCCGGGCTGGCCCGACATCGCCTGCGGGAATGGCTACCCGGCGTATTCGCAGCACGGTTACTACTCGGAGTGACCTTGCCCGACAGCCGGACGGCCGGCGAGGCCGACCAGGTGGTGCACCTGTTCCCCATGCCACCGGGCACACCATCCTGGGTAGGCGCAGCGCCTCCCTTGCCTCATGAGGTCGGGTAGGTGCGGCGCATTACTGCGCCCGCGCCCCCTCAGAACCGGCCGTGCCCGTTTCCGAGCAACCGGCTCAAGCAGGCCTTGAAGGCTCCAGGCTGGGCAGAGATGTTGGGTCATTGTCGGTGGTGGTTCTGCGTTGACAATGAGCGTGTACTAGGCATGGAGTGGTTTCGTTCGGTTTGTGGCCCGCTGTGGTGGCGATCGCGTGTTTGCGGATCGCCTTGCGGGTGATGGTGAGCCACCGTTGCCATTCTTCGGGGCTTTGGGGCTCATCGTCAGCGTACAGCAGGAGCCCACCGCAGAGCGGGCAGCGACCGTTTTGCTTCCGCAGAAGAGGCAAGAAATCGATGCCCAGCGGGGGTTTCCCACGGCGTCGCCGTTGTGCCCAGTAGTCGGCGAGGGTCGGATCATCCGGGGATGCCGTTCCCGCCACTACTCGGTGCCGAACGATGCGGGTCCAGGCGAATTTGCGGAGGTAGAAGCCGCTGGTGCGGTCTCCGAACACCCAGTTATCCTGCCTGGAGGGGTTGAGCCGGCCGAAGTACCGGGAACATACCCAGCGCTTCGATTTGTTCGGATGCGAAAACTTCGCCCATTTGTAGGTGAGTCTCCACATGTGGTCATCCAACGAGCTGAACGCTCGCTTGGACACCCCCATCCGGTAGTAGGCCACCCAGCCCTTGATGATCGGGTTGAGTTCCGCTGATACCGCTTGAGCGTTGGCCCCTCGCAGGGACCTCATCTCACGCGAGAGCCGTTCCCGGATCCTCCGCATGGCTGCCTTACTCGGTGTGGTCAGTGCCTTCCCGCGGTAGCGGCGGATAGTGAACCCCAGAAAGTCAACACCGTCATCGAGGTGGGTGATACGTGTCTTTTCCTCGTTGAAGGTCAAACCCCTGGGCGCCAACCACACAGCCAACCGCGCCTTCACCTGCTCAGCCTGTTCCCACGAGTGACACAGGGCGAGCAGGTCATCAGCATACCTGACCAGAACCGGGGAGTTCTTCGCCGCACGCAGCGTGGTATCGTTACACGTCCAGTAATGAACTCCAGCAGCCTCTTCCATGCCATGCAGGGCGACATTCAGCAGCAACGGACTGATCACTCCACCTTGAGGAGTTCCCTCTTCTGTGAACGTGAACCAGCCGCGATCGATCGCCCCCGCCTTGAGCCACTGGTTGATTAGTCCCTTGGCCGGGAAACTCCCCAGCCTGGACATCAGGTGGTCATGATTGATGCGATCAAATGCCGCTGCCAGATCCGCGTCAAGCACCCACACGCGTCGGGCTCGCTTGCCCTTCGCGACCTCGTGGATGGCCACGATCGCGTCATGACAGCCCCGGCCTGGCCGAAAACCATAGGATCTCGGCTCGAACCGGGCCTCCCACTCGGGTTCCAGCGCATTTTTCACTAGAGCTTGAAGGGCTCTATCGGCGATCACCGGAATGCCGAGCGGACGTCGCTTTTTGCCGCCTGCCTTGGGTATGTACACGCGCTTGACGGGCTGGGGTGTCCACGACCCGGTTCGATGCCGTACCCAGGTGACCAACTCGGCCTTCACCGGGGGCAGCAAAGCCACCTTGCCGTCGATGCCTGCCGTCTCGCGACCAGCATTGATCTCCGCCACCCGTCGCACGCTCAATAACGCATTGGCGCGAGAGCGGAGCATCAATTTCTGCAGATTACGGACCTTCTTCAGGTCCCCTGCCCGTGATGCCGTGAAGATCCGTTGCCGCAGACGCCGTACCTCGTCCTCGGTAGCACGCCAGTCGACGCTCTGCCATTCCAGGACGCTGTCCTCCGGTCCGTTCACCACCTCAGCGGCAACCGTCGTGGTAGGCACCAACGCGACTGCCGTCCTCATGGTGTCCAACATGCCCTTCAGTTCTGGTGTCTTTGGTCATCGTCGCTTCACAAGCCCACCTGACCCACGTCAGCACCCTTTCAGGTCAGGACATACCGTCCCTATCCGGTCAGTTATGCGGAGGCCGCTAGCGAAGGAACCAGCATGTGGCTTCCGGTTTCCTGCTGCCTTTCGGCCACCGGCATTCGCTTCTCGGGTCATCCTGCGCCCGCGGGGGAGTTCAGCCTTCCTTGCGGTCGGCTTACCAGCAGCGAGCTTACCGCTGCTGGACCCTGTCGGGGTTGTCACGTTCCGCATGAGTGAGATACGACCGGGTAGGGTGCCCTCTGTACCCCGGGGGCGGTGGTGCGCTCCCAGCCGACCAACTTTCTCCGGCTGGCACCTGTCGCCTTTCAACGACCGGCCCCTATACCCCGCTGAAACGTCCCACCTTGCGAGGCTCATTGTAACGAGGCGTCCTCGAGGATTCATTCGCATTCACCCGTCCGGCCTTCCCCAGCCTGTAACTCCCGGATGGAACGGGGATCCTTGGGCCATCACTCCAGGCTTCGCACCCCACAGTTACCCATGACGCACGCTGGAGCGGGGATGGGCCTTGCGCACTAACCCAGGTACTCTACCCTCGGCATTAACCGCCCTTCATAAGTAGTTCCCTCTCCTCTCAAGCGACTTCGTGTCGCAC
>JBOHHF010000095.1:0-1976 GCA_050700495.1 Pseudonocardiaceae bacterium
GTACCGGATGGTACGCACCAGCGGCGGTCGCCGGGACCCCCACGCCGCGAAGGATACGGGCGCTCACCGACGCTGATTCCGTCCCGAAGGTCGTGGTCGAAGAATGGCTTGCGGTCGGCTGCCCGCAGCCGACGTCGCGCCACCGTGGTCTATACGTGCGGACCCCCGGGTTACTCAGTCGTGGGTGCGGCAGATGCGGACGAACAAGTCGTGGAAGCCGGCAATGCCGCCGAACAGGCCACCGATCTCGACTACCTGGATCCGTTCCAAGATGTCGGCGCCGGGGGGCTCCACTGGCGGGAGGTCGGCCCGCGCGTTGGCGAAAGCTTCGTCGAAACTGAGCGTTCGTGAAAAGCCGGTGGCCTGGTCAGCGCCCTCTGGGCACGGCCGGTCGGCATCTCCGCTGATTGCTCGCACGTAGTCGGCGAGCTCGTCGCCGCACTCTTCGATGTCAATCTGGTCAGTGCCGTCGGCGTGATGAACGGTCACTGTGGGCTGATCTGCGGGAAAGCGGACCGTTTCGGCGTAGCGGTAGGGGATGACGACCTGGGGCCAGATGCCCGGTCGCGGGCAGCGCAGCAAGTTGAACTGCGGAGGAAAGATCCGCAACAGGCTTCGGTCGATGTCGACGTCGAAGCCGGGCGTGGGCAGCTCACCCTCGGCGATGATCAACACATACTGGTGGACACGGAAGGCGCGGATCCGGGTCCGCTGGGCAAGTTCACAGGTCACCGTGACGTCTCCCCTTACAGGTTGCGGCTTGGTCTATAGCTAGAGCCGCCACGAGGGCACGGTGATACATCCACAGGTCAGTGTGCCAAGCGTCGGCGAGGCTAGCGGCGCTTTGCCTCGGCTGAAGAAGCTCGACCGTCTTGTTGCCGCGCTTCCGTCCATGTGGCGTGTTCCTGTGAAACCAGCCCTTCGAGGCGTTCGGCGAGAACCCGGTGCCGATCGTCGCCGCTGTAGGGGCCGGTAGCGGCGAGGTAGAGATACTTCTCGTGTTTGAGGGCTTCGGCGGTGGAGCGGTAGAGCACCCAGCTGGTCTGCCACTGGTACAGCTGTTGGGCTCCTTCGGCGACGACGACGAGGGCGGCGAGCGTCGCGGTGACCGCGGGATGGGCTTGGAGGCCGGCAAAGACGGGCACCGCTGCGCCGACGATCAGCTGCCCGAGCTTGACCCGCTTGTACATCTGCTGGGCGACGACGCTCTTGCGGTCATACCAACCGAGCTGATCCTCCAACCGCTCCCACGTCGGACCATCCCCGCCGTCCTCGACTGGTTGCCGCTCGCCGCTCACGTCGCCTCCTGTGGGTCCCATGTGGGCAGACTCTCACGCCATGCCGGTGACGGCGCGCACTCGTGCTGCACGTGGACCCGATAAGATCGTTCGCTCGTGGACCCCCGTACCGGCTTGCCCGTCGTCGGCATGGTGGGCGCCGGGCAGTTGGCCCGGATGACCCACCAGGCCGCCGTGGCGCTGGGTCAGTCCCTGCGAGTATTGGCGCAAGGCCCGGCCGAGCCCGCCGCCCTGGTGGCCTCCGAGGTGGTCCTCGGCCGGGCCGGCGATCTGGCTGTGCTGCGCCGTTTCGCCGCCGGCTGCGACGTGCTCACCTTCGACCACGAGCACGTCCCCACCGAGCACCTGCGGGCTCTGGTCGCTGACGGGGTGCAGGTGTACCCGGGCCCGCACGCCCTGTCGCACGCTCAGGACAAGCTGCTGATGCGCCGGACGTTGGCCGCTATGGGCGTGCCGGTCCCGCCGTTTCGCGAGGTGACTCAGGCGCAGGACGTGGTGTGCTTCGGTGCCGAGCACGGCTGGCCGTGCGTGCTCAAGGCGGTGCGCGGTGGCTATGACGGGCGGGGTGTGTGGATGCTCGACACTCCACATGGCGCGCGCCGGGTGGTGACCGAGCTGCTCGCCGCGGGCACCCCGCTGCTGGCCGAGCCGTACGTGGCGATGCGCCGGGAACTGGCC
>JBOHHF010000096.1:0-1189 GCA_050700495.1 Pseudonocardiaceae bacterium
GGCGGTCTCCATGCCGAGGTAGTCACGGAACCAGTCGGGCACGGTCTTGCCGTAGCTGACATACCAACCGCGCTGCGCCGACTCGCGGCACAGCTGGAGAAGGTAGTCGGCGGCCGGTGAGCCCACCCCGTAGAGCTGAAGGTACGAACGAAGGTGCGAGACGGTGACCCGCCGCTTGCCCGACTCCATCCTGGACACCGCAGTGGGGTCGATGCCCAGCCACTCGGCGGCATCGTCCTGGCTCTTGCCGGCCAGCTCGCGCAGCCGTCGCAGCTCCATGCCGAGCTGCCGGCGCCGCACGGTGGGACTGGAGCCAGTCATCGCGTCCTCTGTGAGCAGGTGATAGCCCACAGTGTGCACCCGCGCAAACCTGCCGCTCAACCGAGGTCATGTCAAGCAGTTGCGTATTTTCACTTGCATAAGTTACAGTGACATCCTAGGCAGGTGCCAACAATATCTGCCCAGCGCCGCCCGGCTCCCGGCCGTTCCCCCGCGCGGCGCCTAGCCGTAGGAAGGAGCGCCGTGATGGTTAACACCTCCCCCGCTGACCGGGCCCTGACTCCTGGGGCAGCGTTGGTCGCGCTGTTCTTGGACAACGCCGATCGGGGTTGCAACACGGCAAACGACGTCTTGGTGGAGGAGCTGCTGAGACGGCGGCGGGCGATCCAGGCGCTAGCCAGGCCCAGCGGGCGATGACGATCCGGCGACGTGGCGGCAGCTCGCCGGGAATGCCGCAGCGGTTCCTGGCTGGCCTGCCCCGGCACGGTGATCCTGCTGGCGCAGTATGGGGTCGTCTGGGTGAGCTGGAACGTGCAGGCAATGACCCGATGCTGGTCGATGCGCTGCGCGCGGTGCTGCTCCCGCACCAACCACCTCGACATGGGCGCTGCCCCGCGTGCCCTAAACGGTGGGGACGTCGCCGCCGGTGGCCCTGCTCCGCATGGTGCCGCGCGCACCTGGCGCTGTTCAGCCCGTGCGTGGGAACCGCAGAGCGCAATTCCTGATGACGCAGCCGACCCCAGTTCGGGCGTCAGACCCCGATCGGCCGCCGGTGCAGCGATGCCCCCCAGTCGGCTCCCGGCGGTCGGTCGGCCTCCCCCCACAAGCCCGGCTGGCCGCTGGTCGAACCGGCCGCTTCCGGTTCCTGGCGGCCAGCCGGAACCAGATCCAGCCGCCACCACTGCAACCC
>JBOHHF010000097.1:0-30683 GCA_050700495.1 Pseudonocardiaceae bacterium
CCTCGACGTCCGGCGCGGGCAGCCCAGCGACCAGTGAGCCCACCGCGGCCCGCAGCTCGTCCAGCCCGACCCCGGTCGTGCCGGAGACACAGACCGCGGGAACCCGGCCCAGCGACGACGAGGCCAACTGCTCCAGGGCCTCCTCGCGAGCCAGCTCCGGGTCCATCAGGTCGCTACGGGTCACCACCAGCAGGCCATGCCGGACGTCCAGCGCGTGCAGTGCCTGCAGGTGTTCCCGGGACTGCGGCATCCACCCCTCGTCGGCCGCCACCACGAACATGACGGCGGGCACCGGCCCGACCCCGGCGAGCATGTTCGGCACGAACCGCTCGTGCCCGGGCACATCCACGAACGCCACCGTCGAGCCCGTGGGCAGGGTCGTCCAGGCGAACCCGAGATCGATGGTCATCCCCCGCCGGCGTTCCTCCGCCCAGCGGTCGGGCTCCATCCCGGTCAGTGCCCGGACCAGGGTGGACTTGCCGTGATCGACGTGGCCGGCAGTGGCTACGACATGCATGCCAGTACCGCGTCGCGTACCGCGGCGTCCTGCTCGGCGGGCAGCGCGCGCAGGTCGAGCAGGCAGCGGCCACGCTCGATCCGGCCGAGCACTGGCGGGCTACCGGCCCGCAACAGCGCGGCGAAGCGCTCCGGCACGCTGACCGCGGCACTGTCCAGCGTCACTCCCGGCGCGCCGCCGCCCCCCACCGTGGCCTGCGACGCCACCGCCGTCGCATCCACACCGTGCGCGGCCAGTGCTGCCGCGATCGCCACCGCTCGCCGGTGCAACAATCCCGGCTCTGCGGCCAGCGCCTGCGCAGTGGGCGTCGCCGGACCCCGCAGGGTGGCCTCCAGCGCGGCGAGGGTGAGCTTGTCGACGCGCAACGCCCGCGCCAGCGGGTGCCGGCGCAGCCGGGTCACCAGTTCCGCGCAGCCCAGCAGCAGCCCGGCCTGGGGGCCACCGAGGAGCTTGTCACCGCTGGCCGTGACCAGGTCAGCGCCGTGAGCCAGCGCGGTGGCAGCGTCGGGTTCGTCGGGCAGCACGGGGTGCGGCGCGAGCAACCCCGAGCCGATGTCGACGACCACCGGCACGCCCAGTCCGGTCAGCTGCGCCACCGGCACCGACGAGGTGAACCCGGTGATGCGGAAGTTCGACGGGTGCACCTTGAGCACGAAGGCGGTCTGCGGCCCGATCGCCGCAGCGTAGTCCGCGCGGCGGACCCGGTTGGTGGTGCCGACCTCGCACAGCCGGGCCCCGGTGGACACCAGCAGGTCGGGGATGCGGAACCCGTCGCCGATCTCCACCAGCTCGCCGCGGGCCAGCACGATCTCCCGGCCGGCCGCCAGTGCGGTCGCGGCCAGCACCAGCGCGGCGGCGCCGTTGTTCACCACATGAACGCCGGCCGCAGTGGGCACCGCGTCGGCCAGCGCGCCCAGCGCGCCTGCCCCGCGGGGGCCACGCCCCCCGGTGGTCAGGTCGAGCTCGACGTCGGTGGTGCCGGCTACGGCGCCCAGCGCGTCGATCGCCGCCGCGGACAACGGTGCCCGGCCGAGGTTGGTGTGCAGCAGCACCCCGGTCGCGTTGAGCACCGGGCGCAGGGACGTCACCGTGTCCGGCAATCTGGCCAGCACGTCCGCGACAACGCCGGCCGGCGGCAGGGCACCGTCGCGCACCCGCTGCTGGGCCGCAGTCACTGCCCGCTTCACCTGCGGGCGCCCGAGCTTTTCGACGGCGGCCGCGACCGCCGGATCGGCCAGCACCACATCAGTGCGCGGGACCTGGCGGCGGACATCCATGGCCCGCACGGTAACTCTCCCTGCCGGCCCGCCACCATCGTTCTTCGAACGATCTGTGGATCCGTGGTTACGATGCAGGCGGGAGCCGTTGAGGGGAGTTCGTCGTGTTGGCATTGCGGCGCGTCGTGCACGAGGTCCGCTCCGTCGAGATCGGCGTCGCCACTCACTACGAGCAGCACCAGCTTGTGGTGGGACGGGATCAGGTGGCGGCGCTGTTCGCCGATCCTGCCCTGGCTGCGGTGCGCGCGCACATCGCGGTACCGGGAGACCGGGTTCGGATCATCGCACCGCTCGACGTGGTGGAGCCGCGCTGCAAGGGTCCCGGCGGGGGTGTGTTTCCGGGCTGGATGGCGCCGGTCAACCGCAAGCGCGGCGGTGACACGCACGTGCTGCGCGGGGCGGCGGTGCTGGCCGCCGGGCACCTGCCACGCAATCAGGAGGGCCTGATCGACATGTCCGGTCCGGCCGCCGAGCTGTCCCCGTTCGGCCGGACGAACAACGTCGTGATCGAGTTCGACCGCGCTGAGGATGCCTCCTGGCAGGAGGCTGAGGTCGCGGTGCGCCGCGGGTTGCTGCGACTGGCCGTGCACCTCGCCGACGCCGCCGTCGACGCCGCACCCGACGCGATCGAGGAGCTCACACCACCGCATCAGCCGGGCACGCTCACCAGCGGGCTGCCCCGTGTCGGGGTGATCACCAACCTGCAGACCCAGGGAGCGTTCAAGGACGTCTTCGTCTACGGGCGCAGCATGGCCGGCAGCCTGCCGACCCTGTTCGACCCCGCCGAGATCGAGGACGGGGCTGTGGTCAGCGGCCAGTACGGCCACCCGGCGCTGCGCAACCCGACCTACCTGCACCAAAACCACCCGGTGATCGCCGAGCTGCGGGCCCGCGACGGACAGGACCTGCACTTCGCCGGGGTAGTGCTGTGTCCGGAGCCAGTGGTGCAAGGAGACAAGGAACTGGTCTCCTTGCACGCCGCCTGGCTGTGCCGCGCCGCGGGCTTCGACGCCGCCATCGTGACCAAGGAGGGCGCGGGCAACGCCGACAATGACCTGATGTTGAAGGTCGATGCGCTGGAGGCCGACGGTCTGACCGCGGTGGCGTTGTACGCCGAGATGTCCGGCGCCGACGGCACCGGTCCACCTCTGGTGGCCGGCCCACGACGAGGTGCGGTGGTCAGTACCGGCAATTACGATCAGCGGGTGCGGTTGCCGGCGGTCGAGCGGGCGTTGGGGGGCGCTCGGCTGGGCATCGCCGACGCGGAGGCGACCTCCGCGGTCGAGGTCCCGACCGCCGCGATCCTGAGCGCCCTGAGCCCGCTGGGCGCCGGGCGGCTGACCTGCCGGTCGGAGCAGCAGCAGGTCGGCCAGCAGTCGGTCGACCAGCAGTGGGGAGATACAGCCTGATGCGTATCGTGCACTACGTCAACCAGTTCTATGCAGGGCTCGGTGGCGAGGATGCCGCAGGTATCGGCCCCCGAGTGCTTGAAGGGACGGTCGGTCCCGGGCGGTTGCTGGCCCAGTTGCTCGGCGACGAGTACCAGATCGTGGCCACGATCGTGTGCGGTGACGACTACGCGGCCTCCAACGCCGCCGTCGCGCAGGAGCTGCTCGGGATGGCCCGCAGCGCCGGTGCCGAGCTGCTGGTCGCCGGGCCCGCCTTCGGCAGTGGGCGCTACGGGCTGGCGTGCGCCCGGCTGGTCGCCGCCGCCTATGCGGACGGCCTGACAGCGTTGGCGACGATGCACCCGGACAACCCCGGCATCGCCGACGCGGGTGCCGCACTGGTCGTGGCCGCGGGCGCCACTGCCCGCGAGATGCGTCCGACCTTGCAGCGGGTCGCCGTCGCGATCGTGAAGTTGGCCACCGGCGCGACGCTGACCGCGGCCGACGGCCGGGTCGTTCGCGCCGCCCGGATCGGTCGGCTGGTCGAGCATCGCGCTGCGCACCGGGCGGTCGAGCTCGTGCTGGGCAGGCTCGGTGGTGACCGGGAGAGCACGGAGATCCCCGTCGGTGGGTTCGACGCGGTGGACCCGGCGGCGCCGGTTGACAAGGCGGCCAGCGCGACTGTCGCGCTGGTGACCGAGGGTGCCGTGGTGCCCATCGGGAACCCGGACCGGCTCGAGTCGGCTCGCGCCACCCGCTGGTTGCGCTACCAGATTGACGGGATCGACACACTGGCCTGCGGTGTCTGGGAGTCGGTGGCCGGTGGCTTCGCGACCACCGCCGCCAATGCCGACCCGAATCGGCTACTGCCGCTGGACGCCGCCCGCACGCTGGAGCGCGAGGGCGCGATCGGCCGGCTACACGGCGAGTTCATGGTCACGGTGGGCAACGGCACGTCGGTGGCCACCGCGCGGCGCTTCGGCGTCGAGTGGGCCGCGGAGCTGCGCAAGGCGGGCGTGCAGGCGGCGATCCTGACCGCCACTTGAGGCACCGGGACGCGTTGCGGGTCAACGCTTGCCAAGGAGCTGGAGCGGGCCGGTATCCCCACCGCCGTGATCACCAACCTCGTGACGATCGCGGAGCAGGTCGGCGCGCCGCGCATCGTGCCGGGTCGAGGAATTCCCTACCCGTCGGGCGACCCGAACCTGTCGCCGCCGGCCGAGCAGGCGTGGCGGCGGCGGTTGGTGCAGCGCGCACTGGACGCGGTCGAGACCGCGGTGGAGCGCCCGACGATCTTCGATTGAGACCGTTCATCCAGGCGCTCCTGGGACCGGGTCAGGCGTGCAGGTGCTCCCAGACGAGGGTTTGTTCGCCGAGTTCGGCGATCGCGGCGAGCAGGCCGAGCCGGGCGGCGCGGCGGTCAGGGTTGCCGTCCATGACGTAAACCTGGTCGAAGAACTCGTCGACGGCGTGGGTGAGTTCGGCGGTGGCGCCTGTGTAGTGGTCGAGGTCGGTGATTCCGTCGAGGGCGGCGCGGGTTTTGCCGAGGGTGTCGTGCAGCCGGATCTCGGCGGGTTCGGCCAGGGCGCGGGGGTCGTAGCGGGGGGCGGTGCCGGTGGGGACGATCCTGCGAGCCCGTTGCATGGTCTGGACCAGCCGGTCGAACTCGGGTGTGCCGGTCAAGGCGGCGAGTTGGGTGAGGATCGCGTCAGCACGGGCGGGGCGGTCGGCATGCCCGAGCGCGGCCCGGATGTGCTCGACCGGGTTGCCTTCCTCGGTGAGGGTCTGTTCCAGGCGGCGGGTCAGGAACCCGGCGATGTCGTTGATGACGGCCGGTGGCACGTCGAGGGGTTGGTACTGGGCGGCCACTGTGAGGCCATCCACCAGGGACAGCTCGGACAGGGCGGATTGGGTGCGGTGGACGGCGAGTGCGCCGAGGGCGGCGCGGCGCAGCGCGAAGGGGTCACTGCTGCCGGTGGGCAGGCCGACGGTGCTGGCGAGCCCGGTGAGGTAGTCGAGTCGGTCGGCCAGGGACAGGATCGCGCCGACCGGCGTGGCAGGCAGCTGGTCGCCGGTGTGGCGGGGCAGTTCGGCCTCGTAGAGGGCCTGGGCGACGGCGAGCGGTTCGCCCGCGGCGGTGGCGTACTCGCGAGCCATGACGCCGGCCAGGCTGGTCAGTTCGGTGACCAGCTGCGAGCCGAGGTCGAACTTGGTCAACTGCCGGGCCCGGTCCAGGGTGCGGCGCTGCTGGTCGTCGAGCCCGATCAGGCCGGTGAGTTCGGCGGCGATGGCGGCGATGCGATCGGCCCGGTCGTGCATGGAGCCAAGCCGGTCGGTGAAGGTGAGGCCGGTCAGCCGTTGCCGCAGTCGGGCTGGCGGGACGGCGAGGTCGGCGCGATGGAAAAACGCGGCGTCCTCGTAGCGGGCACGCAGGACGGCTTCGTTACCGGCGCGGACCGCGTCGGCGTCGACGGGTCCGTTGGCGACCGCGACGAAGCAGGGCAGCAGCGCGCCGTGAGTGTCGCGGACCGGAAGGTAGCGCTGGTGCTTGCGCATCACGGTGGCCAGCACAGCCTCGGGCACGTGCAGGTAGCCGGGGTCGAAACGGCCCAGCAAGGGAGTCGGCGACTCGATCAGGTAGGTGAGCTGGTCAATGAGCGCGGACTCGGCGCCGGTGTCGATGCACCCTCCGGCGGTCGCGGCCAGCTCAGTCGCGGCGGTGACGATCCGGTCCCGGCGCTCGGCCGGGTCAAGGAGGATCCCGGCGGCGTGGAGGCCCTCGAGGTACTCCTCGGCTGCGCCGACGGTGATCACCGGCGTGGTGGCGCTGCGCAGTACCCGGGTGGTTCGGCCGGCGGTGAGGCTGGATGCCTGTACCGGCACCACGTCATCGCCCCACAGCGCGAGCAGCCAGCGGATCGGCCGGGTGAAACTCAGCCGCGGGTCGCACCAGCGCATGTTCTTCGCCGCGCGCAGCCCGGTCACCACCCCTGCCAGCGCCCCGCTCAGCGCCTCCAGCACGGGCCGGCCGGGCTCGTGGCGGCGTACCACGAGGTGCTCGACCCCGTTGACGTCGGCCCGTTCGAGATCGCCGACGGCGACGCCCTGGGCGCGGGCGAACCCGCTCGCCGCCGGGGTCGGCGCCCCGTCGGGGCCGAGCGCAGCACTGACCTTAGGTCCTCGTACCAGCCGGGTGTGGTCGGTTTCGCGGCTGGCGACATGCTCCACGATCGCGACCAGCCGCCGTGGGGTGGCCAGCACGGTGAGCGCGCCGTGGGTCAAGCGGGTGCCGGCCAGCGCGTCGGCCACCAGGCGGGTCAGCTGCTCGCGCGCGGCCCGCGCTTCGGCGGGCGGCATCTCCTCGGTGCCGATCTCGAACACCAACCGCCGGGGCTCCTCGGCGGTGCTCACTGCGGCCTGTGTGACCGGTCGCGCCAATTCGGCCACCGGCGTAGTGCCGAGCGGGTGGCCCAGATCGGCGCGGCGCTCGATCCACAGCTGCGCGACGGAGCCCGACAGCCGACGGATCCGGGCGAACTCGGTGGCCCGCTCAGCGGTGGACACCGCGCCGCGGGCGTCCAGCACATTGAACGCGTGGGAGCACTTCAGCACATAGGAGTGCGCGGGCACCGGCAGCCGCGCCTCGATCATCCGTTGCGCCTCCGCGGCGTACGCCTCAAGTAGCGCACGGTTGGCCGCGACGTCGGCGTCGTCGAGGTAGTACCGCGACATCTCATACACGGCCTGGCCGAACACCTCGCCGTAGCTGATGCCGGGTGCGTAGCCGATGTCCTTGAAGTGCCGCACGCTCTGCAGTGCCATCAGGATGCGTTCCATACCATAGGTGATCTCCACCGAGACCGGGTCGAGATCGATCCCGCCGGCCTGCTGGAAGTAGGTGAACTGGGTGATCTCCAACCCGTCCAGCCACACCTCCCAGCCCAGCCCCCAGGCACCCAGCGCTGGGGAGGCCCAGTTGTCCTCCACGAACCGCACATCATGCGCACCAACGTCGATACCCAGGGCCTCCAGGCTGCCCAGATACAGCTGCTGCGCATCACCCGGCTCGGGCTTGAGGATCACCTGGTACTGGGTATGGCACTGGATCCGGTTGGGGTTCTCCCCGTACCGGGCATCATCTGGCCGCACCGACGGCTCGACGTAGGCCACCCGCCACGGCTCCGGGCCGATCCGTGCTCCTCACGCGGCTGATCGCCTCGGCGATCAGTTCCCAACGCCGTCCCAGGCGGATGCGCTGCGTCCGGATTCGTCGTCATGCTCAGACCCTATCGATCATGCCATCGCCGTGTACCGCGCACGTCGCTTGCAAATACTTCAGCTCGTTCTGAGCCGTCCCCCGGTCAGCTCGTGAAGCAGGACAGTCCAGTGAGCGGCCGTGACGGTGATGGTCGGCTCCCGCGCGGGATGGTTTGTTGGATTGGGCCAGTACTTGCTGTCCCGGATCGACACGAACTCGCCATCGAACCGCACCTCGACGCACTGATTGGCGTTGGACGAGAACGATGACGTGAACCAGCCGTCCCGGTCCTGCGCGCCGGAGAGCATCGGGTGCCTTTCCTTGGTCATGTTATTTCCTTAGCGCACTGATTGATCAGGTCCAGTGAATTCTGTTCATTCAGGGTTCGTCCGAGAGCTTCGGTGTAGGTCAGGTTGAAATCTCGCACGTGACTCTCGTCGTCGATGATGCCGCCTGCGGTGACTGTTTCCTGCCAGGAAAGGGTCGGCAGACGTGGGCTGGCGAAGTCGACGAGGTGGAACGTTGAGGCCCCGAAAGCACCGCATCCCGTGGCGGTGAACGGGATCACGCGGACCTGGACGACCTCGGGGCGTTTCTCGATCACCCGTGCGAGGTGCGCCAACTGGTCGCGTAAGACACGCTGGCCACCGGTCTGTTGCAGGAGCGCGGCCTGGCTGACGATGGCGATCAAATGAAGCGGATCCTCGCCGACGAGCCGCTGTTGCCGCCGCAACCGGACATCCACGCGCTGGTCGACCTCGACCTGACGGATGGTGGTGATCTCCGAGGTCATCAACGCTCGCGCGTAGTCCTCGGTCTGCAGCAGCCCAGGAATCAGCAGGCTCTCGTAGGTTCGGATGCTCTGCGCCCCGTGTTCGAGGCCGTAGAGACGCAGCGTTTCCTCGCTGAACAGCGCGGAGTAGGGTGCGAGTCTGCTATGCCGCTGTGTGCCAGATCCAGCAGACCCAAATCGGTCGCTGTAACGTACTAGAGGTGCGTGGTGGAGACGACGTTGGTCTCGCGGATCTGTCCGCTGATCTCCCGGCCTTGGAGGCAGCGTTTTCGCTTCCTCCTATTTCTGAGTATCGGTATCTGACCGATGGCTGGATGAATCGGAACTGGGTGGTCGCTGCTGGTTCGGGTCGGTATGTCTTGAGGCGGATTCTGGACGTTTCTGCCGCTACAGCTCGCAGCGTATTCGCAGTGGTGTCGTGGTTGGCGTCTCGGTCGGTTCCGGTGGTCCTGCCGGTTCGTGCGGTAAGTGGTGACACCGTGGTCGATTTGGGGGGCCGCTGTTACTGCTTGGTCCCGTGGGTCGAGGGCGTGCATCGGGCAGGCTGTGATTTGCCGCTTCCGGCCGTCGCGCGCCTTGGTCATCTGGTGGGCACGATCCATCAAGCACTTGTCGATGTTCCTGGCGAGTGCGGCTTGCCGCCTGTTCCTGACGCGCTGGAGGTGAAGATTGCCGAGGTCGCGGCGGCGGAGGAGCTTATCGGCCACATCAACAGGATCATCGCCAGCATTGCTGAACCGACGCCGTACGACGTGAGGGTCAGGGCGTTGTTGCAGCGGCGTCTGGAGCTGCTGAGAGGGCACGGACATCTGCGGCCGGCTGTGACGGCGCCGGTGGGGCCGTTCGGTCGTATTCATGGTGATCTGAACATGCGGAATCTGCTGTTCCGCGGCGAGGAGGTCGTGGCGGTTCTTGACTGGGATCGGATGCGCGTGGGCGCCTATGTCGATGAGGTTGCACGGACCGGGCAGGTGGTGTTCGGTGGCGAGGACGGTGTCCTCGACCTGGAGAGGGTCGCGGTGTTCTCCGCCTCGTACCGGACGGTCGTGCCGGTGGATGGGGAGGCGTTGGCTGGTGCGGTCTTGCGGCTGTGGTGGAAGCGGCTTACCGATGTGTGGCCGGTGGAGTTCCGGTATGTGCGTGGGGATCCCAGCGAGCGGATCGCCGGGTTGTTCCCGCCGGGGGAGCAGGTTCTGGAATGGTGGACGCGGCACCTGAAGGAGGTGAGAGATGCCTTCGCTGACGGCTGCTGACCGGCCCCGGTGTGCATTGCGTGGTCTGCCTGATCACGATTCGCGAGGCTGGCGGTGTGGCGTGGTCGTGGTGATGGCCCGTTGCCAGATCGGCGTCGTCTGGTCGAGGACCAGCAGCCGGGCGGGGACCGGACCTGCGTCGTGTGGCCATCCGAGACGTCCGAGGCCGGGGACGGACAGTTCGCTGTAGTGGGGTGGCAGCGGGGGAAGTGGCGCGTTGCCGAGTTGGAGAACGCCCACCGGAGTGGGCGGGTTGGCGAGGTCGCCGAGTAACGCGGCGGGATCGGTGCCGGGTTCGAGCATGAGGATGGTCGCGGCTCGGCCGTCACAACGGTGTGGGTTCGGTTCGGGCCAGGTCAGGACTGCGGCACCGTCGATGGCGAGCTGCGGAGCGGGGCCTTGGCGGGTGTCGGTGGCGATGTGGACGGTTCCGGCGATCCCGTCCACCCTCAGGGGTGTGCCGTCGGGGAGGGTGAGCAGGTGTTTGGGGAGGGCGGTGACGCAGGGGATACCGAGTTCGCGGGCGACGATCGCGGCGTGCGAGAGCGACCCGCCCGTGGTGGCGGCGATCGCGGCTGGTCGTTGAAGAAGGACGGCAGCGGCGTCTGGGCCGATATTCCCGCAGACCAGGACCGTGCCCATGGCCGATCCACTGCCGGTGGCGAGATTGAGAGACGGCCCGGATGCGTATCCGGGCGAGGCCGGGATGCCCTGCCAGCTGCGTGTGTCCGCGCCGGGCTGGAGTGCGCTGCGGGGTGGTGGGACCGTCCGGGTTAACGGCCTGGCTTGCAGGAGGTGCAGCGTCCCGTCCGGGCTGATCGTCCATTCGAGGTCGATGCTGGTGAGGCCGATGACGGCGGCTGAGGCTGCGGCCAGGTTGAGCAGCCGGTCACGGTCGGTGGGCGAGAGGATCGGGCGGGTCGTCCACGCCGGTGGCCGCAGCACGGTGACGAGCCCGCCCGCTGAGGTACGGATCTTGGCGCGGCCGGCTCGACCTTCGTGATCGTCTACGGTGATCCAGTCGCCGGGCGGAAGGCGGAGTTCCGTGGGTCTGGCGGGGAGCACCATGTCGGTCTGGGCGGCGGGGGTCGGTGGCTGGCCGGGGTGGTGGAGCTCGCCGGATACATGACCGCTGACGAGCGGATCGGCCAGCCCGTGGACGGCTTCGATCTGCCAGGTGGTCCAGGTGTCGTCGCGGAGCTGACCGGTCAGGACACCGGAGGAATAGGGGCGGATCGCGGGCTGGACGATCGCGGCGACGCGGCGGGGCACCTGGATGCGGTGGGCGTCGGCGTAGGCGCGAACGGCGGCCCGGGTCCCGGAGTTACGGACCAGCGTGATCGCGTCGAGGAGCGCGGGAGCTTCGGTGACGGTGAAGCGGGAGGCGTACAGGCCCGCGAAGCTGGCCTGGGGCCTGTCTTCGACTGGCGAGGAGGAGCGGACGATCAGCCCGTAGCAGGTCTTGGCGTGGGCCGCCCATGCCAGGAGGGTGTCGGCGGCCGGGGGGAGTTGGTGGAGGGCGAGGTCGCTGGGGATGACGAACCCCTCCGGGATGGGCAGTCCAGCGGTGATCAGTCTGGCGAGCTGGACGGCTTTGCCGCCGTGGACGGTGATGTCGGTGGCGTCGCGCAAGGGGGTGAGGCCGGTCATGCGGGCGTCGCGAGCAGGTCGCCGGTCGAGATCTGGGCGGTGTCGTGGCCGGTTGTCTCGCACCAGGCGTTGACGCGGGCAAAGAAGCGGGCGCGCAGTTCGTTGCGTCGTTCTTCGCTGCTGGCGGCCCAACCGAGTACCGCGGCGAGAGCCTGGACCTCGGCGAGGACTGGCTGATCCCCGGCGGCTGCAAGCGCGGCGAGCCGCCAGGCGTCGCGGCTGCGCTGGGCGTGGGTTCTGCTGCTGAGTACGACCTGGCTGCCTTCCTTGGGGGTGTGGCGGGTGTGAGCGGCGAGGATGTGGCTGGGCTCATCGGGCAGTTGCAGGGCGGACAGGCACGCCAACGCCTGGGTTCGGGTGCCGAGCAGGTGGGTGAGGAGGGTTTTCCAATGCTGCTCGGGCAGCAGCCAGTTGACGATGTGGGTGGAGCTGACACGCAGGATCGCCGCGGTCGCGCCAGCCATGGCGGTGGTGAATGCGGTGGCGTTGCCGCCTGCGTGCGCGGTGTCGCACTCGTCCAGGGCGTGGGTGGCGGCTGCTCGGTCGTGCCGGGTCCGGGTGATCAGGTCGGTGACTAGGTCGGGGTCGGCGAGCCGGGCGTGCCACAGGCCGGTGAGCCGCTGGTGATCGGCCAGGTCGATGTCGACGATGCCGGGTCGACGCAGAAGGCCGTAGGGGGCGGGTTCGTCCATCAGCACCGCTGGCCAGGTGATCAGTGAGGTGGTGTAAAGATCCCAGCCCAGCGGGGTGCTGTCGGGGCGTGTCCGCTCGTAATCGCAGGTGAGCATGCCGTTCCAGACAGGCTCCATGGGGCCTCCAGCTCGCCTCGGTGTGTATGGCGGGTGGGCGCGGGGGGATGTGGCAGGCTTGCCGACCAGCTTGGGCGGGCCGGCCGCGTGGGGACGGGGGATCTGAGGGGTTTATGAGCAGCGAACTGGTGCAGGAGCTGACCGTGACGAACTTCGTGTTCCGCCGCTTGAGGGACAGCGGCGAGTGGCTGACCGGGATGATGTGGCATCCGCGGTTCGAGGGTTGGCTGCCGGCGTGCGGGCATGTGGAGCCCGGAGAGACACCCGCGCAGGCCGCGCTGCGCGAGACGTGCGAAGAACTGGGCTGCCGGGTGCGGCTGCTGCCCGCACCCGGGCTGCCACTGCCGGCGGGATTCCCGCACCCGTCTGGTCCTACTGCGTGGTGGGTGGTGGACATGCGCGCGAGCGCTGATAGCCACACCCCGGCCAAGCATCGGCATCAGGATCATGTGTTTGTCAGTGAGTGGGTGGCCGATGTCCAGCCGCCGGAGACGAGGGTCGCATGGCTCTCGGAGAAGGAGATCGCGGAGATCCCGGGGCTGGCCGAGGATGCTCGCCTGCAGGCCAAGGCCCTGTTCGGCCACGTTCACCAGCTGCTCGGCGGTGCAAGTGGTCTCAGAACAGCATGACCTGCTGCGCATCCGTGTCTCCCGCGCGGTCTGGTGTGACGTAGACACCGGCGGCGAGGTCCAAGTCTCGCAGTGTCGCCCACGTGTACGCCGCGGTCCCGGCGGCTAGGACGGCCTGGAACACACCGACGGTGAGTTCGGCGTCGGGGAGCGCCCGGTGCCGGTTCGCGGGTTTGGGGATGTCCAGGTGGCGCAGCAGCTCGTTGAGCCGGTGGCTGCGCAGCTGCGGATAGGCGAGCCGGGCGAGCTTGACCGTGCAGAGCAACGGGGTGGCCGCCAGCGTGGGGCAGTGCTGGCGTTGCCCGCCGATCACTGCGGCTTCGGTCTGGGCGCTGTGCGCCACCAGCCGGTAGGGCGGGGCTGTGAGACGGCCGTCGAGCTGTGCCATCACCTGTGCTTGGGGGCGCTGGGCGCGCAGGATCCGCTCGGTGAGCCCGGTCTGGGCGACATCGAAGCGGGTGACCTGCACGTCGTCGGGGGGCCGCATCAGGGCTGTGTAGCGGCCGCTCTCCCGCCACTGCCCGTCCGGGGTGAACCGTCCGGCGACGGTCCCGACTTCGATGGGCTCGGCAGGACGCCCGGCAGGAGTGAGCGTCTCAAAGTCGATCACGACGAAGGTCATGCCCAGAAACTTGAGATCGTCGGTCAGTGCCACGCCGTCACCTCCGTCCTGATCAGCTTGGCGATCTGGCCGATGCGTTCGTCGTCGTCCGCGGACGTCACCGGTACCGACAGCAACGAATTGATCAGCGCTTCGGCGCGCGGGCACGCCGCCGGGTCCAGTGTCTGGCAGGCCGGATGGGTGTGCGCCGCCCGCAGCCCGAACGTGCCGATCGCGTTGACCACTCCGGCGGCGGCCAGCCGCTGGCACAGCTCGCGCGGGCGTGGCCGCTCGATCCTCCACAGCGCGGCGTATCCGTTGGGGTCCTCTCCGGGGGTGGCCGGGATGGGCGCCAAGCCTGGCAGGTCACCGACCAGCGTGGTGAGCAGGTCGGTCTGCTCGCGGCGTCGTGTCAGCGCGGCGTCGCGGGTGGCGAGGCTGTGCCGGGCCAGGGCCGCCAGGGGTTCGGCGAGTCGGAGGTTATGTCCCAGACGATGACCTGGCGGGTGGGCGGGGGTTCCGGTCTGCCAGTGAGTACGGAACGCGGCGGCCCCGGCTGCGATGAGAGGGTCATCGGTCAGGATGTAGCCGCCCTCGCCGCAGGAGAGAATCTTGCCGTCTTTCATGCTGAAACAGCCCACGTCACCGACCGTGCCAACCGGACGGCTCCGCCACCGGCTGCCCTGGGCCTGACAGGCATCCTCGACCAGCCGGATGCCCGCATGGTGGGTGAAGTCCCGGGCGGCGGCGAGGTCGCCGGTACGGCCGCCGACGTGCACCGGCAGCAGGGCGATGGTCTGAGCGGTGCGTTTGGCGTCGGCGTCGTCCAGGTCGAGGCCGAAGCCGTCAGGGTGAGTGTCGACGAACACGGGGCGGGCGCCGGTGGCGACGATGGCGGCGACCGTCATCACGACCGTGAACGCCGGAATGAGGACTTCAGTGCCTGGCCCGGCACGGCAGCCGATCAGAGCCGAGTGCAGGGCGGCCGTGCCTGAGGACACCCCGATCGCGTGGCTGACACCGTAGGCGGCTTTCAGCTCTTCTTCCAGCCCCTCGGCCTGGACGCTGCCGAACGGGGCCGGCATGGCAGCCACGGCCTCGTGGAGCAGTGGCCATCGTTCACCGCTCATGAGGGTTCTCCGATGATCGCGGTGAAGTCCATGAGCGGCCACATATTGACACAATCGGTGGAGAACAGCGGGCAGTCGCCGCATCCGGGACTGGGCTGCCCGAACAGGGCGCGGGCATCCGCATCGAGGATCGTGCGGTGCCGGTGCTCCGGGGTCGCCGCGATCCGGTGGGACGACGGGCAGTCCCACAGTGTCCCGTCCGGCTGGGCGAAGAACAGGCTCTGCCCACCGAAGCAGTCCGTGACCCTCGCCAGCGGCGTGCTGATCGACGCGGCGAACTGCTGCGGGTAGGGGGTGCCTGGCACGGACACAGGTGAGGGCGCGTCGTCGAGGGCGGCGAAGCGCGTCAGCAGCTCGGGGACGTGCTGCTGGGTGAGGGACATGCCGTAGAGGTGGTGATCCGGGCTGAGGGACAGGGGCTGTGGGACGAAGTAGTCACAGTCGAGCTGTTTGGCGAGCTGGGGAACTGCCTCGATGTCGGCGAGGTTCTGGTTCGTGATCACGCTGTAGATCCCGACCCGAGGACGGTCGCGGTCGCCTCGGGCGGCGATCAATGCCTGGATGCCGTCCACGACCTGCCTCCAGCCGTCCTTGCCGTTACGGGAGGGTCGCAGCCGGTCGTTGTAGACGGGGTCGACCGAATCCAGCGACACCGATACGGCATCGACGTCGAGTTCGACGAGGGACTGGGTGATCTCCGGCCGGTTCAGCGGGGTCCCTTCCGTGCACACGATCACCTGCAGGCCACCGTGTTTCAACACGCGGATCAGTGTGATGATCGGTGGCCAGATCAGAGGCTCCCCACCTGCCAGGAACACCCGCCGGATGCAGGAGCCGGGCAGGGTCTGGGCGAACTCCAGTATCTGGGTGGGGTTGAGATCGTCCCGCCGGAGATGGGAAAGCGTGCCGATCTCGGTGACCGGGGTGATCCGATGCTCTTCGATCAGCCCGAAGTAGCAGTACCTGCAGCCCTTCGAGCATGGTGAGCGCAGCGCCCACAGCAGCGTCGGAGTCAGCGCCGGCCGAGCGCCGCGCCGGGCCGTGGCGAGGGTGTCCAGTGTCATGATCGCTTACCCCTTCTGCTGCCCGCCGAGGACGGCGGCGTGGCAGGCGTCGAGGATCGCGGCGACGCATTGTTGTTCGGTCAGCAAGCGCCGGTCGAGGACCTGGAACCGGGCAGGGTCGAGATCGGCGAGCAGCTCATACAGGCAGCCGACACGCCGCATCAGGAGCTCTTCGTCGGCGCGGGCGGCTCGGCCTGCCCGTTGCTCGAACCGGGCCAGGCAGGTGCCGGGGTCATCGACCAGCAGCAGCACGCGCGGCGGCAGCGGACGCCACCGCATGATCAGCTCCAGGATGGTCCGGGCTGTGCACAGCAGTTCGTCATCGTTGGCGTCGCCGCCGCACAGGATCACCGCTTGGTAGACGGCGACGGAGTGCGGGCCGCGGTCCTCGAGCACGATTTGGCCGGGACGCGGCAGCGCGGTCTCGTGGCGGTGGACCTGCAACGCGGCGAGCAGCAGCGTCTCGGTGCGGGGTACACCGGTACGCAGGAAGGGATCACCGCTGGTGTGCAAAGCCTCGATGATCCGGCCGGGAAGCAGCGCCGCTGGTGTGTCGGGCAGTTCGGTCAGGGGCAGACAGCGCGGGCCGAGGGCATCGATGGCTTGCCGTACGAGGTAGGTCTTTCCGGTGGCGTTGGTGCCCTCGACGGCGATCCACGGCACGAAATTGACAAGCCCGGTCATGCCGGGATCGCCCCCGTCCAGGTCGTGAGCTGGCCGCCGCGCGACAGGATGCGACTCCCGGCAGGGCCTTGGTGCAGGAGCAGGTCCAGAGCGGACAGACCGGGAATGAACGGCTGTCGGCCTCGCGGGTAGGGCGGATGGCCGTAGGTGGCGATCTGCACGCCGATACCCGCCTCGGCCAGGGCGGCGAAGTCGAGATAGTCGAGGGCCCCGGCGCCGACCCGCAGCGTCCGGCTGTCGGTCAGGCGACACAGGTCGATGAGCATCTGGGTCTTGCGGCCCTGCGGTTGCAGGTCACTGCTGCGCAGCAGGCCGATCTGGATCCCGAATCCTTCCAGCAGCAGCTCCAGGACGGCCTGGTCGAGCTCGATGAGTCGGTCCCAGCGCCGGTTGTAGACGGCGGCCAGGCGGGGCGCCCACTGCGGCCAGAACTCGGCGTGGTGGTAGGTCTCCCGCAGGATCCGCCAGTGCCGTCCCCGCCACCTGTCGTCAGCGATCCGCGCTTGGTCGATGGTCTGGCCGAAGCGGTGAGTGACCGGGACCGTGAGGCGACGCTGGCCGCACGGCCCGGCGATGTAGTTGCGGTGCTGCCATCCTCGGCTGTACTGGACGTGGTCAAGGAGCAGGAACCGGTCGAGGTCCAGCAGCCTCGACAGGTAACCGGGCCACGGCAGATACGCGGGCTGGTGCCCGGCCAGTACCAGGGCTGGGGCGATCATGACGGCACCGGGGTGTTGTGTTCTTCAGGCGGTGGCGGCCAGGAACGCTTGCGCGGCCTTCACCGGGGTGTGGGGTTCGATGCGGGACGGAGCTGCCGCACTGGCGGCGTGGTAAGCGTCGTGGTCGGCCAGCAGGGCGAGGACCTCGTCCCACAGGCCAGCGAAACCTTTCTCAAGGGCAACGGCTCGTCCGGCCGGTCCGACGAGGGTCGGGACGTAACCGAGGTTGTAGGTGATGACAGGGGTTCCGGCCGAGAGCGCTTCGGCGGCGGTGTGGGAGAACGTCTCCGCGCTGGTCGAACAGATGACAGTGACGGCCGCTCCGGCGAAGAAGAGGGGGACCTCGCGCCAGGGCAGCGCGGGCAGGAGCCGGACGACGTCGGGGCGCCGCTGCTGCTGGCGCTGGCAGGCCGCCATCGCCTCGTCAGTCTCGCCGCGGACGAACTCGAAGTCGGCGCGGGCCAGCACCACCTCAGCGGGCCTGCTCCAGCCCTCGGGGAGCGCTTCCAGCAGCCCGGCGTGGCCCTTGCCCAGGACGGCCCGCGACACGGTCCGCAGAGGTCCATGGCAGCGGAGCCGTTCGCGTTCGTCGTAGCCGACCGGGTCCGGCCGGACGAGCACGGCGTTCGGTACGACCTTCCAGGCCGAGGAGTCCCACCCGGCGTGGGTCGCGGCGTCCACCAGGTACGGGCTGGCAGGCAGCACCACGTCAGCGGCATCCAGCGCGAGTTCCCAGGTGGCGGCCGAGCGGGGCCTGATCCGGTTGTGGGCCATCAGAGCCGTACGGATCCCCGGTGGTGCGGGGCTGAGGTGCCCCAGCCCCCACACGGGCGCACCCCAGCAGACGACCTCGACACTGCGGTCGGTCAGGATGGCGCGGACTTCGGCCATGACCGGGCCAGGATCAGTGAGCGCGGCCAGCACGTCGTCGTTATGCGCGGGTCGTGGCAGCTGGACCGACTCCAGCCGGACCAGACCCGGGTCAACCTCGTCACCCGGCTCGGCAGCGCCTCCGGTGATGACCCAGACGGTATGGCCGAGCTGGCGCAGCCCCACCGTCAACGCGGCGATGCTCCGTTCGATCCCCGATGGATGATCGGGACGATAGGTCAGCAGGCAGAACGCGATCGTCGTCATCGCGCCGCCCCGCCGCGTCCGCCGATGTTCCTGGGCCCGCTGGCGCCAGCCGGCTGCGGGGCCGGCGTCCGCGATCCGGCGATCACGTCTCCCACGGGAACACCACCCATCCTCGGTCGCGCTCGCCCACGTAGGTCGGCTCGGGATTCGCGAACTGCCAGTTCGCCACGTTCAACCACAGCACACCGGTGCGGACACGGGCTGGATTCCGCTCGGCAAGCAGGGTCCGCGCGGCGGTGAGGGTGTCTCCGGTTCCGGCGATGTCGTCAACCAGAAGCACGTCTTGGCCAACGAGCTCACCGAGGGAGCCGGGGTGGGCGACGAGTGGTTCGGGGGTCTTGGCGGCGTTCAGTGCGTCGCTCTCGGTGTGGGTGATGGTGAGCGTGCGCAGGTCCCGGACGCCGAGGACGTGGGCGATCATCACGGCGGGAATCAGGCCTCCTCGTGTAATCCCGACAATGGCCTGGGGCGGACCGTCGGCCATGACGAGCGCCGCGAGGTCCTTGGTCATGATCTGGATGTCGGACCATGTCACGGCATGTAGGTCATTTCCCACGCTTGTCTCCCCAGATCAAGATGTGCTCGCGGGTGGTCAGGTTCCAGCCGTGCCGAAGCGCAGCGTCGGCGACCATCCGCATCCGCCGCAGGATCTCGGCCGGGGTCCGGCCCTCCGGGGACAGCCAGACCTCCGTGAGCCCGAACTGGTGCTGCAGCTGGGCTATCTCCGCCAGATCCTGAGGTCCAGTGACCACGAACTTCCATCGGGCCCGGCCGGTAGCCTGGATCGCCGCGATGACGTCTTCCTTGATCCGCTTGCTCCTCGGCACGGCCGACGTCGCCAGCTTCAACCCCGCGTTGAACGCCACACCGGTACTCACCAGCTCGACAGCGGGCGTGATGGTGGCATTAGTCTCGATCTCCATCCGCCGGCTCGTCGCCGCGGCCTGGGTCGCGAGATAGACCAGGACTTCCTGGCGCAGGAGCGGCTCCCCGCCGGAGGCCACGACCAGATCGACCGGGGCGATGGCCGGGTCACCGGAGGAGGGGTCGAGCGTCACCAGCTCGTCCCAGATCTCCTGCGGAGTCAGATGGCGCATACCCTCGCCGAAGCCGGGTTTGGCTCTGTTCCAGGTGTACTCGGTGTCACACAGCATCGGCCCGTCGACCGGGGCGTCTTCCCTGGTCGGAGAGCTGGCGTAGCCGCACGTGAGGTTGCAGTGCATCAGGCGGATGAACAGAGCGCGGCGGCCGAGATTCACGCCCTCACCCTGAAAGGACAAAAACAGCTCCGAGACCGGTACGGCCCGCGACAAGGTCTGCCAGGTGAGGGCCTGGGTCGTCACGGTGACCTCTGGGGCGGAACGTAGGTGGCCCGGCTCGATGCGGTCTCGCTGACCCGAACCGCAGTGATCATGGAAGCGAGCTCGGGGAGCAGGATGCGCACTGCGGTCTCGTAGAGGTGGTGGGCAAGGTGCTCGCTACTGGGTTGCGGAAGAAGCGGTCGTGCGGCCTTATCACCAGTGACGGTGGCCGACAGCTCGTTGAGGTAGCTGTGATCGAGAGTCGTGTCGATGTAGCCGCCGACCGGATCAAGCTGAGCGAAGTCGGTCACGAAGCCGGTGGCATCGAGCTCCGGCGCGGAGAGCTCGAACGTCACGGTATAGGAATGGCCGTGGGGTCTCGCGCACTTGTGACACTCGGGCAGACCGTTCAGGTGGTGGGCAGCCTCGAACGTGAAACTCTTCTCGATCACGTACATCGGGTATCGCATCTCTTCAGAGGACGAAAGAACGAGGGCTGGTCGGTGCTACCCTCGTTGCTGACCTCGAACATCAACAGACACTAGCGGTCTGACACGTGGTCGTACAGTTCTTGAGTGACCTTCCGGCGCTGGTCACCGGGATGCTGTCCTGGGCTGACGCTCTAGTTCGCATATTTACGCACGTATCCTGTGAAGCGCGTCCGCACTCTTCTGGACAAGGTTTTCCAGGACTTCTTCCGTGACGATCATTTGCAACCCGGTGGAACGCTCTCCACCGAACCGAAATTGGGCCTCGTCACCGACGACATCGCAGGTGATATCGCACGGACCTTCAACCCTTACCCAAGAATCAACACAAATTCCACTGACAGTGAACACTTCAGTCTCTCTCCTGTTCTACTCGCCTTTCGTGTGTTCTACTCGCCTTTCGTTGCGGGGGGGGCGAGTCCAACGTGGTCGTGTCCCGGGGCAGCTTCAACATGTCCGAAAGTCATTGACGGCCGACAACCGGTGACGACGGCTTTGTTCTCCGGCGAGTTGAGCCATTGGCCCACCCCGCGTCGCAGCCCGGAGATGCGTCGGCTGACTCTTCACTAACCAATCAGACCCGTCAGATGTGCTCACGCTTCGATGGGTGGCCGACCGTTTGAACTCACTCCTCATGACACACCACCCCGAGCTGACGTGCCGTGTGGGCGTGATGGCGTCGGTAGCAGCCCTGAGCAGGGAGAACGAGGTCAGTGGACCGCCGTTGAGCGTGTTCCTGGGGGCGCTCTACGATTTTGAGGTCATACATCCACGCCTCCCGAGTGCACCCTAGGCAGTTAAGGGACAACCTGCTCCTCATATACTAGAGGGCAAGTTGCCCGCTAGCGCTACCCTGAATGGGTGAAATCTGCTGGCTGGTCTTGACGCGACATGCGGAGGATACTTCACGTGTCGGTCGCCAACGGGAGGCCATTCGATGGTTAACGCGCGCCCAACCGTGGAGCGTCGCCAGCTTGGCCTTGCCCTAAAACGGCTACGCGAGCAAGCGGGCAAATCGCAGCTTGACGCCGGGCGGTGTATCGGCAAGGACGATTCTCGAATTAGTAAGATTGAAGATGGTCTTGCGACGCTGAGCGCGGATTGTCTTGAAAAACTCTTGGGCTTCTACGGGATTAAGGGGGATGAACAAGAAACGATTATTGCGCTTGGTATGGAGGCCCGGAAGCGCCAGCCACGCCGGGCTTATATCGATTCGTTGCCTGGATCGTTTCAGCGGTTCGCTGATCTGGAGGCAGCCGCAACGAGGATCTACTGTTACGAGTCCGGTGTGGTGCCAGGTCTGTTGCAGTCGCCCGGCTATGTTAACGCTCTGCTCGCTGCCGCCGACAGTGTTTGGTGGGAACCGTCGGACGCTATCCGAAAGAACCGCGCCAACTTCCGATTCAGGCGGCAAGAGGCGACCTGGCAAGCAAAGAAGGACAAAGAACTCCACTTCATCGTTGGCGAAGCCGCGCTGGACGATGCGACCGGCAGCATTAAAGTCACAAAAGAGCAGCTAAGACATTTACTCAAAATCGTCGACAGCGGATCAAATGTGACCATTCAAATGCTGCCGAGGGCCGCCGCGGACAACCCAGCGCGTGGCGGAGGGCTGACAGTCCTAGAGTTCGGGATTTCTGTACCTCGAATAGGCTTCGCATCCGTGGTTCTCGGGCCGTCCACGTACTACGACGACGGCCAGGATACAACCGCCATGCTCCGCACATTTCAGCGGCTCAGCGACCTTTCGTTGACCCCAGAAGATTCCAGGAAAGCAGTCGTCCAGAAGCTAGAGAGGTTGTAAGAGATGCCCCTTCCCGCTGCCTGTGACACAGGTTGGTTTAAGAGTAGCTATAGCGACAACAGCTCCAACAACTGCGTGGAGTGCCGCATCGTCGGCAGCGTTGCCGTTCTCGTCCGGGACTCCAAGAATCCCGAACTGCCGCCTTTTCGGTTCGGGCCGGATGAGTGGTCGACATTTGTCAATAGGGCCAAGGCGGGAAAATTTGATCTCCCAAGCTGATCCGCTAGATGCCCCATAAGCCTCGGCTGGAAACTTGGCGCGGAGGAGACTACCCCGGCGGTGGGCGGCGGACAGTCAGGTATAGCTGCCTGGCGGACGGCACCCCGCCGGGTGGGACTTGCCGCGCGTCGGTGATGATACGGGCGTTCGATGTGGCCCGCAGAGGAGAGCGTGTGAAGACCGCCGAGGTCCGCCAGCGTTTCGTCGACCACTTCGTGCGGCATGGGCACGAAGTGGTGCCTGGAGTGCCGCTTCCGTTCGATGACCCCAACCTGCTCTTCGTCAACTCCGGCATGGTGCAGTTCGTCCCGTATTACAGCGGAGACGTTGACGCTCCGTGGTCCCGCGCAACCAGTGTGCAGAAGTGCCTGCGGACTGTCGATATCGACGAGGTCGGCAAGACCACCCGGCACGGCACATTCTTTCAGATGAACGGAAATTTCTGCTTCGGCGATTATTTCAAGGAAGAAGCAATCCGGATGGCCTGGTCGCTGGCGACAGGCCCACAGTCCGAGGGTGGCTACGGTCTCGACGGTGAGCGCATTTGGGCGACCATCTACCTCGACGACGACGAGGCCGCGGACATCTGGGATCGGATCATCGGCCTATCCAAGGACCGCATCCGCCGTCGCGGCAAGGCCGACAACTTTTGGTCGATGGGCATTCCAGGCCCGTGCGGCCCGTCGAGCGAGCTGTTCTACGACCGGGGTCCCGACTACGGTGCCGAAGGCGGTCCCGAGGTCGACGAGGACCGCTATATGGAGTTCTGGAACCTGGTGTTCATGCAGAGCATCCGGGGTCCCGGTACGGGCAAAGACGATTACGAGATCGTCGGCCGGTTACCCCGCCGCAACATCGACACCGGCATGGGCCTTGAGCGGATGGCCACCCTCCTGCAGGGCGTGGACAACCTTTACGAGATCGACGAGACCCGGCCGGTGCTCGACCGTGCCGCTCAACTCGCCGGCAAGATCTACGGTGCTGACTCTGGTCATGCCGCGTCGGAGTCGGCGCCGGACGACGTGCGCCTGCGCGTCATTGCCGACCACGTTCGCACCAGCCTGATGCTGATCGGCGATGGCGTGACGCCGGGCAATGAAGGTCGCGGGTATGTCCTGCGACGCATCATGCGCCGGGCGGTGCGCGCCGCCCGACTGCTGGGCATCGAAGGGCAGGTACTTCCCCAGCTGATGCCCGTGGCACGCGATGCGATGGCGCTGAGCTATCCGGAACTCGACACCGACTACGACCGGATCTCCATGATCGCCTACGGTGAGGAGGAGGCGTTCTCGCGTACTCTCGCCGCCGGGACCACCATCCTGGACCTCGCGGTACGCGAGGTCCGCGAATCGGCCGGTGGCACGCTGCCGGGTGACCGGGCCTTCGTGCTGCACGACACCTATGGCTTCCCGATCGAGCTGACCATCGAGATGGCCGCCGAGGCCGGCTTGTCCGTCGACGAGGCGCAGTTCCGCCGCCTGATGGCGCAGCAGCGCCAACGAGCCAAGTCCGATGCCCAGGCCAAGAAGTCCGGAGTCGGTAGCAGCGCGGCATACCGCGAACTGCGCGAGCACGGCCCCACCACGTTCAACGGGTACGAGACGCTCGATACCGAGACGGTAATCCGGGGCATCATGCGTGACGGTGAGCTGGTCGCCGGGGCGAGTCCTGGCGAGATCGTCGAGGTGGTGCTCGACGCGACGCCGTTCTACGCCGAGTCCGGGGGACAGATCGCGGACGAGGGCACGATCTCGGTGCGGGGGTCCGACGGCGACACCCGGCTACGTGTCCTGGACGTGCAGCGCCCGATGAAAGGGCTCATCGTGCACCGCGCGCAGGTCGAGGTGGGTGAGATCTCCCCAGGCGCCACGGCGCTCGCGCAGGTTGACCCGGAGTGGCGTCGCCAGGCACGGCAGGCGCACTCGGGCACTCACGTCCTGCACGCCGCGCTGCGCGAGGTGCTCGGCCCGTCGGCGCTGCAAAGCGGCTCATACAACAAGCCTGGGTACTTGCGGCTGGACTTCGCCTGGCCGAAGGCGCTGGACCCGACGACCCGCACGACGATCGAGGAGGCAGCCAACCGGGCACTGTACCGCGACCTGGCCGTTGCGGTCCGTTATATGCCGCTAGCCGAAGCCCGCAGAATTGGTGCGTTGGCGTTGTTCGGTGAGACCTACGACGCCGAGGTGCGAGTGGTCGACATCGGCGGTACGTGGTCGCGGGAACTATGCGGAGGCACGCATGTGTCGCGCGCATCGCAGATCGGTTCGGTTCTCCTGCTAGGCGAGGCGTCGGTAGGGTCGGGCGTGCGCCGCGTCGAGGCATATGTCGGGATGGAGGCGCTGCGCTTCCAGGCAGGCGAGCGGGCGCTCGTCGCCGGCCTATCCGAGTTGCTCAAGGCTCCCTCCGCTGAACTACCCGACCGGGTGACCTCGCTGGTGGCACGCTTGCGCGCCGCGGAACGCGAGCTCGACCGGCTGCGGGCCAGCGCTGTTCTCGCTCAAGCCAGCGCACTCAGCGGCGGCGCCGTCGAGGTCGGCGGCGTCCAACTGGTCGCGCAGTCCGTAGTGCCGGGGGTGAGCACCCAGGACCTGCGCAGCCTCGCGGTAGACGTACGCGGTCGCCTAGAGTCGCGTGGCCCCGCGGTGGTGGTGCTGGCCTCACCCAGCGACGAACGAGTTGCCTTCGTCGCGACGGTCAACCAGGCTGGTATCGCCACCGGCCACACGGCCAAAGGACTCGTCGAGGTGTTCGCGCCCGTGCTAGGAGCCCGCGGCGGCGGCGGCGTCGACATGGCACAAGGCGCGGGCGGCGACGCGGCCAAGCTCCCGGCGGCGTTCGACGCAGTGCGTTCCGCACTGCTGACGACCAGCTAAACGGTCATCTTCGGATGCCCGGCTGGAACGCACTTCTGGTCGGGCGCCGCTGTTACGGCCGGGTCGAGGGACAGCGCGGAGTAGAAGTTCGGCAGGTCCAGCCAGCGGGCGTGCACCACGCCGAGCGAGAGCGGTACCGGGACGTGGTCCATCTGCTCGGCCAGGCCGTCGAGCACCTTGCGGGCCAGCGTCAGATCGTCCCCGGACTCCACTGCGACGAGGATGTCCAGGTCTGACTCCGCACAGGGCGCCTTCACCGAGATCGGTGACTGGGAGCCCTCGACCAGCACTGGCAGGTGACCACTCGCCGCCGCGAACAGCCGGTCAGCCAGCTCGGCGGTGAGGATCCGCGGTTTGGCCGTGACCGGCTTGACGTACTCGAACGGGCCGACCCGCCGGACTCTGTAGGTGCTGGGATCCCGCCGCAATGTCGTGTCCAAGGCGGTGAAATCGCGTGGCCACATCCGCCGGCCGTCCTCGTCGACCCGGAACGCCGTCTCCGCCGACCGGAAGACCGCCAACGGCTCAGCGTGGGCAGCTCGCGGTGCGCGCCCGTGCGCTTGGAAGCTGGGCTGGACCGCCATGGCGTGGGCCACCGCAGAAGCACCGATCCGGTCAGCGCCGGGCACGAACGAGTTGACGGTGAGGTAGGCCAGGCCCTCGACCGATTGCGCGAGCACCGTGTGCCGCCAGCCCGCCGGCACGAACACCACGTCACGACCCATCGCCAGCCAGAAACCGTCCCGCGCAGCGGGCGACAGGTCGGCCACGCCAACTGCCTTCAGCCCGGCGTCCACTCCGCTGACGCCGTTGCGCAGGTCGACAACCGCCGAGGCGGGCACGCCGATCTGCTCCGTCAGGTGCGAACGCATATAACCCGAGATCGCGGCGATCCGCACACCCCTCTCCGCCGCGCGCCGCAGCGACTCGCGTTCCCATGCCACCCGCTCGATGAGTTCCGGCTGCACCAGAAGCGCGCTGGTCCGTGGAACAATGACCGTCGTCCACGCCGAATCCGCTGAGGATCGTGCCGCCGCGTCCGAGAATTCGACATCGCAGAGCACGATGAGCCCGCGCCGATACTCCCCACGCAGCCGGGCGATCTCCCGCTCCACAGCACCGGTCAAGGCCTGGTCACCGTGACGGCTCGGCCGGCCCCGGATGCCCTCCAGGGCACGTACCTCGACGCGCCGACCAGACCGACCAAGCACCTCTTCCACAACGCAGCGCCATTCCCGCTGCCAGCCGCTGCCGACCGCATCGGCACGCACCGGCAGGACGACCAGGTCGATCTCCACGGGCAACACCTCGGCGAGGATCTCCATCAGTGCCCGGTTAGACCATCCCGCGCCACTCCCGCACCCATAGAACCCATCAAGAACCGCAACAGCGACCACACCGCGGTCCGAGCGGACCGGAGATCGCCGGGTGTCCACCGTCACCACCGCCAGGCGCAGTACGTCGAAAGCACCTGGCAGCGACAATTATTTGCAACCGTCGATACCGGGATATTATTATCCAGTACCTCACTCATCCCACGATCACCTATCTGCTTGCCAGCCAACACATAAGCGCCACAGAGTCACCTATCCGCCATCGGATGGTGTCACCGTTATAACGGTGACGATCAAGAAATATCCAGCCGGCTATTGGCATCCTGGGCGTGGCTCCACCTTTGCCGCTCATAGGGCCGGATGGGGAGCACGGGAGCACGGTCGGGGTGACGGTGTTGGCCGACACGCCGTCGTTGAGGCACGAGCGGCGAGCCGCCGCGTCGGTTTGGCTTGTATTGGGCCTGGAGTCGACACTTCAAGCGATCACAGTGGGGGTGGTGATCGGTTATTGTCGGCCGTTGCGCTGGTTCATGCGGTTATCGGAGGGTGGGTATGGGGCTGGAGCGGCGGGGTAATGCGGTGTTGGGGGCGTTGCTGGGTGAGCTGGGTTGGTCACCGAGCCGGTTGGCTGAGGTGGTCAATGGTGTGCTCGGACCGGGTTATGTGGGGCGCAGCACGGTCTCGGAGTGGGTGAATCAGGATCGGGTGCCGCGTGATCCGCTGCCTACCGTGGTGGCGCACCTGATCTCTGATGCGGTGGACCGGGAGGTGCCAGTCGCGCAGGTGTGGTCCGGCCGGGCGCAGCCCGCTGAGTTCTGGGTGCCCGCCGACGCTGGACTGGCGCTGCCGTGGACGGCCATGGGTACGGTGAAAGTCTTGGACGACTGGCTCCGCCACACCGGAGGCTCGATCGGGATGGACCGCCGCATCTTCCTCGCCGTCAGCGGGGCCACGCTGACCACTCCGGCTTGGGACTACGTCGACCAGCTGGCCATCCGGGGTGCCTCGTTCGCCGCGCTGGCCGACGAGCGGCGCAGCATCACCATCACCTCCGCATCACCATCACCTCCGCGATGGTGGACACGGTGGCCACCACCACTACCGCAATTCGCCGCCTGGGCGATGTCGAGGGTGGGAATGCGGACAACCTGCGCTTTGTGCACCACCACCTGACGTGGGCCGCCAAGATACTCCGGCAGGCGAGATTCACCAGCGCAGCGGTGGCCGACCGGCTGCTCGCCGAGTGGGCGCAACTGGCGCAGGTGGCTGCCTGGATGGCGAACGACGCACGGCAGTACGGCTTGTCCCAGCGGTACTTCATCGGTGGGTTGCGCGCCGCGCACACTGCGGGTGATCGCTCGATAGGGACCCTTTTACTCGCCGAGATGAGCCAGGCTCGGGTGCATCAGGGCCGGATGGGCGACGGCGTCGATCTGGGTCGCGCCGCCCGAGATGCCGTGGATCTGGCCAACGCCGCATACGAGGTTGCCCGGTCCACCCCGGTCGCGCTGCGGGCACTGGCGGCCAGCCGCTTTGCCCTGGCCCAGGCTGCGGTGGGCAATGCGCGTGGCTTCCACGCCGCCGCTGATGAGGCTCGTGCCCTGCTGGACGCGCCTGGCGCGCTGGATACCCGCCCGCCGTACCTGGGCTGGTTCGTGCCGGCCGGGCTGGAGGGTTTTCTGGCTCAGGGTGCGCTCACCCTCGCAGCGGCGACCTCTCGGAACTCCCGTGCTCTGGTGGACAGCGCCGAACAGGTCCTCAGCCGCCGCACCACGGATCCAGGCTGTACACCGCGTATCGCGGTGTTTCACGCGACGAGGCTGTCCCTGGCGCACCTTGCGGCTGGTGACCTGGACCGGGCGGTGCCTGCCGCGCAGCTAGCGCTGCGCAGGTTGCCCACGGTGCGCTCACAGCGCTGCTCCCTGGTAGTGCGCCGGCTGGAGGAGGACCTGGCCGCACTTCCACCGACCCGCCGCCCAGCCTCCATCCGATCTTTGCAAGATCAGCTCCGCTCTGCTTACGCCGAAGGACGACGCCAGGCTGATGCCGGGTAGCCCTTGCCTATCCCTCCGTGATGCTGGTCCGAAAATAACAGGTGAGCCGCGGGGCATGACTTGATCGGCGCCTGCTGGCGTGGTTGGTGACCGGGGTGGCTCCGTTAGGCGGCTTGGATGGGGTCGAAGCGGACGGTGAAGCCCAGGGCGTTGGCTTGGCGGATGATGCGGTGCATGGCGCGTTCGGGGTCGCGGCGGGTGAAGTAGTCCCCGCCGAGGTCGTGGTAGTCGGTGTCGTGGGTGAGCATGTGCCAGACCGCGGTCAGGATCGAGTGTTCCAGGGCGACGATCGCCTTCTTCTTCCCCAGCCGGGGTGTCAAGCGGTGGTAGCGGGCACCGAGGTAGGTCTTGTCCTTGGTTCGGGAGGCGGCCATCGCGGCGGTACCCAGGGCCCCACCGAGCCATCGGTTGCCGTGGCGGGTCTTGCCGGATTTGCGTTTGCCGGCGGATTCGTGGTGGCCGGGGCAGACCCCGGCTCAGGAGGCCAGGTGGGCGGCGGTGCGAAAGCGGGTCATGTCGCCGCCGGTCTCGGCGATGATGACCTCGGCGGTGGTCTGGCCGACCCCGGGCAGGGTGACCAGGTGCTCAAGCTGGCGGGTGAAAGGGCGCATCTCGTCCTCGATCCGCGTCGACAGTTCCAGGATCGCCGCGGACAGCTGGTCGATGCGCTCCAGGTGCAGCCGGCACAAGAAGGCGTGATGGTCCCCGAAGTTCCCGGTCAACGCCTCCACCAACTGGGGAATCTTGGGCCGCATCCGGGCCTTGGCCATCTCAGCCAGGACGTGCACATCGCGTTCACCCTCGATCAGTGCACTGAGCATGGCCCGCCCGGAGACCCCGAGGATGTCGGTGGCCACCGACGAGAGCTTGATCCCGGCGTCCTCCAGCTCCTTCTCCAGCCGCTGGGCCTCCCGGGTCCGCTCGGCAGCCAGCGTGGCCCGGTAGCGGGTCAGGTCGCGCAGCTGCCGGATCGGCTCTGGCGGCACGAACGACGCCTTGAGCAACCCACACTCACCCAGCTGACACAGCCACGCAGCATCGGACACATCGGTCTTGCGCCCGGGCAGGCCCTTGGCGTGCGCGGCGTTGACCAGGATCACGTTCAGGCAGTCCTCCATCAGGTAGAACGCACCCCGCCAGTAGTCCCCCGTGGCCTCCAGCACCACCAGCGTGACCTTCTCGGCGACCAACCAGTCCCGCAACTCCAACAGCGCGTTGGTCGTGGTGGCGAACGTGCGGATCTCCTGACGGCGAGACCGCTTCCCACTCGGGCTCGGGGTGCGCACGCACGCCTTGAGGTCCTTCTTGCCGATATCCAACCCAGCGCACCGCTCGTGCAGCAGCTCCACGAAACCCCTCCAGCAGACGACGGAACAGCAGGTCACGCCGTCCGGAGGGACCACAGGGCCAAAGAGTCTGGTCCACGTGCTCACGGCAACAATCGACAGTTCCTGTCGGTGGCCCCCAGCGCCATACTGACTCACGAGCTGCAAGGCATCACAGATACAACGGCGTCCCGGACGAGCGCGACCCCATTTTCCCGCCTCCACGGCGGCCCAGCGCAGCGGCCCCAGCTACTGACATGGAATTCGTCATCCGCAGCAAGTACCAGACGACCAACACCACCGCGTGCCGTACCTGGCGCGCCTGCTGCCGGTGCGTAGCACACACCTCGCGGACCGGGGGAACGCCCCAGCCCGTTGGTGGCCGCCAAGAGGACGACGATTTCGTGGGCACGCCCGCGAACCACTCGAACGCCGCGAGGTGATGACAGGCCGCCCGCAACCGACCGATCGTGGTCAGTGGGATGCTGTGCGGCGTGTCGTCACGGCCACGGCGGGTGTTGGTGAGTCATACCTCGGAGCTGCGGCGGTGTCCGGTCCGCCGGTCGTTCGTCGATGCCGCGGAGCAGGCGATCACCCGGGCCGGGGACGCCATCGGGGACATGGCGTATTTCACCGCCCGGGACCAGTGCCCCGAGCAGGTGTGCCGGGAAGCGGTGCTGGCTGCCGACCTCTACGTGGCCATCATCGGGTTCCGCTACGGATCCCCGGTACGCGACCGGCCAGCGTTGTCCTATACGGAGCTGGAGTTCGAGGTCGCGGGTGAGCGTGGCCTGCCCCGGCTGGTGTTCCTGCTGGGCACTGAGGCGGAAGGCCCAGCGGAGCTGTTCCGCGACCCGAAGCACGGCGCCCGCCAGGACGCGTTCCGGGACCGGCTCGCGGACAGTGGCCTGACCACCGCCACGGTGACCACCCCGGAGGGGTTGGGCGAGGCGCTGTTCCAGGCGCTGGTGCAGCTGCCCCGGGGTGGGCGGGTGTGGAACGTGCCCGCGCGCAACGCCACCTTCACCGGACGTGAAGACCTGCTCACCGGGCTGCGCGCGTCGTTGCGGACCGGCCGGGCGACGGTGGTGTGGGCCCTGCACGGCATGGGTGGGATCGGCAAGACCGCGCTGGGGGCGTGTCATGACAACTGTGTAAGCCACGGATGGACCAAGATCGGCCGAGGTGATCATTACTCGGTCGGGGAGGGAACCATCTGTGGGTCAGGGCACTGTTGTGGATGGTCGTGATGTTGAGGCGTCTCGTCGGTTGACCGAGGTGTTGGATCCGTCGGTGATTGATGCGTTGTTGGCCGATGCGCAGGTGACGGGTACGCCGATCGATGGTGTTGATGGTTTGTTGAACCGGATGAA